>CAZTIR010000103.1:0-1648 GCA_964613695.1 uncultured Desulfurococcales archaeon | reverse complement strand
AGCGCGAGTATGGGCACCCTATTCTCTATGCTTCTGACGAGCAGGAGCTTGCGCAACAGCTCGGGGTCCTGTGAGAAGCCCAGGGTTGTTATTATCCCGGTGGCGCCGTAGAGGATTAGGCTCCTCGCCACCTCGGGCGCTAGGAGGTCATCCTCGGTCATCACGCCTAGTTTGCGTGGCAACTGGTTGAGCGTCAACACCTCCCGGCCCGCGCTAACCCCGTAGCTCTTCTCCCTCTCGGTCAGTACGAGCTTACGATACTTGCCGACAATCTCACCGTTAGGGGCTATGATGAACATTGTTAAGAAGATGCGGGGCCCCGCCCTCTCTATGATAGGGCCGCCGACGATATAGACCCCGTTCTCGATGGCCACCTTGCTCAGATACTCTGTTGTCGGGCCCGGTATCCTCTCAGCCTGGTGCTTCACAATGTTCTTCGCACGGTTCTCAGAGTAGAACAGGTGGAAGGCCCCAATGTTAACATAGGCTGGCAGGACGACCACGTGTATACCCTCGGTGTTCTTGGATACCGCCTCGCGTAGGAGCCTCCTAGCCCTATCGAGGTTAGCCCTCTTCACTAGAAGCTTTAGCTTCATGTGCAACAATGCTATCCTCAGGGTGGCTCCGCTCGAAGCCACGGTGGGCACCTCTGCCGCTAAAGGGCTTCCCGTTTACCCGTAAGATGGATAAGTATAAATCGTTTAGGAGGACTGCCTTATCAACCCCCACGCGCGTACCCGAGCCTCTCCAGCGTCTCGCGTATCAGTGCGTGTAGCAGGGGCTCCACGCTCTCAACCTCGCCTCTAACCTCGTCGAGAAGCTCCTCATAGTATATCTTGCCGTCCTCAACCTCGTCCATCCTCTCTAACAGCTCCCTCGTCCTCTCAACCGACACCATCCTCTTCACCATCTCGGCCGCCGTTCTAGCATCAACGCCGGCAGCCAGCCTCGAGGCTAGCCTCGACAGCCTCTCGGCCAACCCCTCTGTTAGATACCTCTTGACGAGGCGGCCGCGGGGCGTGGGCTTGAGCCAGCCTACACGTGGTAGGGTGCGCACATACTTCCTCTGATGCAGCGTGTCTATTATCTTGGCGTAGGTGCTAGGCCTCCCAATCCCCTCCTCCTTCATGAGCCGGACTACCTCGGCGTGTGTGAGGGGCCAGGTTGTCGGCCTGCCCCTCACCTCTACGACACGGTACCTGCCCGGCTTTACCTCGCCCTCCACCTCCCACGGCTTGTAAACCAGGAGGAAGCCTGGGTCTACAACCCTAGCCCTCCTCCTAGCCTCGACGCTCTCGCCGTCAACGCTGACGCGTAGGACCTGCACCTCTATCCTAGCTGGCGCCATCTGGCTAGCAATGAACCTCCGGAAGATGAGGTCGTAGAGGGCTAGGTGCCTCCGGGTCAGGGGCCTCGGAGTCTCTATTATACCCTCATCTATGAGCCTCCTAAGCGTCTCAGCGTCTATCGGGCGCGTTGGCCTAATAGCCTCGTGGGCCGCCTCAACGCCTACGAGGTGCTTGGGCTCCCAGCGCCTAGGCCGGAAGAGCTTCTCGAGCCCCTCCTCGCCCCAAACCTGTCTTATATACTCCCTGGCCACCGCTATGCCAGCATCGCTGACCCTAGTCGAGTCCGTCCTATGGTACGT
>CAZTIR010000102.1:0-1659 GCA_964613695.1 uncultured Desulfurococcales archaeon | reverse complement strand
CAGCAGGTCTGCGCATTCTGCTGCACCTTCTGCCCCGAGCGTAGCGTGTGCCCCAACCCCGTCTGGTACCCCGAGCTGGGCAAGACGCTGAGACTCGTAGAGGAGCGTGCACAGCCGCACCCGGAGCCCGTGCACGGCGCCACCGGGGCCAGGAGGTCTTACACGGCTGCGCGTCGGAGGAGGCTCGAGGAGCTTCTAAGGAAGTTGAGCGAAGAGTCGTGAGCATGCTCAGAGGTTTTAGCCGTGCGGGTTGCCTCAAAAACCCTCCCCTTTCCGCCGGGATGCCGGGCCGGTTGGGGAGGGCCGTGAAGCCGAGGCTCCTAGCCTATGATGAGGTGTTTCAAGGCCGACGGCCCTCGAGGGTATTACTGTACGCCACTTTATCACCGCCTGGGGTGTGTTAGGTGGAGTAGGGGGAGGGTATGGTTAGGCTGGTATACCCCGCTGCAACGAAGTTCAAGTACATCATGCAGACTATAGCGAAGGTTCTCGATCAGATCCCCTTCACCGCCGACCCAGGCGAGGGGCTCGTCGTCAAAGCCCTTAGCGCGGACAAGACCACGATGGTGGTCATGAAGATTCCTCTAGGGGCTTTCGAGGAGTTCGACACGGGCGGGGAGAAGAAGAGTTTCATCGTGCCTGCCGACGAGCTTAACAAGATCGCTAAAAGGGGGACTAGGAACGATATAGTCGAGATTGTGCTGGAGGAGGAGCAGAGAAGGCTCCGCATAAACTTCGTGGACAAGAAGACGGGCGTCCGGAGAACATTCTACGTGCCCCTCATAGAGGGTGTGGTCGAGGAGCTTAGCGAGCCGCAGGTAGAGCTCACTGTCATGGCCCAGATGTCTGCGGATGACTTCAAGAATATCGTGAGGGATGCTAAGATAGTAAGCGATGAGGTGGAGTTTGTAGCGGAGCAGGATAGGTTGATAGCCAGGAGCGTGACGCCCCAGAAAGAGTACTACAACATCATGGAGGTGGGGCGTCCGCTCATAACCTATGAGGTTAAGGCTAACCCACCGGTAGTCTCGAAGTACGCGGTCGACCTGCTACAATCGAGTCTAAAGGCGACGCAGGCCGCCTCAACAGCGACAATAGAGTATGGTGAAGCCCTCCCAATGAGAATATCCTTCGACCTGCCCGGCGGCGGCGTGCTAGTATACTGGGTATCGCCTAGAGTGTGAGCCGGAGGCAGCAGGTAGCGTGTCATGGAGCTAGATGAGGTGCTAGACGCGCTCAACCGGGTTGCAAGCCTCGTGAACAAAGCCTGCCGACTGCCCTGCATGAAGAGGATATGCCCGCGACTTTACCAGACGCTATCCGAGCTACCACCCCCCGAGAACGACTCCGCATCACTCTACACCGCTATGCTGACGGGTGTACTAGAGGCGGCCTACCAGGATGCACTGGAGAACAACTGTGTTAGAGGCGCCTCACTACTCCTAGCAGCCCTCAGGATACTCCGGGAGGTCTCCGAAGCTGGCCAGGAGCCCTAAGCAGCCGCCACCGGGGTCGTCCAGCCCGCAGCCTTGCAGGAAGGGTGCTGGTAGTCAGCGGCAACAGTCCGTGTAAAAGGCTCGTAGCCGGTTATAAAACGTGGAGGGGACCTAAGCGATATAAGCAGCGTAAATGAAAGTAGAAGTAGAAAGACTAGAGGCG
>CAZTIR010000101.1:0-1864 GCA_964613695.1 uncultured Desulfurococcales archaeon | reverse complement strand
AGGGGCTTGGAGCTGGCCTCCCGGTTTGTGGAGGCTTTCGCCCCCATGGACCGCGTCATAGACTACTATGTCTTCCAGTTGCCGCCCTCCTACGATAGGAGGCCTTCTCACGTGGAGCGTGTGGAGAGGCTGGTGGAGAGGCTTGGGCTGGGTGCCCGCGTGGCCATCGAGTTTAGGCACCCGTCCTGGTTCAGCGAGTGGAGTGTGGGGTGGGCTGAGGGGCTTGGCTTCACCCTCGTCTCTGTAGACTCGCCTATGGGCACCTGGATAGTGTCGAGCGGGGGTAGGGTGTATCTCAGGATGCATGGTAGGGTTGCGTGGTACGCCCACGACTATAGCCTCGAGGAGCTCGAGGAGGTGGCTGGTAGGGTTGCGGGCCTAGAGCCTAGGGTGGTGCACGTCTTCTTCAACAACGACCACTGGATGCTCGAGAACGCTAGGGTCATGAGGAGGCTTCTCGAGGAGAGGCTCTGCCGCCGGTAGCGCCTCTCCGCGGCTCGTGGAGGGGCACCGCGTTCTCCAGCATCTTGGCGACTAGCGGGTCTCCTAGCTCATCCTCGCCGAGCACTATGAGGTCTAGGCTGAGGCCCCTGGGCTTGAGCCTCCTAAGCTCCACCATGGCCTCTATCCTGTCCCCCACCCGGGGCAGCACGACGACGATATCGTAGTCGCTGTAGGGCAGGTGGTCTCCCCGGGCGCGGGAGCCCACCAGCAGCACCCTAGCCTCCGGGAACCTCTCGGCAATCCTCTCGACGTACTCTGCTAGCAGCTCATCCCCCCTCCTAAGCCTCTCCGCCATCGCCCTCAGCAGTCTGCCCCTCAACCCAGCTGACGAGTTCTCTCGCATACCTCACACACCTCTCGGCAACACCCCTCGTGTATCTTACGGGTTTTCTACCCGGATACCTGGCTAGCGTGTAGTGCGGCGTGAGCGCGTCGGCGTACGTGTAGAGCTCGTCTCCGATGCTCAGGCCTAGCTCGCGTAGGGCGTCTAGAAGCTCTGAGAGGTCGTGGGTGAAGGGGTGGACCCCGGTCAGGGCGACTATGAGGGCTTTGAGGTAGAGTTCTGCAGCCTGCTGGGCCTCGAAGCATGTGAGCCAGTAGTGGCCCTCCTCCAGGTGCCTCTCCGCATCCTCCAGGAAGACTCTAGCCTTCTCGACCCACTCGCGGGGCAGCTCGAGGCGGGTCAACGCCCGTGGCCTCGGGTGGGGTGTGGTTGGGGAGGAGTGGTAGCCGGGCGGGGATTCGAACCCCGGTCACGGGGGCCAGAGCCCCGCATCCTTGGCCGCTAGACGACCCGGCTACCAGCCGTGTCTTCTCGCTGTCCCATCCCTCCTCTTATAAGCCTTCTACTCTTCGAGTCTGGGCCTCCTCCTAGGGTCGCCCTTCTCCGCGTATACTCTCACCGCGTCCCTCTCCGTGAATATCCCGGCTGGTACGCCCCCTACGGTTAGCAGTACGGCTCCAACCCCCGAGACTAGTATCCTGGCCGCCGCCTGGGGGACGGGGTCCCTAGGGTCTATTGTTGTCGCCTCTCTCAGGTGCCTCGGGGCTATGCTCTCGTAGAGGGCTTCTGGGTTCTCGGTCACGGCCTTCACGAGCATGTGTATGGTCGTCACGCCTGCCAGGGCTCCGCGCGCTAGGACCGGTAGGCGGCGGAAGCCGCCCTCCGTCATCACCCCCAGGGCCTCCCAGACGGTGTCGCTGTCCTCCGCGTAGACTAGGCGGCGGGTCGAGTGGTTGTAGACGGGGTCCCTCAGGGGCTCCTCCGCCAGCGCAGCCACCACGTCTGGCTCGCAGACCGCGCCCACTATCGTATCGTCCCTGGATAGGGGTAGGCAGCCGATGCCCCTCGAGTACATTA
>CAZTIR010000100.1:0-1900 GCA_964613695.1 uncultured Desulfurococcales archaeon | reverse complement strand
TCGAGGTGCCGGAGGGTAGGGTTGTCTACCTCATGGGGCCGAACGGCGCCGGGAAGAGCACACTAATATACACTATCGTCGGCTGGGAGGGCTACCACGTCGACCACGGTGAGATACTGTTGGGCGAGGAGAGGCTGGAGAAGCTGCCGCCGGAGGAGAGGGCGCGTAGGGGCCTGGCGGCCGCCTTCCAGAACCCGCCGACCCTCGAGGGCGTGAAGGTTGGACTCCTGTTGAGGCTGCTGGTGGAGAGGTACTGGAGGGTGTCAGAGCTGGAGGCGTTGAAGCTGGTGAACAACATACTGGGGCTCGTGGGGCTCCCCTCCAGGGTGCTCGAGCGCGAGTTCCACGTGGGGATGAGCGGCGGCGAGAGGAAGAAGCTGGAGATGGCCAAGGTTATAGCGATGAAGCCTAGGGTCGCGCTCCTAGACGAGCCGGACAGCGGGGTTGACGTGGACTCTCTCCAGAGGATAGGAGAGGCTATCAAATACCTACGGGATGAGCTCGGGGCAGGCGTGCTGGTCGTAACCCACCTCGCGCGTCTTTGTAAGACGATCCGCCCCGATCACGTCTACGTGGTTATGAATGGCCGTGTTGTTCGCGAGGGCGGGCCCGAGCTGGTCCGCCTGATTGAGGAGAAGGGCTACTCCGCGGTTAGGGGGTGAGGAGGCTTGTCCACTGTTAGGGAGATCCTCGGCTTCTCTAAGCGCGACTTGGAGGAGTATGCGCGTAAGCGCGGGGAGCCGGAGTGGCTGATACGTAGGCGTCTCGAGGCCTACGATGCTATCGAGAAGCTGCCGCCGGACCCAGCCATAGACGAGTACGTCAAGCACCTCGACCTCGACACCATCTTCAGCGGCGAGCCGGGGGTTGAGGTCACGGAGGAGTTGATGGAGATTGCTATGCAGAGGCTTGGGATTAGGAGGGAGGAGCTGGAGCAGATTGCCGGTCTCGCGGTGACCGTGGATAATAGGGTTGTGGAGGCTCAGTTGAAGGCGTTGCGAGAGAGGGGCGTGGTACTAGAGGCTATGGACGAGGCCGTGAAGAGGTACGACATCGTCAAGGACTATATGTTTAGGATACTTAGGCCTACGAGCAGGCACGCGGCGTACCACATAATGCTGTGGGCTGGGGGCGTCTTCGTGTACGTGCCGGAGGGCGTCCGGATACCCACGCCGCTCTACGGAGTCTTCCTGATAACCGGCGAGGGGTTCAAGCAGACGGAGCACACGCTGCTGATAGTCGAGGATAAGGGTAGCCTAACGTGGGTGGAGGGGTGCACGGCGCCGGTCAAGGCCAGGTTCAGCGTGCACCTGGGCGGCCTGGAGGCCTGGGTTGGTAGAGGCGCCCGCCTCTACCTCTACAGCGTCCAGAACTGGGCTGGGCCGGTGCACCACAGGCCGGTTAAGAGGATGGTTGTCGAGGCTGGGGGGCTGCTCGAGACTGTGCCGATATCCTTCGGGGCCGCGAGCATAGTTGTGAGCGAGGAGGCTGACGTGGTGGGCGAGGGCGGGCAGGCTAGGATCGAGAGCATTGGGCTGGTGACTGGCGACACGTGGGTAGAGTCTAGGCTATCCTCGACCCTCGACGCGCCCAGCACCAAGGCGCACATAGCGACGAGGGTTGTGGTGAAGGATAGGGGTCATGACAGGTTCGTGGGCAGGATTAGGGCTACGAGGAGAGCTCACAACTCCATGGGCTACATGGCGTGTAACACGCTACTCCTCAGCCCGGAGGCTAGGAGCGAGACGATACCATCACTAGACGCCGAGATCAGCGACGTTGAGCTCAGCCACGAGGCTAGCGTGGGTAGGGTCGCGGCCGAGAAGCTGCTCTACCTGCGGACCATGGGCTTCCGCGAGGACGAGGCGACTGCGCTGCTGGTGCAGGGCTTCTTCGAGCC
>CAZTIR010000099.1:0-2039 GCA_964613695.1 uncultured Desulfurococcales archaeon | reverse complement strand
ACGCCAGCCTCCGCCAACACCCTCATGAGCCTTAGGTGCTCCCCGTCGGTCTCCCCCGCGACCCCGACAACCAGCTGGGTGTCCACGCTGGCACGGAGGCGCGTAGCGTAGAGCAGCTTCGAGAGTATATCTAGGCTCCAGCTGCCCTTGCTCGGGGCGACCTCGGAGAAGCTACTAGGGTCGACGGTCTCCAGGTTTACCCCTATCCTATCGGCTAGCCTGGAGGCTTCTCGGATTAGCCACGAGGGTGTGCCGGGCATGAGGCGTAGGTGGAGGTAGCCCCGGTACCCCATCCTCCGTAGCAGCTCTGCAGCCTCTATGATATCCTCCGAGACCCTCTCCGGGTCCCCGTAGAGACCGCTTGAGATGAAGACCCCCGCTACGAGCCCCCGCCTATACAGCTCTATGGCCGTCTTGGCTAGCTTCTCGGCGCTCCACACTCTCCTCTCGACCGGGGCCCCGGCCCTCCACGGGCAGTAGAGACAGTCCATCCTGCACGCGCTGGAGTACAAGACCTTGAAGAGTCTGCCACCCGCACCCCTATACACCGGCGCCTCGACCACCTCAAAGTCGTCCAGAACTAGCCTCACCCTGCTCCACTTGCCCTGCACCCGGGGGCGCCCGCTGGTGCGGGAGGAGGTATCACCGGGTTAGCCTAGCTCCTCTAGGTATCTCCGCGCTAGTCTACGGTGTAGCGGCGTCTGCCACGCATAGTACCTGCCTATGCCCAGCTCCGGGTCGATTGGCGGCGTGTAGCCGAGACACGGCCTATCGACTGGCGTCACCAGGCTGGCCTCCAATAGCTTCCTTCGCAGCTCGGGATGCTCTAGTAGAGCGTCCACGTCCTCTACAACCTCCTCCAGCTCCCTGCGGTGCCTGGGCGCTATATCCTCGAGCACGGCTCGGATACCCGGGTAGAGGTCGTCCTCGAGTCTCTGTAGGCTCCACCCGCGGGCTCTGAGGGCTAGCGCGAGCCTGGGGTTGCCGCCGAGAGACCGCCACGCCTCCTCGGTGACGTCCTTGGGGGCTCCTAGCGCCTGGAGGAGCTCCGCGTACGAGTCCGGGTCGAGGTTCCACAACTGCCTTATCGACACGTAGTTGTGGCGCGCTAAGAGACTCCGTGACAACCCCTCGCTTGTGGTCGCTATGGCTAGAACGGTCTCGGCCCCAGCTTCTAGCAGCTCCTCGACCAGGTTTAGGAGGCTCTTCGAGTACGCCTCTATAACCTCCAGGCCGAGAGGCCTAGCGACATCATCCACGAGTATGACAACGTGCTTGCCCACCGCGTAGAGCCTCTTAACAATCCTCATGGCGGAGAGCAGGGCGAGGGCCGCCACCCGTCCAGGCGGCCCGGCCAGCTCCCTCGCAGCCTCTAGAACAGCACGGACTATGCCAGGCGGCGCATAGACCGCCTCCTCGACACTCTCCATGCTCTGCGCATCAACGTAGACAGTCACATAGTCTCTACGTCCCCGTAGCCTCGAGTACAACTCCCGCAATAACCTCGTCTTACCACAACCCTCCGGCCCATAGAGGTACAGTACCGGGTAGAAGCCCCTCTCGGCAAGAGACAACAGCTCGCTAAGCTCAGCACCCCTATCAACAAAGGGAGGCTCCTCAACCATAACATCTCCGTAGCAGCATAACACAAACCAATGTTATAAAACAGCGGTGCAGCCACGGCGAAAGCACAAACCAACCACCACAGCATAACCAAGGTTACATATGTAGCCAAGCAACCGGCTAGAGAACAGAGAGGGATGTAACCAATGACAACTCCCGGCATCACCGCCGAGGATGTTGTTCGCCTCTTTGAGCGTGATGCTGGTGCCCGTAGGCGTCTAGCAGCTCTCCTAGTCTCTGAGCCTGAGGTGCGCCTCGCGATAATCAACGCTGTGCTCCGCGACGTGGCCACGCGCCAAGACCTCAGGGAGGCTGTGAGAGAGCTTAGAGACTACACGGACAAGAGGTTCGCAGAGCTCAAAGACTACGTGGATAAGCGTTTTGCAGAACTCAAGGAGTATGTTGACAAGCGCTTC
>CAZTIR010000098.1:0-2444 GCA_964613695.1 uncultured Desulfurococcales archaeon | reverse complement strand
CCTTTCCCAGGGCTTCTGCGAGGCTAGAGGCCTCTACGCAAGTAACGTCGCCGCCCTCCGGACAGTTCTCGGGTTTTACTGCAATACTCTTACCGTTGAAGAGCTTCACATAGTAGAAGATGTTTATCCTCACGGAGCCCTCGCTGCTCTTCAACGCATCCGCGTAGGCGGCTGCACGCCTAACAGTCTCGACTATATAGTCATCGTAGTGGCCGGGGCTTGGCATGAACCGGTTTGGCCTCGAGACCGTTACCACTATACTCTCGACCCCAACGGCGGGGAGTACTCGAGAACGCTTAGCGCCGAAGGAGAGCCCCTCGAACATCTTTATCAGGGCGTCTATCGCCGCCCTCACACGCTCCCTACGCTCGTTCCCGTCGAGGCACAGGATGGGCTTTACAGCCTCGCCGGGTAGGCTGCACTTAACCACGCCTATGTCGCAGACGTTGAGGATGAAGCTCATGGTGTAGAGGGCTGAGCCCACCTCCTGCGAGAAGAGCATCTGGCCCTCGCCGGCGCCGGGATCCTGCCGGGCGTGTAGAACGCTCTCCATCCCCACCGCGCGTACGTGCTGGGCTGCTGGCATCATGTAGCTAAACTCTATCCTGCTCGTCCTCCTCGCCGTCACCCCCGCCTCGGCGAAGAGGAAACCACCCACATCCTCCACGACACAAGACTCTACAACCTTCCGTTCGAACTCGCACGTCTTACTCCTATCGCTCTTCATGCTCTTATAGTAGTTCTTTAGGAGGCTCGCGCTCGGGTCGCCCATCTTCTCGAGCCTCTCCAGTATCTTCATGCTCGCGTGCTTCACGAACACGCCCTGCGCGCAGAGGGGGCAGACGGGCAACCCCCTGTCCATAGCCAGCTGCGCCAACGTCTCCTGGTAGCCGTGGGCGATGCTCTGACCAGAGACCACCGGAACCGTCACGACTACGGGCTGTACGCCACTACTGGTCTCCATCGGCACCACTATGGGTGCTCGCTTGTGCTTCTGGAGGTTGCCCACAGTCTCCGCCATGTTCAACGACTCTATGTTGACAAGTAGTCTTAGAGACGCAGCCAGGTATATGCCGGGCATAGTCCCTACCCCCAGCTGAGAGCCCTAGCAACGAGTATACGCGTGAAATCCCTGACATTAGAGTATATACACTCTATCACCTTTCTCATAACCTCGTCGCTCGGGAGCCTCGGGCACCTAGCGCAGCACAACACGGTCTTCTCGTACTCGCGGGGGCCAGACACAACCCTCTCGACGCTAACCTTCTCATACCCCGGCGGGCACAACCCACCCTCCGGCCTCTCATAGTCACAGCAGGAGATAGTCTCGGTTCCCGAGTCTCTCTTAACCTCGGCCACTAGAGCAGAGTCTATGCTCGTCCGGGCCAGCCTAAGCGCCTCCTCTATACTCTCCTCGGCGACACGCGGGTCCAGCGTAAAACCCAGCCTATCGAGTATAGAGTACCTCCTAGTCTTTGCTATGAAGCGTAGCACGTCGACAAAATCCCTAACCTTGTCGCTCAACGCGAACTGGATACAGGGGTCGCTACCACCCCGCCCAAGGGACAAGGTCTCGTTCCGAGCAGCTATAGACTTCTATAGCCGGATATAAATATTCTCTAGGGTCCGGGTTAGCGGGAATCTAGTGACCCCTTACAATGCTATACATCGAAGCGTGTGAAGCAAATAGAGTAAGAAGAGTTAAGATCTGTTTCAAACCGGAGAGGCTGGACGCCCCTCCACCATTCCATAGGGAGGTTGCAACGCACCGACTGCGAGACTAGACCCGCACCCGGCGCAAACAGCACGGATAGAAGCTGGGAATCAACACAGGATGATATGGTACGAGTGTAGCCGGGTCGCTGGGAGGGGCTTCTCCTACCCCCTAGCCAGGTATAATAATAACTGCTCTATTACCACTGCTAGCCATCCTAGTATGACTGTGGCGACCACCCACCATAGCCTGTTCCGCAGCTCCCTCACCTCCCCCCGCAGCCCACGCAACTCAGCCTCAACACCCTCGAGGCGAGCATCAACATAGTCTTTCAGCTCTGCTATCCGCCTGTCTACATACTCTCTGAGCCCCGCGAACCGCATATCCACATACTCTTTGAACTCGGCAAACCTCTTGTCAACATACTCCTTGAGTTCTACGAACCTCTTGTCAACATAGTCTTTCAGCTCTGTGAACCTCTTGTCGACATACTCCCTAAGCTCTGTGAAGCGCTTGTCAACATACTCCTTGAGTTCTGCAAAACGCTTATCCACGTAGTCTCTGAGCTCTGCGAAACGCGTATCCACGTACCCCCTAAGCTCTGCAAGCCTCTCGTCGACATAGCTCCTCAACTCCACGAACCTCCTGTCCGTGTAGTCTCTAAGCTCTCTCACAGCCTCCCTGAGGTCTTGGCGCGTTGCCACGTCGCGGAGCACAGCGTTGATTATCG
>CAZTIR010000097.1:0-2684 GCA_964613695.1 uncultured Desulfurococcales archaeon | reverse complement strand
TTTCAACAGGACTTAACTCATTGTCGTTCACACTAGTAAAATTAGCCTTATAATTGCCTAGTGGGATGTTGACATTAAAGAGAGTGAACTCACATTAACCAACACTTCCAAGAACCTCAACATACACTTGTCTATCCTTATTTTTCTCTTAAATACCAGATACATACCGTGATCCTCCTTACGCGTGCCGTAGCTCGAAGGAGGCGTGTACGAGGCTGGCCGCGTAGCCTAGGGCGAGGGTTGTGGTGATGAGCGGGTGTGCGCCGAGGAGTCTCGCGGCTAGGACGAGGTAGACGAGCAGGTAGGGTAGGGGGGTGTACCTCCTGCCGGCTCTCACGCCCAGCAACGCTGGTAGCATGAGCGGCGCGTGCACCGCTATATGGATGCCCGCGTAGCCTATGCTCACCAGGTGGGCCAGGGTCAGGGGGTCGGCGGGGAGGCTGGCTGCGAGGGAGAGGGGGATGGCTAGCAGCTCGCCGAGCAGGAGGTACCTGTGGGACTCGCGGGCCACACCCCTAGCGCCCCTATAAACCCTCGACCCCGGCACACCCGCGGCCATGGCGGCGAGGAGGAGAGCGTAGACCGCGAAGCCGGCCGCTGAGGCCACCCTGTAGGCCCCGGAGCCCGCGGCCAGGAGCAGCGCGGAAGCCTCGAGGAGGGCCACGGGGATGAGGGCTAGGGTGAGGGGCACCCGCAGCCCATAGGTCTTGACGAGCGCGTAGCTGTTAACAACGATTATCGCCGCCGCCGGAACCGCCAGGATATAGGCCAGGTACAGCACGACGCCAGCGCGGCCATACAGCCAGGACAGGGCGGCCACCGCCACGCCGCACGAGTATAGGAGCGAGAGCCCCGCCTGCAGCACCGTAATCCTAGCGCGGGCCATGGTGTAGAGGGTGGATGCGAGCCCCAGGAGGGAGGCGGCGGCGTAGGCGAGGGGGTGTAGCCAGGAGAGGGTGTAGAGGAGAGCGTGGGCTAAGAGAAGAGCCTCGACAAGCCTAGAGCCGCGGGCGAGGGACGAGATATACCCCACCGCCACCCCGCCGTAGAAACCCAGGAGGGCTGAGGAGACGAGGCCAGCGTGGAGCAAGGCGCCGCCCTCCACAACCCCCGCGAGACCGGCTACGAGCTCCACCAGAGACAGTGAGAGAGGGGCGAGCCTCCAGACCCTCAACACTCCTCCGACCCGCTGGTGCCGCAGCCTCGGGGGTTGTTAGGGGTAAGGCGGGGTGAACACGCTACACGGGGTGACAGAACACCGTTGTATACCGAGTTTTGATACTCCACTATTGTGGTAAACGCACATATCTTATCAAAAACCCCTTAGCGCGTGAAAACCATGGCGTAAACCGTGGTCGCCCAGCTACTAGAGCACAGGGACGCCGTAGCCTACGGCCTCACAGTGATGGTCACGGACATGCTCTTCGTAGAGCTTCCAGCCATGCTGGCGAAGCTCATAGGCGAGAAACAGGCGACCATGGTGCTAGAGATGCTCGCCAAGAAGACCGCGGAGGAGGGCTTCCGCCACTTCCTCGAGAAACTCTCAGTAAAGCCCGGGAGCCTGACGCTAAGAGAAGTACTGGAAGTCTTCGTGCTCAGGGAGGGCTCGGAGCCAGCCCACCCCTTCCAGAGAGTCACAAGGATAGTGGAGGAGGATGACCGCATAACACTAGTAGTGAAGAATGGGAGAGAATCGCCAGCCATACTAGCAGGAGTCATAGCGGGGGTAATGGAGGCCGGCCTGGGCGTGAGAACACAGGCACTAGCGTCACCGGCAACAGCCCAGCACCTATGCCACCAGGACAACCCACCAGACTACATCGTATACCCTGCAGGCGAGGACAGGGTGGTGGTAGAGAGGCTGAAATGCGGGAAACAAGACTAGCGAGACTAGGGGAAGAGGCTAGATGGGAATAACCCTAAGCCTCGAGGCAAACGGGTCAAAGTACCGGGTAGAGGTAGTAGACTACGAGCTAGAAGCACGGATAAGGATAAACGACTACACCTTCACACTCCACGCGACACCAGAAGAGATCCTACTAACCCTCCAAGAGGGGCGCCTCAAGGCGATAAAAACAATACTACACGACAAGACGCTCCTCGAGGCGCTAGAAAAGCTCGCCTGCCTAACGGGGAAGAAAATCAGGGTGAGGTTCACTCGACTACTCCCCACGCACACGATAGAGTGTAGAAAAGACTAGGCTCCCTTACCCTCAGCACCCTCCTCGCCCGCAGGCACCACCCTTACAACCATACGCCCACGCACATCCTCAACCTGCACCTGGATCTCCTTCAACGGCTTCTCCGTCTTCTCCAAGACCTCGATAAACTTCTTCATAACCTCGTCGGAGACCTCCGCCTCGAGAGTAGCCTTGATAGTCGCCACGAGACACCACCCCAAATCCACGAGAATCCTGCCACACTAGAGTATAAACAGGTTCCGGCAACCAAAACAAGCCTAGAGACCCGGAGAGACATCACAAGATGATATACGAGACGCGAAGCAGCAACAAGAATAAGCAGAGACACGACCAGGAGACACCACATGAGAGAAGACGACTAGGCTCCAACATTCACCCCTCCTCGGCCCCAGAGGCCCCGGCCGCCCACCCCCAGGCTCTAGCCCCGGGCCCGTGGGCCCCGGCGGGCCACGCTGCCATAGATCCGCGTGGCCCGCCCCTGGG
>CAZTIR010000096.1:0-2744 GCA_964613695.1 uncultured Desulfurococcales archaeon | reverse complement strand
ATCAGTACTAACCACGGCCATAGCACTCATACGCCTACTCCTCATGCTCCTCGAGGGCAAGCTGTGCTAGGGGAGACGAGTTTCATTTTTTTTTTGTGGGTGGGGTGTTGTGCTCGCTCTCTTCATTATTGGTTGGGGTTGTTGGAGGTCTTGTTTTGCGTGCTCGGCGTTTACTAGGCGTAAGTCCTCTGGGGAGTATGATGCCGTATTCTCTGGTCACCTGTTCTACGAGGCTTTCCCCTCCTTCATCTCCTTCTCGTGCTTCCTGAAAAACAGTCTCGGCCTTGTAGGGCTTCGGGGAGGCGAGTGTGTGGCAGTCGGTTGGTGCTAGCCCGTAACGGGGGTCGCCCTCCCAGCTTCTAGGGCGGGTTCGAGCGCGTCTCCGACTATCTCAACGGTTGGTAGCTTGTAGAGCCGCTCTACCAGCTTCACCCCCTGCTCCTAGAGGGTCTTTGGCTCCGACGCTCGAGGATATCCTAGCGGTCGCGTGGAGAGCCTCGGCTAGCACCGGGTGGGGTATGAGTGTCTTGAGCCTCCTCGAGGCCTCTGCACCAATCAAAGCCCGGGTTTGCTCGTGGAGAAGCCCCTCAAGGCCGCCCCGCTCTACATTATCATGTTGGGTGTCGGGCGCTACTCTAGCAGTGTAGCCCCTTGGGGCCCCGGAATGCCTCTGGTGGGCTGGCTACTTGGCTCGCTTCTCGGCCTCTTCTAGGAGCCTCTTCACCGCATTGTAGACTAGGTGCGCTGACTCTAGGGCTTTCTGCGCGTAGGGCCTCGTGTATAGCCTCGTCGGCGGTATGCCTAGCTCCTCGTCGCCGTACATCGAGGGTTCTCGCTCTCTACGCAGCCATCGGGAGATGGCTGCCAGCTCCGGTATCATCTCCTGGAACCATTCGGGGAACCTATCCCTATACTCGACGAGAACCGGGCCAACGTCGTGCCATTTTGGGGGCTCTACGCCCACTAGTCTCAGGGCCGCCTTGAGGAGGAGCTCTACAGCCTCCTGCGACTGTCTAATGCAGTACGCGTACGCGCCCTCCTCCAGCGCCATCCTGGCTGTTCGTAGCCTCCTCTCAGCCTCTTCTATGTAGGCGCGCGCCATCTCATAGTTGTCCGTCAAGAGGCTACACCTCTAGCCTAATCCTGTCCCCGAAGCGGAAACCCCTGGGTTTGAGCACGACAACCCATTTCCTGCCAATCCTCCTCCTCTCAACGCCAACCTCCTCTAGAACCCTCCGAACCCTCCCGAGGATAGACGCCATGAAACCATCCTTATCGTACAGGATCCTGGCGTCGAAGACGAGGTCGATGTAGATCGGGCGGAAGACGCTAGCCTGGCTCCTGGTGAGAAGGTGGGGGGATAACACCGGCCTATAACCCCGGGGGGCTAGCCGAGGCCATAAGAGCTCATAGAGCCTGAGCTCAACCCTGTCAAGCAGCTTTTGGGCCTCGAAGCGGTCGGAGAGCCTATCCTCAACCACCACGAGCACGTCTATGTCGCTCTCGGGCCTAGCCTCCCTCCTAGCATAGGAGCCGAAGAGGACAAGCGAGACTAGAAGCTCGCCAAACACCTCACGGAAGACGCTGACGAGCACACGCTCGACAAGCTCATAGTCGCTGCTAGAGAGGCTCACAACTCCACCAAGACGAGCCTATCGGCACAAAGCCTCTAATAAAAGCGTCAACAGAGCCGTGACTACGCCCTCCCACGTGCACGCCTTTCTACCAGACGCGCCCACCTCCAGGCTGGCAGAGCGAGGATAGCGGCTGCAGCGTGGGGCGACCAGGGGCGGTATTAGCGCAAACCCGTCTCTCTTCTCCCCTCTCACGCCTGCTGGGAACCTCTCGGGGTAGTCGCTGTAAAACGCTAGTATCGTGACGCTCGTTGTCTCGACGTTGGGGTCTCCCTTGGGCTCGAGGCTCTCCGTGTAGTGTGTGACGACACCGCCCTCGCCCGTAACCATCTTCTCGACGATACTCGGTATAGTTCTTGAAACCTCATCCTCTACTCTTAGAGCTCGTGCTAGAAAGTGGTAGAGGCTCAGCTTGTACGTCTCGTAGAGCCCTGTCTCCTTGTAAGCCTTATCTGTGAACCCAACCCCGTTCCACATGTCGAGGACGCGGTTCCTGAGGGCTAGCGCAGCGCCCCTATCCCCTCTACGCAGCTTCTCCAACGCAGCTAGCATCAGGAGGTCAGCGTACTCGCCCCAGTCTGGGAGACTCTCGCCGCAGGGCACGTCGGCGCGAACCTCGATAACGTTCCCATCAGCCTCGAGCTTGTCGAGCACGAGGGTCTTGACCGCCTGAGGAGGGTACGGGATAGGCTCGAGCCAGAGAACCTCAAAGCGCCCGCCTCCAGCATGATCGTACCTCTCGAGGAACCTCTCGATAGGCTCGGCTAGCCTAGAGCCGCACACGCGCAGCGCGCGGAGAGCAAGATAGTTGGTGTTAGTGTAGCACACGTTAGCCTCAACCCTAGGCGACTCCCTCAAGCAGCCAACACCAGGCTCGAGCTCGACAAAGAGGCTCTCAAGGAAGGAACAGAGGCTACCAAGCTGCAAGAGAAGACCCCTTAGAAGTACAGCCCCTGCCCAAGCGGCTATAATAACAGCAAAGCACAATGGTGACAAGACATGAGTGTTAGCATGGCATAGTTTATGCCCGTAAGCCTCGAGACGATAAAATCAGCCATCGACAACAGCATGCTATACCCTAAGCGCCTCACGAGACGCTTCAGAAACTAC
>CAZTIR010000095.1:0-2809 GCA_964613695.1 uncultured Desulfurococcales archaeon | reverse complement strand
CGAATATGCCGATGTAGGTGCCGTAACCGGGCACGACGTACGCCTTCACGGCCTCAGCTCTCACCTCGAGCCTTGGGAGGGGCTTGGCGGGCGAAGCAGCGTGAGGCGCGAGCCAGAGCCATAGCGCTACAGCGGCGGCAACCCCTACCAGCACCAGCAGCAGCACCGCCGTGATACTCACGGACGCTCTTAGACCGTATCTGGTCATACGCGTAGCCCGGTGAAGATACTCTACTCGAACCCCGCCTTATTAGCAGAACACCACGTAGTATGACTACCATGCACTATGTACACGATCTCGGAGGTGTACGTACTCGTGTAGCCCGGTGAAGCGGGTTAAGAGGAGCGTAAATTCCGCATGGTTTTCAGGAGGCGTTTCAACTGTTCGAGGGCTGCTGTGTGCTCCTCCCCCCACCCGCCGCTCTCCGCCAGCCTCTCCTTGACGCGCGCCTCCACGATCTCGACCAGCCTCTCCAGGAGGTATACTATGTCGCTTGCAGCCTCCGCCCTACTCCTGTAACGCGACGCGGCCAGGTCCGGGTCGGGGCCGTGGTACTGGTAGTCGTGGAGGTTGAGGGCAACGTCCGTCAACGGCGTGTAGTACTCGTAGCCGGTCTCCTCGACGAGCCTGGCTAGGGAGCGTAACCTCGTCGAGGGAAGCCTTGGTATCCCTCTCTCCTCCAGCCACCTCCTCTCCTCCTCGCTCGCCAGGAGCTTCGAGACCCGTTGCTTCTCCAGAGCGAGGATAGCGGCCGTTAGAGCCCTCCAAGCCTGGAACGCCTTCCCCGCCGCGTTCCTGGTGTAGCCCTCCTCGAGGAACCTGAGCGCGAGGATAGCCTCGAGGAGGGCCTCCAGGAGCCTGGCGGAGGCGTAGCCTATGGGGTCTCGGCTCGGCTTCGGCAGCGGCTTCTCTAGGAGCCTAGAGTCTAGCGTCAAGACACCCTACTCCCAGCATGGTTGTGGCCGTGCCTCGGTTTAACACTATGCGCCCTCACGTGTAGAGGGGTGGTTGGGAGCCCGGCTGCATCGCCGAGGGGAACTCCTCCCATAGCACCGCGTTCACAGCCAGGAATACTGAGAGGAGCCTCGTTATATCATCGAGGAGCCTCTGGGGGTCTGGCCTCGCGACATAGTGTATCTCGGCCACGACGCCCTGCGGCTCTACGGGAGTACCGCCCACGCCCACCCTACAATACGGGCACACCCTGAGAACCTCGCGGATTATGCGCGTCACTAGCCTAACCCTCTTCTCCGCCTCAAGCCCCATTATGAGCGAGCGGTGTGTCTCAGAGAAGCCTATCGGCATCACGAGTACGAGCTTCTCCTGCCTATCGCTGCCCGCCACGCGGACAACGACCTGCATCCCCGGGGCCCCGGCTACAACGTCTACAACCCAGTCTAGCCCAGGCGGGGGCTCCACGTTAGCACTCCTGACCTCGAAGCCCGCCCGGGAGGCCACGCTCTCCACGAGCTCTCGGAGCTTCAAGCCCCTGCCTACACCCTAACCGGGTAGGCGGCCACAGCCGCCTAGAAAGGTTAGACGCGGAGAGCCCCCATGCAACCCGCGGTGCGCGAGGCTACGCTAGGAGGCCCGCCGCTAGCCCAGCCAGGAGGCCTGCAAGCACGAGCACGGTTAGAGCTACTCTACCCTTCTCCCCCACGAGGTCCAGTAGGTAAGCCGAGGCTATAGCGGCTAGGAACGTGGCTAGGAGCGCCAGGGGCTCTGGTCTAAAACCCCTCCTCACAGCCTCATAGGCCCCGGCCGCTAGGCCCGCGAAGGCGCCGGAGGCGACCACAGCCTCAACCACCAACCCCGGCTCATAGCCCCTGAGGAGGAGGTACGCCGAGACTAGGCCACTCCTCGAGACCCCCGGTAGCACGGCAACACCCTGGAGGATGCCCGCCACAACCGGGTCTAGCCTAGAGCCGCTGCCGCCACCCCCACTCCTAGCGGCTAGCCTGGCCAGCAACGCCAGGATAGTGACAGTGTAGAGCGCCACAACAAGCCTATGCAGTGTTGGCGCCGGAAGACCCTCAACAAGGTTATCGAGGACCAGCGCCACGGGGGCACCGACGAGGAGCGGTACAATACCCCACCACAGCCATAGCCTTGCCAGCCTCCCACGCCACCTAACACTGTACACGAGGCCCGCCAAGCCAGTAGCGAGGTGCACACCCAGAGCGCCCGAGACGCTCATGCCGAGGAGGACTAGCACACCACTACTCGAGACCGGGAGCCACTCTAGCAGACCCTGCAGGAGAGCATACACTAACATATCCAAGCGCGAGGACACCAGGGGCGCACAGCCGCACCCCAGGCTTAAACCCTACACCCCAGCCTCTCCGCGAGCCTCGAGGCTATACGCTCGAGCACACGAACCACGTCTCCACCCTCTCCTCGCAGATAGGAGCCGAGCATCCTCTCGAACAACACCTGCTTCTCGAACGTCTCGAAACCCTCCTCGACCAGCAGATCCCAGACGTTGACGTAGAGGGCTCCGCGGGAAGCCGAAACCCTCTCGACAACAACCCTGTGACCATAGTGGCCGTCCACGACCACGACCCTAGACGCGCCTAGACGCCCCAAGCCCTCGACCACAAGCCCCACAAGACGCCCAACCATATCCTCGTCGAGGCTAACGCTACGAGCGTGCCCCGGGCTGAAAGAGTAGCCGATAGGCCAGGCGACAAGAGCATCACAAATATCGGCAGCGCGGCAAGACACCTCCAGCGCTAGGAGGGTGTCAAGCACCATAGGCTCCTCGAAGTGATCCTCGAAGCTGCCCACGGGGAGGAGCACAGTAGAGCC
>CAZTIR010000094.1:0-3021 GCA_964613695.1 uncultured Desulfurococcales archaeon | reverse complement strand
TGGAATAAGCTTTTATAAAGGAGTCTCGCATGGACGCGTTAACAATGGGGCCCGGGGGCCCGTAGCCTAGCCAGGATAGGGCGCCGGCCTTCTAAGCCGGTGGTCCGGGGTTCAAATCCCCGCGGGCCCGCCACCCCCTGAACCCCACCCCACGCTCACGGAGATGAACCGCGTGGCACAAAACCGAATAAAGATGCACGTAGTACGCGGGAACGGTGAAAAAGCCGATAATGGCGCAGAGGGTAGATGGGATGATGCGTTGATAGCAAAGGTGCTCTGGACGCCTAAAAAGCGAGGAAGAAAAACCTACTACTACCCACGTGTGCAACGGCGTCAAGCGCGTCTACGAGATCCTTGCTGGCCTTGAACGCGACGACGCGCGATCGCCCGCAAAACACAATCTGAAGCTTGAGAACCTCGTCGAGAAGCGCCACAACCCTCACCCCCTAGACTCGAGATAGTCGCTGCAGAGGCGTGCGCGGATAGCATCGTCGAGAAGCTCGAGGAGAGGGCTCCGAGAATCGTAGGCTTCACCCGGGGCTTGTTAATGGCGGCGAGGAGGCCCGACTACCCGCTAGGCCCGCTAGGCTACCTCTACTACGCCACACGCTACTGGCTAGCGACGAGGAGAGCCCCGCGAGGCATAGAGGAGGTTGAGCCTAGGGGTTAAGGGGGCGCGGCTCCCCTCCCCATGCTAGGGCCCGTCTCTTGGCACGTAGGCTCCGTGCGAGGATAGTCGTGTGGCGCGAGGATGGCGCGTTCGTCGCGCGTGAGGTGTCGACGGGGGTTACGAGCCAGGGTGGTAGCCTAGAGGAGGCTCTCCGTAACGTGAGGGAGGCTCTGGAGGCCCTCCTCGAAGAGGAGCCCTGGAGAGCCGAGCACGTCGAGACCGTCCACGGGGGGTTTGTGGGGGTGGTGGAGGTCGAGGCGGAGGCTCCCGAGGCTATCAGGGCGAGAGCTGGTAGACCTACTGGTTAGGAAATTCGGGTTCCGGCTCCTCCGCGTACGCGGCAGCCACGCGGTGCTGGCGCGCGGCGAGGACCCCTCGCGCAGAGTGACGGTCGTCCCCCTCCATCCGGAGCTGAAACCCGGCACGATACTCGGCGTGCTCAGCCTCGCTGGTATAACGCGCGACGAGCTAATAGAGGCATACGAGAGGGACTGCTGACCACACTGCGCGCCCACAACCGGGACACGGGGACTGCCGTGGCCAAGGGCCTAGACATGAAGAGCCTGAAGCGGGTCCTCCTCGAGGCCTTCATCCCTGGGCGCCGGCGCCAGAGGATAACAGCAAGCTACCGCCTTGTAACGGCTCACGCGGATGTCGCGGTGCTCCCCCGGCAGGGCTAGGGTCCTAGAAAGCTACCGTGCCGGCATTGATAACCTAGCAACCGTTTACCTCGTCGGGCTCGAGAACGAGGTCCGGTACGTTGTCCACGAGCCCCCGTCTCGGAGACGGTGCACAAATACTACAGTCTTGTGATGGACCACATAGCGTTCACCGCGAAGCCCCCCTCGGACGGCGTCAACCACGAGGAGTACCTGAAGGCCGTTGTCATCGAGGCTGTCGAAGAGCTTGGCTTGGCAGACGTCCTCTCCGGAGACGACTTGAGATCGTTACAGTACTATGTGATACGTGACGTGGCTGGCTGGGGTCCTATCGATGTACTGGTTAGGGATCCTCTCGTCGAGGAGGTTGCGGGGCTCCCGGGTAGACCCGTGCAGGTCGTGCACCGCGACATAGGGTGGGTGACGTGGATCGAGACTAACATCGTGATGCCCCGGGAGGCTGAGATGGCACGCTACGTGCGGCGGTTGGCCCAGAAGTCTGGCCAGTACATCTCGACGGCTAACCCACTCCTCGAGGAGCTTGAGTACCTCGGGGCTGCTTGAAGCCGCGGGGGAGGAGCTAGCCTAGTGGAGGGCTCCTGGCGGCGCTACTGGCGCCTCTTCTCCACCACGCTCCTAGCTATCTCGAGCAGCTCCTCCACGAACCTCATCCTCTTCTCCACCTGTTCCGCGCTGAGCCTAGCCTCGTGGAAGCCCTCCACGTGGAGGAAGTAGGCGTGGTCCCAGTCGTCGTAGACGCGTCTATCCACGAGCTCTGCCAGCCTACCCGCAGCCCTATCGAGCAGGCCTAGGGTCCATCTGCCCCTCCTGCGAGCCTCCTCAGCCTCCTCTAGGCCGAGAGCCTCCGCCAAGGCCTTGATACACTCCTCTGCAACCTTGTACAACTTCTCCGAGGCTTGCACCACGTCACCCTCCCCGAGTAGCCTCCGGGCCTCGCCCATGTACCTCTCGGCAAGCTCCAAGTGCAAACCCGCCTCGGTGACAGGGTCCAGGCCAAGCTCCCTGGCTAGGAGCTCAACAACCCTAGACTCGATGTCAACGCCCCTCCTGCGAGCCTCCTCGTAGAGACGCCTCGGTATGCTGATGGTAACGGTGCTCAACCAGACACCATGACAATACCGGCCGTGGCAACGTACCTGGTTTACCCCTCCACCAGCGCGAGACAAGAACCCGACAACCGGGCTCCACGTGGCCGCCGAGAGCCTAGCCGGTAGCCTCCCCGACGCCATAGAGGAGGAAGGGTGCCCCGCGTAGCCTCCCAGTCGACGGGCCCACCCGTAACCCGAGGAGCCCGAGGGTAGTGGCCCCCATCAACGGCATCAACGGCTTATCTATAACACCGCTCACCTAGGCCTCAGTGATAGTCCCTCCTACCCTCGACCTCGATAACCACGACAACCATCCCCAATCTCTAGGATACCAAGGCCCGTCTACACCCTATCAACGCGGTGGGACCTAAGGCCTAGCCTTAACATCCTTAACATTTTTCTATACTTTGCTTTATCTAAAGTTGTGGTACTAATTTAGATTACATTTATATATACACTTTTATATAATGCATGTATTTTTAAAACACCATCATGCGAGTTTTGGGTTCAAATTGAGAATTTTATTTAAGTCAATATATGAGCTATACTTGTATTTCTTTAGTTCATCCTCATCTCTAGGTTT
>CAZTIR010000093.1:0-3370 GCA_964613695.1 uncultured Desulfurococcales archaeon | reverse complement strand
CCATGGCTTAGTCCCACCCCGATAGCGGTCGGGTCCGGCAGGATCAACCGGAGTCGCGGCCGCAAGGCGGGGCCGCTCTTATACGGGCGGGGTGCCCCGGGCCACATGGGTTTGGCCGGCCCGGGGCCCGGCTCCCCACCAGGGCCGTCGGGGTGGACCGTCCCCCGGGTAGGCTCCCGGGGGGTTGGTCCACCCCCCATCATTCGCGGTTATCGTGACTCCTGCCCCGCCCCCCGGGCTGTCCCCGGGGGGCGGGCGTCCGTGTACCCTCCCTCCACACCCTAGGGGTTAATAAGTATTACCTCCTTCTATTACGTGTGCTGGCCGCTGGCTGGGAGACAGTATATCATCGACTGGTGTGACGGTACCACCGCGGGTGTGATGAGAAGAGGGTCTCCTTGACCGGCGGCGCCGGGTTGAGGAGAGCCGGAAAAGCTGACCCTCCCTACGCGCTCGACGGGTGCCGGTAGTGGCTCGCGTGGATACCCTGATCGTGTTCTACCACCCGGGTAGGCCGGGTCTGCACAAGAGGCTGAGGGCTGAGTACAGGGGCCCCGTGTATATCGAGGCCTCTCACCCCGCCGCTGCTCTCCTGGCTGGTGTCGAGCTCGGCTGGGAGGTTGCTGGCCTGGCTATCGCCCCGGTCTACTCGAGCGTCTACTACTGGGAGGAGACGTTGAAGGAGGCGAGGGGTGACGCTGGGAGGCTCTACGAGCTCTCCTCCGCCGCGTTGGCGAAGAGGCTCGACCTCTACATCCCTCCGCGGCTCGCGGGCCGCGTGGAGGTCGGGGTGGTTCCGGAGGCTGGCATGCTGGGGGGTTGGGTTTTCGACGCGACGCCTGGCCACACGCTCCTCTACACCCTCTACCACGTCGCCTCTTGGATCTCGGGCCTCGAGCTGGGTAAACGCCTGAGGCTCTATGTGGAGGTTAGCCTGGCGCCACCGGTGGCTGCGAGGGCCCTCGTGGACGCCGGGTTCGTGGCTGCCGCGTGGCTCGCGGGGATGGGGTATAGTGTAGAGTTCAGGGTGTTTAGTGCCCCGAGTGTGGGGCCTGGGCCTTGGCGCACCCCCCTGGTGCCTCTCGTCGAGGTTGGTGGCGCCCCGAGCCTAGGCCCCGTGGATGTAGTGTCTGCCGCCGTGGGGTTGGGTCATGGCAGGGTTGTGGGTGCTAGGGGTGGCGGGGTTAGGGTCCCGGAGAGGCTCGCGAGGAGGCTTGAGGGTTTCGCGCTGGACGCTAGACTTGCTGCCCTGGCGGTGCTCCTAGGCCTGCCTCATGCCGTGCACGCGCTGCTCTGCGGGGCCGGGTCGGGTGGCGGGTTTAGGCTCGTATCCAGGCTCCTCTCTGAGCTCGTGGCCGCCGACCTCCGCAACGTCTCTATTAGAGCGAGGGTCGAGGGTGGTGTGGTCGCCCACGGGCTTAGCGTGGAGTGGGAGCCTCTACTCCTCGCCTCCCTGTGGGGTGCGCTGCGCGACGCATACTCGTGGCTCTGCGGGGAGGAGCTTAGGTTGGACGCGTTGGCCGGGCTCGCGGCTAGGCTGGGGTCCCCCGGCTCCCGCATAACCAGTAGCCTGTTGAAGAGCGCTAGGATCGTTGAGGGCGGGTGTGGGGAGGAGGCTCTAGAGCACCTTCTCCTTGTGAGCGGCGCGGCTAGGGTGGAGGATGGGGTGTTGAGGGTGGATGCGGGGTGTGTTAGGAGGGTTCTCTCGGGGCTACTGGCGCCGGGGAAGAGTTAAGCCTCTCTCCCGGTACACGGGTCTATGGAGCCCCCGGATCCCCCCGGCTTCCCGGCGGCGGCGCAGCCCCAACACGGGGCTGAGCCCCGTGGATGAGGAGGCTAGCCTCCAGCCGGGGGGACACGTCTCGCCGCTAGGGGTGGTGGCGGCCTGAGGATCTCTATACTCGGCGCCGAGACTATGGGTGTTCGTAGCCTCGCTACTCTCGTCGAGTCTGCTGCGGGTACACGTATCCTCATAGATCCTGGCGCTAGTCTTGCTCCGCGGCGTTACGGGCTGCCTCCACACCCCTGCGAGACTAGTAGGCTCGAGGAGGTTCTGAGCAGGGTGAGGGAGTCTCTGAGGGACGTGCACGCTGCCGTAATCACCCACTACCATTACGATCATTACTTGTACAGGAGGGGCGAGGAGGAGTACTACAAGGGGCTCCGGCTCTTCGTGAAGCACCCGGAGGAGTGGATTAATGCTAGTCAGCGTGGTAGGGCCCGGAGGCTTCTGGTCAGGCAGGGTGTGGCTGGCCTGGCTCGCGTGGAGTACGCTGACGGCAGGGTGTTCGAGCTGGAGGATATTGTGCTCCGTTTCTCTCCGCCCGTGCCCCACGGTAGGCCCGGGACGCCCCTAGGCTACGTCATCATGGTCGCGGTGGAGGCTGATGGGGTTAGGCTCGTGTTCGCCTCTGACGTGCAGGGGCCGGGGAGCAGGGAGGCTCTAGACTGGATAATCGCGGCTAAACCAGACATCGTGGTAATGTCGGGGCCGCCCCTCTACATGGAGGGGGTTAGGGTGGATAGGGGCGAGCTGGAGGAGAGCATGAGGAACCTTGCTGAGCTCGTTGAGAGGATGCCGAGGGGTTCAACCCTCGTAGTCGATCATCACACCGCGAGAGACCCCAGCTTCCACGAGAAGCTCTCGAGCATAGTGGAGGCGGCCTCCGCGAGAGGGGTTAAGCTAGTCACGGCAGCGGGGTTGATGGGTGTTAGGGAGGAGCTGCTCGAGGCGCACAGGAGGGAGCTGTGGAGAGGCGAGCTTAGATGCTAGGCCTAAGGAGCCGTGACAGGTTTAAACGGGTGGAGTATTGGGTGGGAGTTTGGAGAGCGCGGCGGTCGTCTAGCCTGGACTAGGACGCCGGCCTCCCAAGCCGGTGGTCCCGGGTTCAAATCCCGGCCGCCGCACCATCCTCATCGCTGCTCGTTTCCTGCTCGTTCCTACCTACGCGCGAGGTACACGTTTATCAATGTGCTTGTGTCGTTCAGCTTGTACTCTACCCAGCCTCTAGTGTAGTCCCCTGTGGTGCACAGGCTAGCGGCTTTCAGTATCTCATCGACAATGTAGTCTATCCACTCTTTTTTGAAGAGGGGCGTGTAGAACTTGAGAGGGTTTACGCGCGTGTAGTTTACTAGCCCGTCTCTCAGCTCTATCCAGGCGCCGCAGTCATACTCCTCTTCTACTCTAGGGTCGGGCGTCACGTTGAGCTTCGCTAACGCTAGTGCAGCGGCTGTTTTGAGGATCTGTGGTGGCGTGGTGTCTGGAGTATAGGTGTCCAGGTTTAAGCGTATGCGGATGCTCGTGCCCGTATATACCTTTACAGTGCTGTTCTCTAACACAACCCGGTAGATTGTTAGATTCGCCTCACCC
>CAZTIR010000092.1:0-3506 GCA_964613695.1 uncultured Desulfurococcales archaeon | reverse complement strand
GGGAAGCCGAAGGGCACTCCCCACGCTGGTATCTCGCCAGCCTTAATCCTCTCCAAGCCCACGGCCAGCGTCGTCCCCACATAACCCTGTCCAATGATGCCGACACGCACCTTCATGGGCGACACCCCGCTATCCAAGATGATTAAGCTTCTTTCTTCCCTAACACGCCCGTTTCATATAAGAGCGTTTCCCCTGGACACGCCCCGGAGCTACATGAACAGTTGTTCCACCTCGTCGAGTATCTCGAGCTCTGTTAGCAACTTCACAGCCTCGTCTAGACTAGCCGGCCTGAAGCCTGGGGGATAGTAGACCCTGCACCAGCTCGTATACCTCGCTCCAACCTCGTAGAGCACCTCGTCAACCGCCCTAGCTTCGCGCTCCTCGTCGGCACCCCTCGAGACGCAGAAGGGGTGGGGTACGGGCGGCGCCACGGCTACAACCACTTTGCCCCCCACGAGGGTGATTACAACGAGCCTCTTCTCCCCCCTCCACCAGGCGAGGAGGACCACGTAGGCGTCGAAGCTCTTCTCCTCGTCCGGCCTCCTAGCCCTAGCGGCAACCACGCGATACTCTCTTTGAAGGCTAGCAGCCTCTCTCAGAAATTCAACAATGTTTGTTTCCATTCCTTCACACACCCCCCACGACTAAAATCAATAGGGATATTAGGTTAGCCGAAAATTAGGCCCCCCTAACTCGGGACGAAGCTAATGAAACTAGAGAGGCGGCAATGCGACATCGTAGCAGCGCTGTTAGGAGCGCCTAACGTGGGCAAGACAAGCCTCTTCAACGCCCTCACGGGGAGAGCAGAGGCTGTAGCCAACTGGCCGGGCGTGACCGTGGACATAAAGACGGCTGTTGTGAGGAGGAACGGGACGAGGATATGCATTGTAGACCTTCCTGGCGCCTATGGGCTTAGTGGCTCGGGGCCCGAGGAGAAGGTCACGCGCGACTTCATACTACGCGAGAAGCCCGACGTGATAATAGCCCTCGCCGAGTCGACTAACCTCGAGAAGAGCCTCTACCTGCCCCTCGAGGCCCGCGAGGCTACGAGCCGCGTTGTTGTAGTGTTGACGAAGATGGATGCTGCTAGAGAGCAGGGTATCAGCATAGACCTGGAGGGGTTGTCCAAGGATCTTGACGCGCCTGTCGTAGCCACCAGCGCGTTACGAGAGGAGGGCCTCGACGAGCTCGTACGGAGGATACCCGAGGCGGCTAGGAGGGAGGGACGCGGCCTCAGGATAGACTATGGCGGCTTGGAGCGCTACGTGGAGGAGGTTGAGAGGCTGCTGGATGCCAAGTGTAGGGGTCTCCCCCTCGACCCGAGGTGGCTTGCAGTCAGGCTCCTCGAGGGGTTGGAGTGGACGCGGGATGTTCTAGAGGAGTATTGCGGGGTGAACGCGCGCGAGGTGCTGGAGGAGGTTGAGAGGCTTAGAGAGGAGTATAGGAGGACCACCGGCCACGACCCCGCCGCCGATGCCGTCGCCGCGCGCTACCGCCTCGTGGAGGAGATCGTGAGGAGGAGGGTTGTGAGGCACGAGGTCGAGACTAGGCTAGCGTGGCTCGACAATATACTCATGCATCCTGCCGTGGGGCCCGTGGCGAGCCTCCTAATACTCCTCGCCGTATTCTTCATCGTCTTCACTATCAACACCGGCTTCCCCCTGAACATAGTCCTGGATGCACTCGGGCTGCACGCCGCCGCCTCGATGCTCGAGGAGTATAGCCTCGCGGGTCTCATAGGCTCTCTCTTCGACACCCTCTCGAGCCTGGTGAAGGAGGCGGTTGCGCCAGGGTGGCTCGCCAGCCTCCTCGCCGACGGCGTGATAGGGGGCGTCGGGCTTGTGCTCAGCTTCACGCCCCTAATCGCAACAGTGTACGCGATAATGGGTCTACTGGAGGATACCGGCATAGCCCCGAGGATGGCCGTGGCCTTCGACCCGTGGTTCCGGCGCTTCGGTTTGAGCGGAAAGTCTCTCTTCCCGGCGGTGATGAGCCTAGGGTGCAACGTGCCAGCGGTGATGGCGACGCGGATACTAGAGTCTAGGAGGGAGAGGCTTGCCGCGATGCTCGCGCTGCCGCTCATACCGTGCCAGGCTAGGCTGGCGGTGTTGCTAGCCTTCGTCTCCGTGTTCTTCGCGCGGGAGGGGCCCGCCGCGGCGGCTGCAGCGGCGCTCGGCATCTACCTGATCGCCTTCGCAGCCTACCTGTTCACCGCCTGGCTATTCACGCGGTTGCTCGGAGGCGGTGGCGAGGAGGAGTATGTCCTCGAGATACCCCCGTTGAAGAAGCCGAGTTGGAGGGTCGTGTGGTGGTACGCGAGGAGCAGCATAATCCACTTCCTGGAGCGCGCGGGCACAGTGATACTAGTCTTGAGCGTGGTCACGTGGCTTGCCACGAGCTACACGCCCTCACTCACGCCGGCCGCCAGCGTTGCTGACTCGATTGCAGCCGCTCTGGGCAAGATGCTAGCTCCACTAGCCTCCATAGTCTTCGGTGTGGGTTACGATACCGCGTGGAGGCTGGGCTTCGCCTTCATAGAGGGGCTTGTGGCCAAGGAGGTGTTCCTAGACGCTCTGGCCATGATGGCTCCCGGTGGCCTCGCCACAGCGTCTCCCGAGCAGGCGCTCGCATACCTGAACCTGACGCCAGCCCAGGCTTTCGCCGTGCTAGTGGCGGTGACCCTCTACATACCGTGCATCGCGACACTAGCAACGATATACGCGGAGTCGAGGAGCCTTAAGCTCACGCTAGCCGATCTGGGCTACACGTTGACGCTGGCCACGATTCTAGCCCTTCTGGCCAGGGTTGTCTTGGAGGCGCTCGTGTAAAAGCCTGGTACCGGGCGGCTTCACGACCCCCGGGTGCTAGGGTGCCGACACTACGCTTCCTCGCGCCACGCCTCTTGGAGGCTATTGGCGGCGGCTTGACTAGGGGCGAGCTTGAGGAGCTGCTCTTCCGGCTGAAGTGTGAGGTCGAGTGGGGGGAGGGTGACGAGGTTTACGTGGAGGTTAACGCTGATAGGCCCGACATGTTCAGCGTCGAGGGCATCGCGAGGGCCGCGAGGGGCCTGCTTGGTGTGGAGAGGGGCCTGCCTAGCTACGAGCACGTGCCGTCCGGGTTCGTGTTGAGGGTTGAGAGGGTCCCCTCGAGGCCCTTCATAGCCGCGGCCGTAGTCTACGATGTCTATGTGGATGAGGTTTTCCTCGAGGAGCTTATACAGTTCCAGGAGAAGCTCCACGACACCCTCGGCAGGGGTAGGAGGAAGGCCGCGATAGGAATACACGATGCGGAGAAGGTGCCCTCCACCAGGCTCGTGTACCGCGAGGCGAGCATAGACGAGGTTAGGTTTAGGCCCCTCCACGGCGACCGGGAGATGAGCGTTAGGGAGGTGCTCTCGGAGACCGAGCAGGGTAGGAGGTATGGCGGCATAGCGCTCAGGGGCGACCGGCACCCAGTCTTCGCGACGGAGGACGGGGGGGTCCTAGGCCTACCCCCAGGGATAAACC
>CAZTIR010000091.1:0-3880 GCA_964613695.1 uncultured Desulfurococcales archaeon | reverse complement strand
CGACGCTCGCCCTGCAAATCCCTCTCCAGCGTCTCCCGCCCATCCAGGCTAGGGGGTGGGAGCCCTCTTCATGGGCTACCCCCTGGACGCTGCCACATCCTCCCTCTATACCCGGGGGTTGGCGGAAAGGAGTATAGTAGCTCGAGGGTCGGCCCACAAGGAGCGCGAAATATTTAAATAGGGGTGAGGAGGAGTAGAGAGTTCGGCGGCGCGCGGGGGGACATCCCCCGCGCAGCCGCCTTCTGGGCGGCGCCGGCATCCGTCATCCCCGGGAGAGGCGCGTCGGACCGGCACGTTCTCGGGAGGGCTGCCCCCGCACCCCGGGGGGAGGGTTCAGAGTCCTCCGTGGGAGGTCTCGGAGCGGGCGCGGTATAGTCGGCGTGTGTTCTCTCCCGTCCTGCTAGTCCTGCTGGTCTCGCTAGTCCTCCCTGCGGCCTGGTATCGTGCTAGTCGAGCATGGCTACTAGTCCCTGTGAACCCCGGTATCACGGTCATGCGCATTATCTCGGGGGCGGGCACGCGCCCCACTCTTTTTTCTCGCACTCTCCTCGCCCGATGAGCGTTTGCGAGGGCACCACGGTGCCCGGCCGTGCCCGCCCCCTGGTTCCTCTGTTACCGGTCCTCGTGCATCTCGGTCACCGAGGCGTTCCGCAGGCTCGTTTTCCGCGTGGAGAGCCCGGTTGTTCTCATCGGCCCGCCGGGCGTGGGTAAGACGATGCTCGCCCGCCAGGCTGCCGAGGAGTATGCGCAGAAGAGGGGCCTGATCTTCCTGGACCTGACGAGCAACTCGAGGGTTTCTCTCCCGGGGTGCGGGGGCAGCCTCCACGACCCGTCGGTGAGGAGGTGCGTGGTTAGGAGGGTTGAGCACGACCCGGAGAGGTTCATGCTCTTCTACCGTATGGTGATGTCGCACGTGCTCCCGGAGGATGTTCTCGGCATCCCCCGCGTGGATGAGAGCATCTCGCTAGCCTACTACCATAAGCCGCTGCCGCTCCGCCTCATGAGCATCGATGGTGTTCACGGCCTCCTCTTCCTCGACGAGGTCACGAGCATAGCGAGGCCGGATGTGAGGAGCCTCCTCTACGCAATCCTCGACGAGAAGAGGGTGGGCGACACAGTGCTCTCGAGCAACGTGAGGATAGCAGCGGCGGGCAACAGGCTCGTGGATGACAGCGATGTTATGGGGCTGCCGGCGCCCGTGATTAACAGGTGTATAGTGGTTCAGGTGGCGCCACCGTCTATCGAGGAGTGGCGGGACTACATGGACAAGAAGTACAGTGAATGGTGGCGGGAGCTGGCGGGGGTGTTGAGGCTCGCGCCATCCCTCTTCCAGGGGGTGACGCAGGAGAACGAGAAGCTGGGCAAGCTCCCGTTCCCCTCGCCACGCTCCTGGGAGAAGGTCGCAGCCGAGATCGTTCCATGGGTCTGCAGGTATAGGCTACGCGGCAAGTGTGGGAAGTACGCGGGCGCGGTCGTCGGGAACGCTGCTTGGAGTAGAGCGGTGCAGGTGGTGAGAGACGCTAAGAAAATGGGGATAAACCTGGAGAAACTCGCGGCAGGCGACCAGGATGTGCTCTCGATAATCACCGTCGAGAACCTGGAGCGTTACCGGGAGTACGTTGTCGAGGTCGTAGCGTACGAGTGGGCTGTGCACAACAGGGAGGATGTCGTCGAGGTGTTGGCGAAGACGCTGGCAGACATGGCGGCCAAGACCCCGGATCAGGTGTTCGCGGTCATCACGGAGATGGAGAAGACAGCGTGGAGCATGATGCCGAGGATACTGGAGGTGATGGAGCGGTTGAACGTCGAAGGTAGGATTCTTGAGGAGCTAGAGTACCGCGTTAAACGCCTCGCCGAGAACGGTCTCGAGATATAGCCCGCGAGGGGTGGGAGGATGATGCCCCGGGTAAGAGTCGTTAGCGAGGAGTGTAAGATAGGGAATGTCAGTGCAATGCTCTACAAGATACTCCGCGACAAGATCGTCGACAGCGAGGTCGCGTGGGAGGCTAAGGAGGTGCTCCTTCGCGCTATTAGCGAGAAGGAGGCGGAGTACATGGGGTATAGCGAGGGGCCTAGTAGCCGCGGGGAGCACAGGGAGAATCTCAAGAAGCTAGTGGAATATGCTGGTGAGCTTAGAGAATGGGCTCATTGGGCCGCGAAGCTATACGCCCTCCTAAGAACCGTATCCGCTGTCAGGAGGGTGGCCGGGGTATCGCCCGAGTTTAGGCGCATCCTCCAGCGTGTAACGATAGTGGTGTACACGGATGTCTGCCCGACGGGGATGCACGACTCTGTGGCGTACACGAATGGGAGGAGTATACACGTGCGCCCGTTGAGAGCGGTAATCTTCGACCTGGATGACATTCTCGACCTCATAATAGTCCATGAGCTGATGCACATAAAGCTGGATCACCTGCACCGCGCTAGGAGGCTTGCAGCAGAGGGCGTTAGCACCAAGTCCATCCACATCGCGGCCGATTACAGCGTCTTCAGGGAGATGGTTGCGCTGCTCGGACCAAGGGTGGCCGACTTGATGCGCGCCAGGGGGCTGGTAAGCGACAAGTTCATCGACTTCCTGTTGTCGCTTGGGGGCGACGAGCTGGAGTACTATAGGCTCGCGCCCTTCGAGACTCTAGCAAGACGCCTCGAGAAGATCAGGCGGCAGCACCGGGTGAAGAGCGAGAATGTCTACGGTGCTCTTATCGTGGACGACATCGGCATTGGTGAGAGGAAGCCGTCGGTGAGGAAAGAGGCTGTCGATTTCCTGGAGAAGCTGGGCTTCAGGAAAGGCGATCCACTCTCACAGCTTAAACGCTCGGCTGGCATAGGGGAGGGTGGTGAACGAGAGCTTAGCGATGCGCCGCGCTGCGACTACGAGAAGATAGCTGCTGCGATGAGGCGCTGGCTTGAGCGCATACTTGCCGGGCGCTCGGAGAAGGCGCGCATACTCGCCGGGGGCGTAGACCTCTACCGTAGCGTCTCGAGGCCTTCGAGGAGGACGGGTGAGCCGCCTATCCTCATCTACCAGCCTGCAGAGAGTAAGTCGAGGCGCGTCTACATACTGATAGACACGAGCTACTCGATATCACCGAGGGAGTTGATGTGGGTGCTGCTCGTCATACACAATACGGTTAAGAGGCTAGGGTATAAGCGCGTCCGCGTAATACTCTGGGCGGATAAGCCCTACTACAGCGGCCACATTCCAACAGAGGAGATGCTGGCGACGATAATGAGAAACGTGCGCGGCGGCGGCACGCTACTAGTGCCGGCTTTGAGGGAGGTGGAGCGTGCTGAGAGAAGATACGGCCACAAGCTCAACGACGTAGCCATAATCATAGTCTCCGACCTCCTAGTGTACGACGCTAAAGCAGCATGGAGGAAGATAGAGACGCTCCTGAAGAAGGGGGTGAAAATAGCACTGCTGGCACTAGCACCCATGTCTACGGCCACACTACTAGCCACCGCGATGAGCAAGGAGGTACCGGGCTCTGTGATCTCTCTACCGGGACTCTACTCCATGTACTGCAGCCGCGAGGAGAACGAGAGAAACGATAACGAGTATTAACACAGCTCCATAAGCACGTACAACCCGTGAAGCAGGGTGAAGAGGCCCCAGCAGACACTAGGCTTCTCACCCCCACTGCACCACCCCTCGAAGCGAGCCTCTACACAGCCCTCATGGGCAGCGTGGCGAAGCGACAAGCAACACTCACCCCGCCCCGTGAACATACTCGAAGCTGATAAGATGCTGCGCCACAGTAATCATAATGCTAACCTACTGCCAGAGATACTCCTCCAGAGAGGCTGGCAAAGGCTGGTGGAAGAAGCGTTGGAGAGCCTGCCGGGATTTTGGAACCTGGGACCACTGGCTCCGAGGGCC
>CAZTIR010000090.1:0-4006 GCA_964613695.1 uncultured Desulfurococcales archaeon | reverse complement strand
TGATCTCGGGGCCGTTGATTGCAATGAAGTACGCATCAGTCTCATTGGCTATTGCTTTCGCCAGCAGCGTTTTGCCCACGCCAGGCGGCCCGTAGAGGAGGATGCCCTTAGGAGGCTCAATGCCAAGCCTCTTGAACAGCTCCGGGTGCTTCAGTGGAAGCTCTACTAGCTCCCTAACCTTCTGTATCACGTCTTTCATTCCACCGATATCTTCGTAAGTCACGCGCGGCACATTACTCTGCTCTACAGGCTTCTCGAGGATGACTATGTTAGTATTGCTATTTATCACCACGACGCCCGCTGGCCTAGTCTTCACCACGACAAACGGTATAGCATGGCCAACTACGGGCACGAGTATATTGTCACCTTCTACTACAGGATAGTCGATGAGCCTCTTCCTAACGAAGCTGACAAAACCCGGATCAACTGTTATCGTGAAGCTCGCCGGCGCCAACTTGACCATTTGCGCTGGCTTAGCATCGGCCTTTCGCACTATCACCTTATCGCCCACGCTAACACCAGCATTCTTTCTAGTCAATCCATCCATTCTGATGATACGTAGACCTTGATCCTCGGGGTAGCTTGGCCACGCTATGGCAGCCGTAACCCTCTTACCCTCTATCTCGACGACATCGCCAGGCTCGACACCAAGCATCTTCATGACATCGAGATCTATGCGCACCTTACCCTTTCCAACGTCTTTTGGCTTCGCCTCGGCGACACGCAGGACTACCTCCGGTCTCTTCGAGCGTAGTGTAGTTGCTGCCATCTAGGCCACCTTACCCGCTACACGAGATTAGCGAAAAACCGCGTATTAGGGTTAACCGACGCGCACATCCCTGCAACGCTGGCATGAGGCTCGGTAAAAAACACCGCCCCAGAGCACCATTTTAGTACATTCTAGAACTGTGCCATGCGGTGAACCGCCTCTATCTCGTACTCGCTTACACCCTCGACGCTAGACAAGATCTCCTCCAGTTTCGATGTACCGCCTTCGGTCTCTTCCGGCATCAGTATGTAAAGCTTTAGGGCATTGAGGCCGAAGGCTATAGGCTCTATAGCCTTTCTCGCTATCTCGTAACCCTCAGGGAGAGCACTCTCAATTTTCTTCACAAGCTCGTCTAGATTAATGTTAACATCGCTAGGATACACCTTGACCACTACGAGAACCTTGGCATCACCCACTCCAGACACCTCCAGGCTACGGGCCCTCAAACCCACAGTGCGGACATTTATACGGAACCCCCATCTTACGGCACTTTGCACACCGCCATATCGGCTTACCACACCTAGGGCACGGGAACACTACAGCCTTCTCCCACGGCGTTATCAACCTATGGCAGCTTGCACAAACAGGCAGCTTTGCGGGCGAGTATATGCTTATCTTGCGCTGCTGCGCCAGCGCAGCAACCAACCCTTCAACCCCGAAGACCCGCGCTTAACAACCCCTCTTATATAACGCGCTTCTAGAGCCTAGGGAGCAGGGTATGAGCCCCGAGGAAGAATTCAAGCAGGTAATAGTGGTGAGGACCGACATTAAAATGTCTAAGGGGAAGCTCGCTGCGCAAGCCGCACATGCCGCCGTCGAGGCTGTACTAGATGCACTAGAAAGGGGTCTAAGCGACTGGGTAACAACGTGGCGGCGGCAAGGCGCAAAGAAAGTTGTTCTAAAAGCGTCCAGCGAGCAGGAGCTCATAGAGCTTTACGAGAAGGCGCGGAGAGAGAATCTACCATCGGCTCTTATAAGGGATGCTGGAAGGACGGAACTACCGCCAAATACGCTAACATGTATCGCAATAGGACCTGCCCCTTCAAGACTTGTCGACAGGATAACGGGCCATCTGAAACTTCTCTAGGGGCAACGGGGTGCGATGAACATGCTTATAGACCTCTCGAGGCTCGAGCCCCTCATAGGCATAGAAGCATGGTTTGAAAAAGAAAGACCGTATGCACTCCTTCTACGCCCATACGGCTTCGTGGTTGTGGAGGATGCAGAGACCCAGCACTGCAACGAGAATCTACACTTGTTGACAAAGTATAATATAGACTCGTTACACGCCCTAGAAGAGCTCGGAGCTAAGCATTGCAGAATAGCTGGTTTAAAAGACGCGGAGGGCGTCACCTCACAGTACGCCTCCTGTAAAGGAGAATATAATAGGTTTAAAAAGGAACAGAATTACTCGGCAGCGATAGTATCCTCAGGCATGCGCGGATGCTTAAGACGAGGAAGAATCCGTGTCAACTGGTTTAACATCGTCTTGATGACCTCGCAGCCTGCTAGACCGAAGACCCTCACCCCCAACTATTACGGATACCAACGGTTTGGGACGCGCAGGCCGAATTCCCATCTGCTCGGCTTCTTTCTTGTAAGGGGGGATTACGCGGCGAGCATAGAGGAGATGTTGTTTAGAAAGTATCCCTTCGAGTCGGGTAGATTAGGCGACTATGAGGAGAGGGCGAAGAGACTCCTAGAGACGCGCAGAAGAGTGCCACGCATAGGCGAGGTCCTCCGGAGACATACTCTATCGATAATAGTGGCTGCTCTCCAATCATACCTTTTCAACAGGATACTTTCAAGGCTCGTTAAGGAGTATGGAGAGAAACTCTGCACTCTATACCCTCGAATACCGCTACCCGGCTGCGGCTACAAAACCGGCCTTGAGCGCCTAAATGCGCGGCAACTACTAGACGCTTACCTGGATGTACTGGAAGAGGAGGGTGTGAGCGAAGAACTTCTATGTAAAGCTCGGCTAGGCAGCCCACCGAGGGAAACTTGCATCAAGCCCGTTGAAACACATGCATTCACTCTGAGAGAAAGTGAGGGGGAAGCCGGGTATGTAGTCCACATCTTTGGCCTTAAGAGCGGTGAATACGCCACAACCTATCTAGCCGCTCACTATAAGCTACTCGAACCTTATCCTAACCTTCTGCCCGCTCAACTCGCTTAAAACACTCTCTAAGAACTCCTTCTGGGGTTCAACACGTCTCCTATCACGCCTCGAAACCCTTACAACATACTCGACGCTCCCGTCCGGCATGTAGACATAGTTCACACCAAGTACTCTCGCGGGGTAGAGGAGATGGGCCGCCAAGGTACGGATATCATTAACCCTGGGCACTATCTTCACACGAACACCGCCTAGCTTATCACTAAGGGCTTGTTCTATCTTCCTCGCGAGCCTCGTGAAAACAGGCACACTAGACGTGCCACCCACATCCATAACGATTATGATAAGATTACTATCTATGAAATAGGCCTTATGGTATACAGCATCGCGGAGCTCTGGAACCTTGCCACTCTCCTCGAGCTCTATGAGAGCCCTCATGATATCAACCTCTCTCTCATCAACCTTGCCGCTATCAACAAGTGCTTGGCACCTCGGGCACAATACGCCGCTCTTCACGCAAATGTAGTCAAGCGGTATCCGAACCGTTGCTCCTCACCTCGCAGCTCCTACCGCTGCAACGCCAGGAAATATGCACGCAGACAAGCTAGGAATAAATAAAAGTTCTACTAGACTCGTTTCTCTCCAAAACCTTCACAAAACCGCTAAGGAGCCGAGAGCCGGAAGCCTAGATGCGTTAATATGTTAACATCTCGGCTCCTCCGCTTAAAGCGGGTTATTAGAGAAGTAGGGGCCGCCGCCGGGATTTGAACCCGGGACCTCGGGATCCACAGTCCCGCGCTCTACCGGCTGAGCTACGGCGGCCTCACCTACTTTCTCATCGGGACTAGCCCTCGCGCCGCGGGACTGCGAGGCCCTCGCTCTTCATCCTTCTTCTGCGGCGGCCCTAAGCCCGGAATCACTATCCTCCCTAGCTAACCTTATAAACAAATCGTCTTGGTCCACTCTTATCACAGGTGATGAGGGAACCCGGGCGACTACGTGACACTAGTTCGGGGATGATCGGAAGGCCCGCAACTGACACGCAAAGCTAATTAATAATCCTACAAGCTGCGTCTCTCTAACGGGTCGTGGGCCGGTAGCTCAGCCTGGAAGAGCGC
>CAZTIR010000089.1:0-4052 GCA_964613695.1 uncultured Desulfurococcales archaeon | reverse complement strand
CGCGATGTTCTCGTACACCGTCATGTGGGGGTAGAGGGCGTAGTTCTGGAAGACTAGGCCAACATTCCTCTTGTTAGGCGGCAGCATGGTCACATCACGGTCGTCGAAGTATATGCGGCCCGTGCTCGGCTTGTAGATCCCCGCTATGAGGTACAGGAGCGTCGTCTTCCCGGAGCCGCTTGGCCCGAGGAGGGCTGAGAAGCTCCCATCCTCGAACTCCAGGGTAACCTCTTTGAGTGCGACCACGCGCCCGAAGCGCTTAGACACCCTCTCAAGCCTAACACGGACCACGTTCTCACCCCTTAACACCACCCGCGTAGGCCTCGAGGAGGAGCCTCTGGGTGAGTATGAAGAAGATGAGGGTTGGGAGGAGGTAGAGGACACCAGCCGCGGCGGCTAGGGGCAGCTCGGCCGTCTCTATGCGCGAGACGAGCTGCTCTATGAGAGTGGCTAGCGTGAACATCCTGCCCCCGGTGCCGAGGTACGTGAAGACGTAGACGTAGACGAAGTCCTCCCAGCCGGCTAGGAAGGAGAAGATGGCTAGAGCCGCTATGCCGGGCTTGACCTGCGGGAGGAGTATCTCCCACCAGACGCGCAGCCTAGAGGCTCCATCAACGAGAGCCGACCACTCGACCTCCCAGGGTATCTTATCGAAGAAGCCTTTCATCAACCATATGCTCATGGGTATCTCGAGGGAGGCCCTCGCTAGTATAGTATAGGCTATCACGTACGCATCCCGGAGGCCCGGCGCGCGGGCGAAGAACGCGTTGAGGAGCCACAGGTAGACCATGTAGACTCCTATGAGGAGGGCTACGCCGGGGAATGCGTGGAGGAGTATGATGAACTGCATTAGCCCCCTCCTGCCGGGGAAGCGCATGCGCGAGAAAGCATAGCCCGCTAGCGTGGAGGCAACAACCACTACCACCATCACGCCGAAGGCTATGAGGAGCGTGTTGAGTATAGCCGAGTAGATGTTTACGGTCACCGTGCCGGGTAGTATCGTGCTAAGCTGGCCCGAGAGGAGGGCAGCCCAATTGGCTAGAGTCCACTCCACACCTCGCCCCCGGAGGAGCTCAACCCCCGTCACAACGTCTTTCGAGAAGCTGGTCAACACTAGGAGCACGTAGACGAGGACCAGCGGGAGGCTAGCAGCACCGAGGATTGCTGAGAGCACGATAGTCCTACGAGTCACAGACACAGTCTCGACATCGCGTCTCTCCTCAACCCTACCCTCTCTCCTCGAGAACAGGCCGCGCAGCGAGAGCATCTCACACCTCACCCCGCGGCTCGGTCATAGCCTCATGGAACCTCATGAGGCGTAGGGTGATGAGCCCGAGTGCTGCACCAATCGCGACCAGTATTGTTGCCGCGGCTGCCGCCAGCCCCTGATCTGTAGTCTCCCCGGCCCCCGTGTAGAATGCTTTCATGAAGACGTAGAGGGACCATGTCGTAGACCACCATCTATCCACGAGCCCCCAATCCACCAGGAGGAAGATGTGGGCGTAGGTCGTGAGTAGGGAGAGTAGCTGCCAGACAGTCACGAACATGATGTGCCACCTGAGACTCGGTATGAGGATATACCTCACCACCTGGAGCGTCGAGGCGCCGTCGACACGAGCCGCTATGACATGCTCCCAGGGGACGCTCTTCAACGCAGAGTAGAAGATTATCATGCCGAAGCTTACGCCCACAAGCGCGTTGACATAGATTATAACCGCCCATGGGCCTAAGGGGGGTGAGGCGAAACCCCAGTCAACCGGCTTCCTTATAACACCGAGTGCCATTAGTAACGCGTTAAGTGTGCCCTGGGGGCCGCCTAGGAAGAAATAGTACCATAGGAGCGCGTAGACGGCCACGGGCGTCAACCTGGGCAGGAGCCATAGGGAGCGGAAGAGGGTGGACAACCTCTCCTCGATCAGGTAGGCTGCGAGTGCTAAACCGAGGCCGCCCAGCACGTTAAGCACCAGGGTTATGAAGGTGAAGGCTATGGTGGTCAACACCACCTTCTGCATGTCGGGGTCGTGGGTTAGCATGTAGAAGAGCCTATAGTAGTTGTAGAGGAGCGTGCGGTTCTCAGCAGTCCAGAGCCTCATGTCGCGCAGATCCCACGATTCGAGGTGGGTGAAGGACACGTAGAAGGAGAGGATGAGCGGGGCGACGAAGAACACGATGATTAGGGTGAAGGCGGGTGCGAGAAAAACGAGTAGCTCGGGGCGTATGCGTAGCCTCACCCTTCCCACCACCCCGCTAGGGGAACTTCCAGTTGGATGGTATCGAGCCACGTATCTCGACGTTGTTCGCGAGATCCGGGTCGGCCTTAACCTTGCTTATTATATAGTTGATGGCCTGCTTGGGGGTCATCTCGCCGCGGAGCACCTTATCCACAGCATCCCTGAATATGTCGGCGAGCTTACCATAGTATGGGCTCTTGGGGGTCAGGTGGGTGTACTCGAGGTAGCTGGTCACGTTTGCCAGGAACTCTATGTTAATCGGGTTGACGGTCCTCTCCACGATGGGCTTGAGTATCTTCTTGAGCTGCGGGTCAAGGTCTAGTTGTAGAGTCTTTAGCTTCTCTATCCAGGCTTTGTCCTTTAGGAGTCTAGCGGCGGCCTTCCTCACGGGCAGGTGCGCGGATATGATGCTATGTATCGCTATGATATCCGGGTCGCTCGCCTTAACCACTAGCAGGAAGGCTAGCATGTGGTAAGCCTCCTTGAGCTCATCGTACTTTGGGTTGTCGTGGCCAGCGTTAGCAGCGATGACCCAGACGAAGGGCTGGCTTAGTGTCACCGGCTTGTCTCCAGGGTCGCCCGCCGGGAATAGCGTGTAGTAGAAGAACTTCTCGACCTCCTCGGCTGTCAGGGGCCTCTTCTTGCCCGTCTTCGGGTCCGTGTAGTAGTCCTTGGTCTGCCACTCGGTCCAGTGCCACGTGCCACCAATGAATATGAACGTCTTGCCGTCTACGACCGTTGGGTGTATCTGCTTAGCCCAGTCCCAGCTCATCATGTCCTTCGGGGTTAGCCCTGCACGTGCGAAAGCCCACTCGGTGTAGAGCCACTTGTATACGGCTGGCACGTCTAGCACGAGCTTGCCCGTCTTCGGGTCGTAGAGGGTGCCGCCGTACGCGTAGATGAACTGTATTAGGTCTGGGTGGGCGGAGCCCTTCCTGTGTATCAAGCCCCACTTGGAGCAGCCCGTCTTAACCGCGAGCTCAGCAAGCTTGAAGACGTCGTGCCACGTCACCTTACCCTCCTTAACCTTCTCCGCGAGGCCCTCTAGCACGTTCCTGCCGGTCTTCTTTGCTATGCACGCGGCCACATCCTTCCTCCAGTAGAGGGGCCTGGCCTCGGTGTCCTGCGGCAGGCCCCACACCCTACCCTTGTAGGTCACGGCGTCGCGGAGCGACTGGTAGAAGTCGTCGTAGAGGCTCTTGTAGGCCTTGATATACTCGCTTATGTCGAGTATGGCCTTCGCCTCCGCAAGCTTCGGAACCTCAACGTAGCTCAGCGCCACGATGTCGGGGTTGGTGCCCTGCTGGTAGGCTAGCAGGAACTCGTCGGCCTTGACGCTGCCGCCCCTCTCGAAGACCGGCTTCACAACAATCTTCAGGTCGATGCCGTGCTTCTCGAGTATCTTGTTAAGGCGGTGAGCGGCCTCGAGTATAGCATAGGCTCTCATGACGCTATTGGGGTCTCCCTTACCCCACGAGGTGAACCTAACCTCGTGGACCCCGTGGGCCGCCAGGTACCTGCCTATAGCCACGACATCCTCCTCTATATTCCCGGTTAGGCGCGGCAACTGGGGAGCAGGGCTCGCCGCGGGTGCCGACGTACCAGCGGGGCTTGCGACAGTGGTTGTTGCAGCGGGGCTCGTGGTTGTCGCCCCGCCACCGCCCCGTGTTAGCAGCAGCGCGGCAGCCGCCGCGACGATAACGATTATGATGATTGCGGCGGCTACGGCGGTTTTAGAAGCGGCTCGCATACTATCCTCCATGTAGAAAAAGGTTCAATGTTTGTTGAACAAATTAAAGTCTTGCTTTTCTAGGGGTTGGC
>CAZTIR010000088.1:0-4346 GCA_964613695.1 uncultured Desulfurococcales archaeon | reverse complement strand
GTGGTCGGAGAGCTGAGGGAGGGAGAGCCCAGCGTCGTTGTCAGGGAGGGTGGCAGGGTGCGCGAGATAGTCGAGAGGCTGCCAACAGACGAGATATACAGGGTGGAGGAGGTTGTGGAGAGGCTACGCGAGGACAGGAGGCCGGTTTAAAAGCATCCGGGGCTCGGGTGGTACATGGACCCCGGGACTCCCCGCTACTGGGCCGCTGGCCCTGGATGGGCGGGGGTCCGGCTAGGCCGGTGCCACCTATCGCCTACCCTGCTTCTCCCGGATGCAGGCTCCAAGCCTCTTTGCTATCGCTAGTAGCAGCGCTAGCCCCGTCTGCACGTCGCGGTCCCGCAGCGCGGATAGCATGCCGAAGAGGCCTTTCGGCCTAGCCTCGTCGAGGCTTGTGGAGGCCATGGCTTTGAGGCTGCAGGCCGTCAACGCCTCTATTATCGTCTTTGCCTCCCTCACCTCATCCATGTTAACCTCTTCGAAGGCCTTCTGTACGCCGTAGGCTAGGCTCATGGCCCTCTGTGTCGCGACGTCGTTGCCGACTAGGGTGAGTATCTCGCTGCTCTTCTCGGCTATGACGCGTAGCATGTCCAGCATACCGCTCTTCTTTAGGCTAACCGCTATCTCCACCAGCTCCTCGAGGGCCTTGACGTCCTCCGGCTCGAGCCTGAGCTCCGCGGCCACGCGGCCCCACCCCCTACTTCATGCTCGCTATCCAGGCCTTGTAGAAAGCCTCCTTGAGGAGCCTTATGAAGGGGGAGACGGCTGCTACCGTGCAGCGGAGTCTCCTCCTGCCAGCCTTCTCGTCGTAGTACACCTCGCAGTTGCCCGCCAGTCCGCTGCTAGCCCCGTAGTACCCGACGCACGTCATAACCTTCGTCATGTCCCTGGTCGGGTAGCCTGTGAGCTCGCCCGCTATCTGCTCTGCGGCGTACTCGCTGGCGTAGTGCACCGGTATACCCGCTGTAGGTAGCCCGGCGGCGGGCATGCTATGCTCGCCAACCATGAATACGTCGTCGTAGCGCGGGTGGCGGAAGCTCCTCGGGTCCGTCACAGCCCACCTCTCGTCACCCTTCAGCGCGAACCCCTCGCTCCTGGCCAGGGGCTCGGGGAGCCTCGAGGGCGGCACCTTGATGAGGAGATCGTACCTCTCCTCCACGTTACCGGCCCTAACAACCCTCCTAGCCGGGTCAACCTCCTGGAGTCCGTTGTGCGTGACCATCTCTATGCCCAGCTCCTCGTACTTCTCCCTCCAGAGCCTCGGGAAGTCTGGGGCTAGGGCGCCCATCGGCTCCTTCTCGGGGGTCACGAGTACAACCTCGGCTTTGATGCCGCGTGCTTTGAACCCCTCCGCTAGGGTTGTGACTGCCTCGTGGGGGTACATGCCACACCTATGCGGGAGCTCGGGTACCAGGAGGACAACCCTACCGCCCCTGAAGCCCGCTAGCGCCTTCCTAAGCTCCAGGGCGCCCTCGAGGGTGTAGTTGTGGTAGCCCGCCTGCTCGAGGCCCGGGTAGGCGTCCCACCCGTACCTCACGCCCAGGGAGACTATGAGGTAGTCGTAGTCGAGGCTCCCGCGGCTCATATAGACCCGCCGGTTAGCAGCGTCAATCCTCACAACCCTGTCAATGACGACCCTCACGCCGAGCTTCTCGAGGCTCTGGAGGGGCGCCTTAACCTCCTCGGGCTTGGCAGTGGAGAGCGCTACGTCGAAGTATAGCGGCTGGAACTCGTGATCCGGGTTGTCGCTTACAAGCGTAACCTCGTAGAGCTCGCCAGGCCTCCCCAACACCTCGACAAGCTTCTTAGCCGCCACGACGCCGCCGGTGCCGCCGCCCAGGATTAGAATACGCTTTGGCAACGAGTGTCCAACACCCCGGTGGCTCTACGCCAGCCTCACATATTATCGTCAATCACGAATCCTATTCGATGCGCTTGAACGTAGATAAAACCCGTTACGCCGCACGGTAGCGTGGATTATAGCCCCCGCGAGGCCCTCCCGCGTGGAGGGTCTGTGAGCGGGGGTCCTTTGGGCGCCCGCCACTCAAGCCTCGGCTATGTAGAAGGCTGGCGGCTCAATCCTCTCGCTCTTACACCTAGGGCAGCGGGATGGCCTCCTCGGCTTATCCAGGTCTTTGAAGACGTAGCCGCACTTGGCGCACCTCGGGGGAATCATGTATATTCTCAGGTTGCTCGTCCTGGCTAGCGTCTTCGCCGCGTGCCGTATCTCCTCGTATATCCTCCTCTCCTCCCGCGGGGGCAGCCCGAGCAGCTCTGCTATCTCGCGGGCTGTTAGAGGCCTCCTAGACTCCATCAAGAGCCTTATTATCCTCTTGCGTAGCGTCTCCTCGCTCTCCGCCACGCTGGTGCGCACCTCTAGGAGCTTCTGTGCGAGGTGCCTAGATTAGCCTGGTTGCGCCGCCGCGTTACAAGGGGCGTTAGGGGAGAGGCTCATGATACTAGCGTCGTGGAGGACGATAGCGTGGCTGGTCAGGAGGGCTGACGTCGTACTAGAGGTTGTCGACGCCAGGGACCCCATGGGGACTAGGAGTAGGAGGCTTGAGAGGCTCGTCAACGCTCTGGGTAAGAGGCTCCTGGTAGTCATCAACAAGGCTGACCTGGTTCCGAGGGAGGTTGCCGAGAAGTGGAAGAGGATATTCGAGGACATGGGGCTACCCGCCGTCTACATGGCGGCTAGGGAGCACAAGGGTACTAGGAAGCTGCGTGTCGCTATAAGACGCGTAGCTGGCGACATTAAGCCGGTTGTGGTTGCAGTCACGGGCTTCCCGAAGACCGGTAAGTCGAGCATCATAAACGCGCTTAAGGGGAGGCATGCTGCCTCCACGAGCCCGATCCCGGGCTCTCCCGGTTACACGACGCACGTCCAGCTCTACAGGATAGGGTCTAGCATGTACATGCTAGACTCTCCGGGCGTCATACCCGTCGAGGGCGACTCTCTCGAGGCAGTAATCCGTGGTAGGCCCCCCGAGCTCCTCCGGGACCCGGTGAACCCGGCGATAGAGTTGCTGAGGAGGGCTCTGCGCTACAACCCGCGTGCCGTGATAGACGCGTATGGTATCGAGGAGAGGGACCCGCTCCGCATCCTAGAGCTGATAGCGTTGAGGAGGGGCTGGAGGTATAAGCTGACGGGGGAGCCGAACATAGACGAGGCTGCTAGGCAGGTTATAAGGGACTACCACGAGGCTAAGCTAAACTTCTACGTGCCCCCCGAAGAGTATCTCGCGTCGCGCGGGAGGGGCGAGGAGTGGGTCTAGGGTAGGCGGGGCGGCGCCACGGTATCGTACCGCAGCTCCGCTATAGCCACGGGGTATCTTATCTCGAGCCTCTCGAGGTGAGAGGGGTGGACTTCGCCCAGCACGCCCTCCAGCCCGGCCTCCGTCCTCACCCTGGCAGCCCTCCCGGGTATGAGGAGTGGGTGGTCTATCTCCACAACCTCCACTACCCTGTCGCCCAGTAGCCTCACAAGCCCCCATACCACCGCCTGCACGTCCTCGTAGCCGACCCTCTCGTCCATCATGAGTATGGCTAGGTGCTTCTCGACCCTCGTCTTCTCGGGGCTCCTCTCGTCCACAATGGCAACATCCCCCATCTCGAAGACGCGTAGGGGCACTATGTGCTGGTTCTGGGCGGCGAGCTCCAAGAGCACCGGTGTTATAGCCGCGCGCAGGCACGCCATCTCGCGGCTAACCGGGTTCGCGACCCTCACCAGGCTCGTGGAGGGCACGCCCCACAGCGCCTCCTGCGCCTCGCAGTTGGTTAGCGTGAAGCTATACACCTCTTGGAAGCCGTACCCCACTAGTATGCTCCTAGCGGCTCTCTCGAACCCCCTGGTCTCCTCGAGGCTACCGCGTGTTCTCGGCGGCGGGGCCTCCCACCCAACCCTCTCGTAGCCGAGGCCGATAGCCACATCCTCAACCACATCAGCCCACGCGTTTATGTCCACGCGGTACGGCGCAACCTCCACCGTGTAGACGCCGCCCTCCTCCTCGGCGGAGTGCCTCATCCTCTCGAGAGCATCCACAACCTCCTCTGGTTGGAGCCTGACACCCAGCCAAGACTCTACACGCTCGTGCCCCACCTCGAAGACGCGGGTGCTCCACGTGGGTGTCTCGGGCTCTGGCGCGCCTTCGAGCTTCACAACACCAACCCTCCTCGACTTGCTCCTCTCCGCCAGCGTGTAGACGAGCACGTTGAGAACCTGCTTCACGGTCTCCCAGCTCGTGCCGGTAACATCTATCAGGAGGTGCCTCGTGCCGGGCTCGACGCGGGTTAGGTCAGAGTTTATCACTGGGGGTAGGCTTAGGACCTCCCCGTCCTCCGTCGCGAAG
>CAZTIR010000087.1:0-4383 GCA_964613695.1 uncultured Desulfurococcales archaeon | reverse complement strand
CCACCCTTGTATATCACGAGATCGTTAGCCGTCTTCCCCAGACCCCTCCCGAGCGCGCCGGGCGCATAGACTACAGCCTTCACTCTAGCCACGAGAAGGCCCCGGCTAGGCGGGGAGAACGCGGGTTTAAGGAGGGTCGCACCCATCCTAAACAAACGGGCTGTGAAGAACGTTGCCGGAGCCGACCGGTGACGAGCCCTAAGGGGTGGCTCAGAGCCCCGCCGCGAGGAGGGGCTCAGCCCCTAGCCCAGTAGATGCCCTCACCTATCTCCTCGGCGCCCTCGGGAGCCCTCCCCGCGACAATCCTAGCCTTGTGCAGCTCCTCCAGCTCCTCCCTAAACCCCTCAACCCTCTCGTCCTCCACGTACACGACCCCCGGCAGCTCCTGCGACAGTTTCAAACCAAGCCTCTTCTTCAAGCCCCAGACCGCGCTGTTAACCCTCCTAACAAGCTCGAAGTCATCGGGGCTCGCCTCTACTCTAGGCGGCTCCGGGAACCTCTGCTTGTGCACACTCTCGCCGTAGAGCCTGCGGTACAGCGCGTCGGTTATGAAGGGCATTATCGGGGCCAGCATCCTCAGCACGGTGTCGAGGACCGTGTGGAGGGTGTACCAGGCCCCAGCCTGCTCCTCCCTACTCCACCTCCCAGACCTGTTGTAAGCCCTCCCCTTCACAGCCTCGATGTAGTGGTCCGCGAAGACGTGCCACGTGAACTCGTATATCGCGTTAACCGGGTCGTGGAAGTCCAGCTCCTCCCCCATACCCCTGTCGACAATCCTCACAGTCTCTGCGAGCTTAGCCAGGAGAGCCTCGTCTATAGGCCTCAGCTTGTAGCCTATGCCCTCCCTCCTCGGGTCAGGAAACTGCGATATGAACCTCGATATGTTCCAGAGCTTTGTGGCGAACCTTCTACCGGTCTCGAGCACCTGCTCCGAGAACCTATAGTCGTCCCCCACCTTAGCCGCCGCGGCCGCCCAGAAGCGGAAGACGTCGGCGCCGTACTTCTGTACCACGGGCTCCGGGTCTATCACGTTACCGAGGCTCTTGTGCATAGGCCTACCCTTAGGGTCGAGGCCCATCCCGCTTATCCTAACCCTCGCGAACGCGGGTTTGCCGAGGAGCTGGTAGACGCGGAGCACCGTGTAGTAGAGCCACGTCCTCACGATGTCAGTCCCCTGCGGCCTGATGGTGGAGGGCACCTCACCCTTCCAGACCTCCTTGAAGAGCTCCGGCCTCCTCATGTACCCGCTCGCGTAGAGCACCGAGATGCTACTATCGAACCACGTGTCGAACACCCTCGTCTCGCCCTCGAGCTCCTCCTTGGGGGCTCCGCACCTCGGGCACCGGTCCCACGGGGGCTCCTCGAGCCACGGGCGGTAGTAGCGGCCCGGCTCGGGGACCAGGATGGCGCCGCACCTCTTACAGCGCCAGACTGGTATCTCGGTGCCGTAGAACCTCGTCCTCGAGATAGGCCAGTCTATGCGTATAGAGTCTATCCAGTCTAGGAGCCTCTTACGGTGCTTCTCCGGGTGGAACCTCATCCTCGGCACTACAAGCTTCTTGAGGGCCTCGCGGAACTCGAGCTGTTTTAGGAAGTACTCCCTCACGTGTATTATCTCTACGGGGGTCTTGCAGCGCCAGCAGATCGGGACACTATGCCTAATCCTCTCCCTCTTGACTATGAGACCCCTCTCCTCGAGAATCTCCACAATCCTCTCCCTAGCCTTCCTCACCGGGAGGCCAGCGAGGGGGCCGGCCCTCTCGTTCAACGTGCCATCCGGGTTCATTAGGAGCCTCGGCTTCAGTCCAAGATCTCTCACAATCTCCACGTCCCTCCAGTCGCCGTAGGTAGAGACCATCATGAGGCCAGTGCCGTAGCTGGGGTCGACATACTTGTGCGTCAGTATCGGCACCTCGTACTCGTAGACGGGTACAACCGCGTGCTTCCCGAGGAGGTGCTTATACCTCTCATCCTCCGGGTTGAAGACCACCGCGACAGTAGCGCCTATCAACTCCGGCCTCGTGGTCGCTATGACAATCTCCTCCCCCGTCTCCGCAACCCTCCACTTCACGTAGTAGAGGTAGCCCTCCTCCTCCCGGTGCTCGATCTCAGCCTCGCTGAGAGTGGTCCTGCAGCGAGGACACCACTCGACAGGGTGCTCAGCCTCGTAGATGAGCCCCCTCCTCCAAAGCTCTATGAAGGTCGCCTGCGTGATCCTCCTATACTCTGGCGAGTCGGTCCCATTCCTCCAGTACTCGAAGCTACACCCCAACCTCCTCCAAATCCTCACAAGCTCCTCCTCGACACGGTCAAGCTCCCTCTTGCACAGCTCGAGGAACTTGAGGCGACCCTCACGAGTCTTAGCCATCTCGTGAGCCAGGATACCATACTTCCTCTCAACCGCAACCTCAACCGGGAGGCCGTTACGATCGGCATACCAGGGGACGAGGACAGCGTAACCCTTCATACGCAGGTAACGCGCCACCATGTCTATCTGGGCGTAGTGGGCGGCACCGCCCACGTGCCACTTGCCGCTGGGGTAGGGCGGGGGAGTATCAATCACGATGACGGGGCGGGGGTCTCCAGGCTTCCAGTCGAAACGATAGAGCCCCTCCTCATCCCACTTTCTCAAAAGCTCCTCCTCGATACTGGGATCCCACCGCTTCTCCACAATCCTCGGCCTGAACTCGTACAATAGCTCCCACCCTCACGCACAAAGCCAAAACTCCTACGCGAAAAATATAGTACTCGATGGCAGCAAAGTATTGGAGATGACTGTCAAGCGTTTAACGAGAAGCGTGTGAAGAACGGGAATGTCTAAAGGATTTGGTCAAAAACTCTCGAGGTAAATAGAGGCTATCCATCGTACCTTATCAACACAGGGTATGGACGCCACTTTATCAAGCTTAATTAGTATGTAGACTGGTTTCTCTTTACAAGCCCTCGACCCCGACTCAGCACCATTACACCAAACTCTTGCGTTCTCGTGCTTCACTAGGAGAGAATCTCCTTTAACTATCAGTTCCGGTTGAAGACTCTTAGGTAGAACTTCGTCAATAAGGCTCTCGAGGCTTCTAGAGTATACGGCGAAACCCTCGATAATTAAAGACTCATTAGCTTCACCAAATACTCTTTCTGTGCTGCACTTATCCCCGTAGATCCACTCGTTACGAGTCTTTGTAAAGGGTCCACGCGTATAATGTAAGAAGGCAAACTTGGCCTCTCCTCCAGGCCATGCTAGGCGTAGAGCATCCTTCTTGTGCACGAATACAATGGGGTTGTAGACGTCATCGCCTATCACCATGACTTCTCGGATTACGTGAGGGTCAATCCTACCATCGACCTCCGGGTAATGACCCCATCGTACAAGTAGTTTATCGCCTTGCGGTTCAATCCATGCCTCATGGTTTATTTGGATTTGCAGCATCTTATGCACCAAGTAGCTGGAGGTAGTGATGACTTCCTAGCATTACGCTAGGTTATGCTCCTTTCGCTAACCTGTTACTCTACGAGTGTGAGTAATCACGTTTCTAAAGCTTCGTGCTCGAGAAGGAAGATCTCTGGATGCGCAATAGATACAACGAGGTGATGCTTGTTGGTCATTTTCAATGGTGTAGCGTATGAAGAGGTGGAGCAAGGCTTTGCTACCTGTGATATTAGTTGCGATACTAGTTGCATCAGCCTTTGTTGTTATACAGCATGTAGGTAGGAGGAGTATATACACAAGCACGTATGTAAGCTCATTAAGCACGAGAAAGCATGAAACGGCTAGTATTGTAAGTACCAAGGTTACTATACACGACTTGGCTGGCAGGAGTGTAACAGTAACAGTTCCGGTCCATAGAGTCGTGCTTATCGACGGAGGGCACACTGGCTACATAGTAGCGGTTGACGCTGTTGCCGGGGTCAAGGGGCTAAAGGCAATAGTCGGTATCGACCTCTCCGAGTGGCGGAGAGTCCGCCCGCAACTATACTACCTGTATGTTAGCACGCATCCCTGGCTAGCCCGCGTGGCCGATATCGGCGCATCCTACAAGCACCTTGACATCGAGAAGATAATAGCGCTTAAACCCGATGTTGTGATAGCGCCTCCATACGCATATCTGAAGCTTGTAGAGAGTGGCGGCCTCGAGAGATTAGAGAAAGCTGGCATCCCAGTGGTCGTCATAGACTTTCACTCCGAGGAGTGGAATCGTACGAGGAAGAGCATAGAGATACTGGGTGTGCTTTTCGGCGCATCTAGGAGAGCAGAGAAGCTAATAGAGTGGTACAGGAGACATCTTGAGCTAGTACTACACAGGGTTCAAGATCTTAACAGGCCGCGGGTATACATCGAGGCTGGTTACAGAAAGTGGCACACCTGGAGTTCTAGCTACATGTGGG
>CAZTIR010000086.1:0-4386 GCA_964613695.1 uncultured Desulfurococcales archaeon | reverse complement strand
CTCTCCGCTATAACCCTTATAGCGTTGATGCGCGCCTCGAACAACGCGGTAGTCTTAGCCTCGAGGTAGTGTACAATATCGCCGCCGGTACGAATCACCGAGACCCAGCCCAGCATGAAGTCCTTGAAGAACCTGTTAGGGTGGCGTGCCGCCACATACTCGATGGCAGAGAGTATATCCTTGCCGAAGAACTTAACCTCCCTCAGTATCCTGCGGGCCTCCTCCCTCATGGCGCGGAAGACCTTAGACTCCGCCATCCTCTCAAGGATACGTCCTATCGAAACCCCGCCCCTCGCGAGCGTAGTCATGTATGTTGCCGCGAAGGGCAGCTCGTAGTCAACCAGCCTCGACCTCTCCGAGGCCTTGCTCTGAGGATACATGAGGCCCGTTAGGAAGACGTAGACGGGTATCATGCCCAACACTATGCCGAGCACTAGCTTCACGAGGGGCGGGATGGGCAGGTATATTATCGGGAGTAGCGCCGCCAGTACGGCGACCACGGTTATGTAGACCAGGAATACTATGCGTGCACCGTAGACAGCCGGGTGCACATTCATACCGGCTTCTGCCAGGACGCGCTCGAACTCAAAGGCTCTGGCGAGTTTAGCCCCGAGGTCGCCGAACGCCGCATAGGCTATCGCGTCAAACCTCTCCTCTGGCTTAACCTTTACACGCTCCTCTCCGCCCTCAACCCTCCTAGCCTTCTTCCGCTCCAGGAGCTTCGCCACTAAGAGCCCCAGGGTGCATAACTGGACTAAACCAGGCTATAACCAAAACCTTGTCACTATCCAACCTCGAACCTAAACCAGCACTTCCCACCCCTCCTAACCACGAGCCTCTTGGAGCCATTCTCGGCCTTCTGCGGCTGTAGCCTCGCCTTCACACCATACAAGTTGACTATCTGCTCGTAGAGGCGTGGGAAGGGGCACGCGGTCCACGGTATCTCTGCTAGCCCCACGCCCTTAGGACAATACCTGCAGCCGTCACCGCCAAAGCCTATCTCGACGACATTCTCTCCCAAGGTCTTGTACTCGAAGCCACCTCCTATCTCGAAAACCTCGTAGAGCCTCCTCGACAACTCTACAAGATCCCTGACGGGCTCGCCGCTAGGCTCCGGGAGGTAGTCGAGTGCGCGGAGGTACTCGTAGAGCTTTGGCGCCGCGCTCTTCGCCAAGAGGTTCACGGTAGCCTGGTTCAGTATGCCCGCCTCCGTCAAACCCGCTAGGAATGTGGCGAAGAGGGCTTGACACGGTTTAACGCCGCGTTGGCGTGCAACCTCAGCTATCCTGGCTAAGCGGTTTGCCGCCTCTCTACTCAACCCTTACAACCTCCGTTTTTAACAACATCATCAATCAAATATTAAAATATTTTGATATGTTCTAGCATTTTGTTTGTGCGAAAAGCCGTGAGTGTGTTGCAACTGGTTATTCACTAGTGTCGAATACCCGCGTTGGTCGTGAACCGCGTACAGCGTTTTTAGGACCGGTAGAGGCAGGGATGTTAACGCCCGTGAATGGTGGGTGTCGGGCATGACGCGCGTGGTTATCGTGGGCGGCGGTATTGCCGGTATGGGTGTGGCTCACGCCCTTGTAGACAAGCTGGGCGACAAGGTAGAGGTGGTTGTCGTCACCAAGGACACGTTCTACGCCAGCGGCCCGAGCAGGCCTCTCATCCTCTCCAGGGAGCAGAGCTACGATAGGATCGTGAGGGGTTATGAGGTCGCAGCAGCCAAGGGCATCAAGTTCGTATTCGGCACTGTGACGCGCGTCGACCCCGACGAGAGGGTTGTTGAGCTCGTAGAGTCTCCTACCAGGAGTGCCTCGACGAGGAAGCTCCAGTACGACTACCTCGTCCTGGCGCCCGGCGTCGTCTACGACGGCTCCAAGATCACGGGGTTTAACGAGAACTGGCATAACGTGCTCAACGTGTACGAGATGGGCAAGGTCGATGTTCTAGCTCAGAAGCTGTGGACGGAGACCAGGGGCACCGTAGTAGTCTATGCCCCGAAGATGCCGTACCGTTGTGCACCAGCACCAAGCGAGACCACGATGGCCGTGGACATGATACTAAGGCACCGTGGTGTACGCAACAACTTCCGCATAGTGCACGTGGATGCTAACCCGAAGCCACAGCCCGCCGTTATCAGTGACGTGATAATGAAGAGGTTTGAGGAGGCTGGCGTCGAGCTGATAACAGAGAGGGAGATCACAGAGATAGGCCCCAACTACGTGGTGTTGAACGATGGCGAGAGGATAGAGTACACGATACTAGCCATGCTACCCCCGAACAGGACCCCGAGCTTCATCATAGAGGCTGGCCTCGGCAACCCGTGGGTCGAGATAAGGAACCCCACCGACCTACGCCACCCCAAGTACGACGACATACTCTCGGCGGGCGACGCGGCCAAGATACCATTCCCCAAGAACCAGGAGATAGCCTACGAGAGCGCGCTATACGCGGCCAACAAGCTGCTAGAGATGATGGGCGCCGGCGTGGAGCCCTATAGCGTGAGGTACGCGTTCGTAGGCTGGGCGTACCTGGGCAACCTCAAGGGCGAGCTGAAGACCGAGAGCGTCCAGTTCACCCTAGACTTCACCGTGAAGCCTCCAAAGGGAGGCAAGGATCCGGAGCCGAAAGCGCAGTACACGGAGCAGAAGGACAGGTGGGAGCAGAGCTACCTCAACAGGCTATTCCACCAGAAGCCCCTCTAGCCCAACGCCGTCCACGAACATGTTTTTAGCTCTCTTCCCTCCACCAGCCCCTCTGTAACAAAACTTGTGGCTCTCTAGGCTTTGTGATAGTCGCGGGGTATGAGCCCGCCATTCACCGACATGCAGGTGGTTCGACACTCCTCCCGCTTCCCGTAAAAATAATCGTAGAGGGTTGGGGTGGGCTCCTCACTCTCTCCCCAGCATCCGGCGCAGCTCCTTAATCCTCTCCTCGACGCTCCTCAGCTCCTCCTCGAGCTCTCTCTTGTACTCTTCCAGCATTCTCAGCTCCTCCTCTGGACTCGGCGGTTGTGGCGGGTAAGGGTAGGGGTATGGGGGTGGCGGCATCCACCACCAGTACCACCATGGGTAGGGTGGGGGTGGTGGAGGGGTCCATTGCTGCTGCTGTGGCGGCTGTTGTTCCTGCTCCTGGCTGCCTTGCTGCCACCATTGCCAGCCCCACCGCCAGCCTTTCCTCCTGCCCCACTGCCACCAGGACACAGTGTGCCACCGTCCGGGGTGTGGCGTGTTAGCCTCTAACGTTGCTTTCGGGCTGGTTTTGGAGAGAAAGTGGTGTTGGTGAAACTAGGCGTGTGCCAGGGCCTCGCCCGGCGCTGCTAGGCTCTTCTCGGTTAGGCCTAGTCTCCTCTCGAGCCTCGCTACCACCACCCGGGTTAGCGCCATGAAGAGCTTGAGGAATGCGGTTACGATGGGGTTGCCGACGTACTTGTTGACAACCCACCAGCCCCACTTGACGGTATGATAGTATGTCTTCCTGAGCACCTCTATATGGTAGTCTGTGAGGTCCTCGCGGCGGAACCAGTCGTGGTTCTTCAGCCTGCCCAGCGGCACGAAGAATAGTGGGACTATGAGGCTCGGGTAGGGGTTCAGCCTGTCTATAAGCTCCGCCGTCGCGATCAGGTCGTCTGGGGTCTCGCCGGGTATGCCGAGGATTATGGTTGCGGCTGGGAAGCCGTTGTTGTCAGCGAGTATCCGGAAAGCCTCCTCTACTATCTCGGGCCACTTCTCAGGCGGGTATGGTGCAGCCTTACCCGGCATTATCTGCTTGGCTAGCCTCGGCGAGCCTGTCTCGATGCCCGTCTGGAATGCTAGGAACTTCACGCTATCCCCGTCTACCGCCATCTCGCTTATCTTAGAGAAGAGTTTGAACCTCTCCTCCATGACCACGATGGAGGATAGGCTGGAGTGGCTCCAGGAGAAGCCGACGGGCTTCCCGGTCTTCTCCTCATACTCCTCCTTCAGCCTCAACACCTCCGCGTGGAGCTTTAGGAGCTTCTCCGGGTTCGGTATGACGCCGTACGCGCCGTAGAGAGGCACATCCTCGCTATGGAGTATTATCTGTCTCACGCCCGCGTCAAGGTTCAGCCTGACCTCCTCGAGTATCTTCGGTATCGGTATGTGGCGTAGGGGTCTCAACGTGACGCTGCAGAACTTGCAGCCCCTCGGGCACCCCCTCATTATCTCGACAAGGCCGTTGACGCTCGGGGCTCGTATGGTCGGTATCTTGTCCAGGCTCGGGGAGTCCCTCGGGCTAACCTCGATCCTCCTTGGAAGCTCGTCGCCGTTGAGTATAGCCTCTGCAACCTTCACTATAATCTCGTCGGCCTCTCCCTCGATAACGACGTCCACTGGCCACTTGTCGAGAGCACCCGGCTCG
>CAZTIR010000085.1:0-4421 GCA_964613695.1 uncultured Desulfurococcales archaeon | reverse complement strand
AAGAGCGAGATGATAGACACCGTGGACCTCGTGGTCGTCGGCGCATTCTACGGTAAGGGCAGGAGGGGCGGCAAGTTCGGAGCACTACTCATGGCAGCCTACGACCCAGACACCGACACCTTCAAGACGGTCTGTAAGGTCGGCAGCGGCTTCACAGACGAGGACCTGGAGAGGCTCAACGAGATGCTAAAACCCTACATCATACCGCACAAGCATCCACGCGTAGACTCCAGGATGAAGCCCGACGTCTGGGTCCAACCGGCGCTCGTCGCAGAGATTATAGGAGCAGAGCTCACACTATCCCCGATACACACCTGCTGCTACGGCTGGGTCAAGCCGGGCGCAGGCATATCAATCAGGTTCCCGAGGTTCATAAGATGGAGGCCCGACAAGGGCCCAGAGGATGCGACAACGACGAAAGAACTCTACGAGATGTACAAGAGGCAGTTGAAGAAGATAGAGGAGAAGCCAGCAGCCACAGCCTGAGATTCAGAATACTCCCTAGCTGTCATCTACCGGGATGAAGGTTTCTTTCCATCTCTATGAGCGTGTTAAATAGTGTGCGTCTGCAAGCGGCGATATCTCGTCACCGTTCAGCTGCGCCGACGACTCGTCATCCGCGCTTCCCGGTGGAAGATTTTGGTGGGATAGGAGGGTGGGGGTTCTAGACTGTGATGGCTTGTCTCGTGTTGTCTGCTTAGAGCCCCTGGTTATAGGGGGTTGGCGTCGACAGCTCCTATCGAGTGGGGGTCTGGTTGAGCGACTGTAACCTGGTGATAGTGAAGACCGAGCTTGGTGCGGAGAGGCTCGCTGCTAGCAGGATTCGCGACCTTGACCCACTGGCCAGGGTCGAGGCTGCCCCCAGGGGCTTGCGTGGCATGGTTCTCGTCGAGCCCGGCGGCTTGTCGAGGGATGAGCTCGTCCGTCTCATACTGGAGAGGGTTCCTGAGGCTGGCCGCGTCATACCCGTCGACGCTTGCGCGAGGGCTGTGCTCGAGGAGATGGCTCGCGTTGCTGCGGAGGTCGCGCGCGGCAGGATATCGAGCTCGGAGACTTTTGCTGTGAGGACTGTTAGGCGTGGGAGGCACCCCTTCACAAGCATAGACGTGAATGTTGTTGTGGGCGACGCGGTTAGGAGGGCTACTGGCGCCTCGGTGAACCTCGAGAGGCCTGACAAGGTCGTGGCTGTCGAGATAGTCGAGGACGAGGCCTATATCGCTGTGGTGCCCGGCTCCATCTTCTACAAGAAGATGAGGCCCGGGAAGTACCCCCTCTACAGGCTCTACCGTAGAGTATCGCTGGTCCAGATGCCCTACCTTGGCCCCCTGGACGCGTGTAGGAACATGGGCGTTAGGATTGGCCGCGAGGCCCAGAACTTCGAGGTGGGCGAGCTAGTGATAGCCCCCGACGGCCCCGTCGACGCCCTCCAGCTCAAGACCTTCATCGAGGGCGTGTTGGAGGGCATCGAGTCGCGGTACGAGGTCCAGAGGAGGAGCTACGGGAGGGAGGCTTGGAGGGTTCCGGTGAGAGTGCAGGACATCTACCAGCTTGTCAGGGAGAGGCACGGCAGGGAGCCTATCATAGTCTTGGAGCCGGAGGGTGAGCCCGTGTCGAGGGTCGCCCGCCGCCTCTACGAGATACTCCGGGGGGCTAGGAGGGTCTCCATCCTCGTGGGCTCGAGGAGGGGGATACCGCTCGGCATCTACCGCTTCGCAGACCTCGTGGTCGATATAGCGCCTGGTATAACACTCTCGACCGACTACGCCGCCGCCGCGGCGCTCACGGCTATAGGCGTGGTGGTGCACGACTACTTCGCGGGGGAGGGGGAAGAGTCTTAGAGGGGGCTGGCGCCCCGGGGAGGAAGGTGCACGGTTATTGTCGTTGAGCAGCCTTGGATAGACCCGGTCGAGTGCCCGGCGTGCCTCGTGGTAGGCAGGGTTAGGGGGTTGAGGAGGGCCGGGATACCCTACAGCCGCTACCCCGAGTACCTCTCCCTCCTCGCGGCCCTGGTCAAGAGGGGTGGCAGGACTAGGGCCTTCGTCGAGAGCTTCACGGCTCTCGTGGCCCTAGCGGGCGGGAACCCCTACCAGGGGGATAAGGATGAGCTCAACGAGGCGATGCTGAAGCTCGTGGATGTGCTCGAGGGGAGGCTGAGGGGGGTGAGGACCGTGGAGCTTCTAGAGGCGTCTGCGGCAGCCAACGCGGTTGACGTGGCTATGCTAGACTATAGCTTCGAGGGTCGCCTCGAGAACCTCCTGGGCGAGAGGCCGGTCTACGCCTACACCACCAGAGAGAGGATCGGCGAGCTGCTCGAGAACGTCGACGACGTGGCGATAATACTGGATAACGCCGGGGAGGCTGTAGTGGATCTCGTTGTCGCAAAGATACTGGTCGAGAGGGGTTACAGGGTGACGGTCTATGCTAGGAGCGAGCCCTACGAGACGGACGTGACCGCAGAGGAGGCTGTGGGCATAGCGAAGAGGATTGGTCTAGAAGCGCGTATAGTCGGCTCCGGCGGCGCCTACCCACCCCACCACCCCAACTCCCCCTCCAGGAGCGAGGTGGAGAAGCACGGGCTAGTACTAGCAAAGGGTATTGCGAACCTCGAGACAAGCCTGGAAGCCCCGCTGCCGAACCCGACGGTCTCCCTCCTGCGCGCCAAGTGCAAGCCGCTCTCGAGGCTCTTCCGCGTAGAGCTAGCAGCGCCCGTGATCACAGAGCCCTCGAGGATACCGCTACGCCTCACCACCCCCTAGGCACGTTCTCAGCGTGTAACGCGGCCTCCGCCCGGAGCCGAGGTTCACCACGACACCCCTCTCCTCGAGCACGCGCAGCCTAGACGCTATCGTGGATCTCGAGGCTCTCCCGCGCAGCCTCCTCACCCTCCTATACACCTCGCTTATCGAGAGGGGCTCGCAGAGGGCCAGGACCACGAGGATGGAGCGCGTAACCTCGTCGGCGTCGAGTACCTCCAGTAGGGGGGCGACGCGTCTAGCAGCCTCCAGGGCCTCGAGCACTGGCCTAGAGAGGCCGAGGGCGATGCTCAACGCGAGCGAGGCCTCCAACCCAGCCTCCCTCAGAAGACCCTCCAGGTGCTCCAGGCTCTCCCTAACCTCCCGCAGGAGCCTCTCAATCCTCTCCAGTCTCTCCACCAGCTCCCTCTCCGCCACCAGCAGCCCCTCCCAGAATCCTCTCAACCTCCTCGCCCGGAACGCCAAGGCTCTTTAAGAGGGCGGCAGCGAGCCTAGCCCTAAACCCCCTATCCATGAGGAGGCTCGCCTCTAGCAGCCTACCCGTCTCGCCACCGCCACGCCCCGAGAGGAGCATGAGAGGGTTTACGCGGAGAGCCTCCAGGAGCTCATAGAGGTAGAGGATTGTCAGCCTCCCCGCCAGCTCCCTCGGCACGCCGGAGTCGACTAGGACGCGGTAGAAGCGGGCGGCCTCCCGGGCAACCCTCTCGCCCCCCATAGCCTCGTACACCCTATCATAGTAGCCCCTAACCTCCGAGACAACGACGCCAAGGAGCTCACGCACAAGGCTATACGCGTCCCCAGCCACCCCGGGTCACCGGGCTGAGGGGAGAGAGCCTGCAGAAGGCTATGCGCCTACACCATGCAAGCTGGTCAGAGGACTCAAAGCCCCCAGACCATTCCTACCAGCGCGCGTACCTTATGCCGACCCTCCGCCCGCCACCCCGGGCGCCCGCAGCGAGCGACGCCAGGAGAACTATGAGGCCTGCCACGCCATAGCCGGGGGTCACGTCTGTGAAGTTCTTTACAACCACGTAGCTCGAGGATATCTCGCCCATCTTGGCCGCCTTCCTGAGCGCGTCGATAACCTGCGTCTTGGCGAAGTAGGCTAAAGCCGCTAAGCCGAGGAGCAGGAGCACTAGCGAGGCGCCTGCAAGCGTCTTCGAGCCTGTGAGAGCCGCCATAAAGGAGCCCATGAGCGCCAGCGCAATAACTATCCCCATTAGGCCGCCGTACGTGTACTCAACCTCACCAAGCTCACCCACGTGGACAACAGTCTTGTACACGTAGATATCCACCCTCTCCACAGGCAACGCGAAGCCACCGAAGGGGGTTGCGGACGCCGTTATCACCGTGGCTGTCACCAGAGGCGACGAGACAAGCACAAGAAGCCCTATGATAACACCAATCCTCCACGCGCCACTCATCCTCCACGACACCCGAGAGCTAACAGTGCCGCAAGCATGTCGTGAAGAATGGAGTGCAACGATACGCTAAGAGAGGTGCACCGCACAACACTAATAATACACCTAGGCTGGCCCGCCACCCCCTGCCTCTCGCAGAGCGCCTCACCACGGGCTATAGCCAACCAGAGCCGACGAGAACATAAAGCGCGCCGAGAGGCACCCAGAGAGGATAAAGACACTTAAACATATAAAATATTGACAACTG
>CAZTIR010000084.1:0-4496 GCA_964613695.1 uncultured Desulfurococcales archaeon | reverse complement strand
CTCTGCACTTGTTCGCCGCGAGCTAGACAAGCTGGGTGTCAGGCAGGTCTACGGTTCGAGGGTTACACGGGTCGAGGAGGGGAGGGTGATCACCACCAAGGGTGTGATAGATTCGGAGCTTGTCATATGGGCTGCCGGGCTGCAGGCCAACACACCAGAGCTAAAAATAGGCGTCACACGCGTCAAGGGAGGGTTTGTGAAAGTTGACGAGAATCTCAGAGCAGCGGAGAGGGTGTTTGTGGCTGGAGACGCTTCCTGCATCACGGTTAAGGGTTGCACATCGTTAAAGATGGTGAGAGAGGCTATGAGACAAGGTGCTCTAGCGGCTGAGAATATACTGCGCAGCATAGATGGTAGACCGTTGAGAAGCTACAAACCACTGATAACCGACTGCAGGCCTCTAGCTGGCGTCACCCTCGGACCCGGTAACGGCGTCCTCATACTCGGAAAAAGCATCGCACTTCGAACATCCCTCGTAGGCTGGTATAAGGAGTGGCAACGTAAACGCTTCAAGAGGAGCTTGGCGCAAAGCCGCTAGACTATTGACGGCTTATAGTCAATCTTACTAGCGGGTTCCGCGATTAGTGTGCATGAGTGAGGCGGGGGAGGATAACCTCGGCCCACCGCGTCGTTGCCATAGGATTCGATATACAGCCTAATGGCCTCTACTCGGTCGTCGGTATAGACGAGCACGAGAGTATCGTGTTTAAACAGGAGAATGTAAGCCTCCCCCGCCTCATACGACTCGTATGGGAGTACAAGCCTAGACTCCTCGCCACAGATAATATAATGGAACTTGGCGGAGACGAGACCATTCTTCGTAAAGTACTCTCAATGCTACCCGACGAGACTGAAGTCGTGCAAGTTACCAAGGACCCCCGGGGCGGGTTCATAGATATACGTTCGCTCGCCGCTCTAGCGGGCATAAGGATAGAGGGTAAACCCTCACCAATAAAGACGGCATACCTAGTAGCGCTCCTAGCTAAGCGCGGCTATGGTGCACGGGTAGTATTCACAGAAGAGAAGACAAAGATTATCATAACACGCGCGCGGCACGGAAGCGCCGGCGGAATGAGCCAGGCCAGGTACCAGAGGGGGGTAAAGGCTGGCATCCTTAGAGCAACCCGTGTCATTAAGAAGCTGCTTGACAAGCACGGTTTCGACTATGACATGATCTTTAGGAAGAGCGGGTATGGGCTTGAGAGCGCCGTTTTCATAGTCTATGCGCCTAGGCACAAGCTCCAAGGCATTATACGGAATTTCAAGGGTCGCGATATACGCGTAGAGATTAGACCGGTATACACAGGCAAGATACTATTCGAGACCCTGCACAATACCAGCTTCGAGACCAATAAGCATCTCATAGTAGGCGTTGACCCCGGCATCGTGACCGCTGTCGCAGCTATAGATCTCCAGGGGAAGCCCGTATTCGTGTATAGCAGGAAAGGCCTAGACCGGGCAGAGATAATAGAATTGATAAAGAAGCATGGAGAGGCTGTAATGATAGCGACCGATGTCACACCCCCACCCGATAACGTAAAGAAGCTCGCCGCTAGCCTAGGAGTACCCCTATACACGCCACCCTACCCCCTCAGCGTTGAGGAAAAACAAAACCTAGTGTCGGAACTGTCTCACATGCTCGGCAACCACAAGCTAAATGCTCATGAGAGGGATGCTCTTGCAGCCGCCATCAGAGCTTATAGAGAGTATGCGAGCAAGCTACGTCAAATAGAATCCATAGCATCCAGGTACCCCGCCGAGATAAGCGTCGAGAACTTGAAAGCTAGTGTCATACGCGGCCTTACTATTGCAGAAGCTCTAGAAGCTGAAATCGAAAGACTCCTTATAGAGAAGCAGCCAAAGCCCGTGAGGCAAGTAAGGCATATGAAAAACACTATGCAACACGTGCATAACGGCAACAACGGGATACAAGCATCCGAGAAGCTCGAGGCAGCCAAAGCCCGCATAAAGGTCCTTGAAAACGAGCTACAAAAGTGCCGCGAGCGCGTAAAGAGTCTCGAGAACGAGCTAAGGCTTGCCAAGCTAGAGGCGAGCCAATACCATAGGGATAAGCTGGTGGAGTACGAATACAGGATAAGGCTGCTGCAACACGAGCTAGATAAACTACGCCAAGAGAAGTCTATGCTCGACAGCGAGATAAAACGAATGATAAAGATTCTTGTTGAACTCTCACTAGGCAGCCTAGTCCTTGTACCCGCGGTCAAGACTGTAACGCACAGTATAGTATCAAAACTTGCAGAAAACCCACTGTTTAGGGTCAGGAGGGTGATATACATAGCACAGCCTCATAAACCGGATGCAGCGACCATAGACGAGCTTAAACAGCTTAATCCTATAGTGATACTGCCGCGCACTAACGGCAACGATGTAGGGAAAAGCTATCAAGCATCGGGCATACCGGTTGTAATGGCGAACAAAGACGACGTGATAATGTATGCCGAGAGTAGTGGAGTTGCTGTTATACGATCAGAGCTTCTCGAAGAAGCATATCTAGCATATCTCGAGATGAAAGCGAAGAGTTATGAGACAGAGGCTATGGAGGATAGGATTCTGGACGCCAGCGCGCTAAAGAAGCTTGTGGATGCGTATAGGCGTGCACGTTATGAGTCTATGCATGTAGCCGAGGACAGTGAGAACGAAACCATAACCTCGCCCTAACAAGTATAAATAGCGTATTGCAGGAAAACAAGAGAACACAACCATGACGAATTCGCGCTCTTCACATAACCGGTGTAAGCACTGTTCTAGAATAGTTGCACTTCGCCTTTCAATATCTTGCTCGTTATTTCCTTATAGGATTGCAGCACTTCCTTTACTATAGCTTCCGCGTCTCTCGTCATATCGTTTGTGAGCCTCTCCTCGGGTATTATCTTTACATTCGCAACCAGAGGCTCTGTTATAGGCTTACCTATCTGGCTTAGGAGCTCAACATATACTTCGCGAACGCCCTTCACCTCCTCGTATATCCTCTTGGCAGCGATATTAGCCATCACATTGTATATCTTACCCACATGGCTCACCGGGTTCTTGCCCGCAGCAGCCTCCATGCTCATAGGGCGCATGGGAGTAATGAGACCATTTACCCTATTGCCTCTACCTGTTGCTCCATCATCGCCCGCTTCGGCCGAGGTGCCCGTAACCGTTAGGTAGAATATGCCGCGCTCCGGCATATCCGCTGTATTGACATGAACCTCTACCTCGTAATTGCCTGCAACCCTAGCCGCGAGATCCAGAACAGCATCGCGTATCTGCTCTTTAACACTCATGTAATGATCTTTATCGGGTACGAGTCTTGAGATGATCGCGTTAGCAACCGTGAGAATTATCTTGTTACCACGACGGAGACCCATCACTTTCACGTCCTCGCCTGATTCGGGAACACGTTTCTTGAAGCTGCTACTGTTTAGCATCCTCTCGGTCTCGTAGACAAGCCTCTCGAGTGTTGATAGAGGTGCGAAGCCTACCCCAACACTCGTATCGTTGGCGAGCGGCACTTTCTCGCCAGCCTCGAAGAGAGAGACGAGATCCACAGAGCCCCTACCAACACGATAATCTATAATCACGTGCTCCTCGACGTCAAGATAGCGGAAGTTGCTCCGCAACCATCTCTTAGCAGCTCTTAGTATTATAGCGCCGAAGGGTATCCTCTCCACACCCTCCTTCGTAACGACATCTGTAGTTACCCTGCCCGAGATGAGAATGTATATTGGCTGAGTGACCTCGCCCCCGCCGAAGCGTGGCTCAGCCTGACCACCCACCACCAGCACCTTGTCAACATTATGGTGTAGTATGTGACCGTACTTTTCTAGATAGTATTTCGAGAGTTCGCGGCTAACCTCCTCGGCAATAGCATCGGCTATGTAGTCTGGGTGACCTACACCCTTACGCTCCACAAGCTCTACATCAGCCTCTTCTATAGGCCTCCACTTAGCCTCCTCGACAACTATCCTCATGCGCCGCCCACCTCCGGGAGCTTACCGTATAACTCGTAATCAACGCTCACAAAGACAACCATGCTGCCCCTTATCAGCACCTTACCGTACTTCACCTTAGGTTCTGTAGTCTCCGGGTCAACCTCAACACAATCATTGAGAATGAGGTTCATTGTCCCATCCGTCATCTCCAGCTTGCCAATATACTCGCTACCATCCTTTAACTTGACTAGCACTACCCGGTTACGAGCCTCCCTTAACACGCGCAACGGGCTTGCTGGACGCTGTTGTTGCGCCATAGCCTCAACTCCACCGCACCATGCGCCTCCCACAACGCCTAAAATACCTAGCTTAATAACCCTCGTGCGGTACGATATAAGCTATGGGCCCGCCCCCGGCTGGCCGCTACGGCCGCAAAGGCTGAGGAAACTCCGCCCTCCCCGCGGCACCGGGGCCCCGAGAAGGGGCGCGGGTGAAACCCGCGGCAACGGCACAGAAACGACACGCCCACCGCCGGGAGGACGATGAGAGGGCGAGGGCCCC
>CAZTIR010000083.1:0-4696 GCA_964613695.1 uncultured Desulfurococcales archaeon | reverse complement strand
CAATTCTTTGATTGTTGTTTCTGCACGGTTCTTTCCCTTTTGGTTCTGGTTGTTCCACGCTACTCTCTCTCCCCTGCCCTCTTTTATCTCTTTCCCCCGGGATCGTTGGCGTTCATTACGGGGCCTCATGGGATCGTGAATCGGCCATGTGGGATGATCCCATACGTTCTGTAAGGGTTTAACTATTTTGCTGTGCTTTTAAGCCTTGTTTCATTTCCCATGGACGTGGAGTGAATAGGGTGGACCATCGGCGATGGTCCCATCGCCAAGGAGTGGGCACATAAAAGTATTGTGGTGGAGGTCGACAACGCGGGAAGTGGAAGGGGTGGTTTGCTTCAGGAGCGGGAAATCTCTTTTTGTGTTGTATGGCTTCGTTGTTTTAGTGTATAGGGTGTTGGGGTGCGCGTGGTGTTTATGCGGCTTCTTCGAGGATTTTGTGTAGTTGTTCTTGTTCCTCTGGTGCTGGCCTCCAGTAGCCTCTTTGCGCGGCCTCCTCGAGGGTCTTTGCTATCTCTCGTAGCGCGTGGGGGTTTGCTCTTCTGAGCTCCTCTCCCCTCTCCACGATTAGCTTCTTGTGTATCAGGTGCCAGGCTTGCTCTGGCACCATGTTGGTTGTTGTGGCTAGGCCTAGGATGTTCCGGACTCTCTCTGCTACCTCGCGTGCTCCGCTATAGTCGTGGGCTAGCATTGCGTCTATCCACTTCTCGTTTAGTAGGCGGGTGTGTAGCGAGTATGCTATCGCCTGGTCGAGGTCTCTAACCCGGGGCTTGTAGCCAGTCGTGTCTATCCACTTGGCTACGGGCTCTCTCCCGGAGTGCTTCTTTGCGGTTGCGTAGAGGCCCCCGAGGAACTCGTAGTAGTGGTCGAGGTCTGTGACGTCGTACTCGTTGCTATACCTCACCTGGGCTACAAGCTCGACGCTAGAAGCTAGCCTCGTGAAACCCTCCTCGTCTCTAACGCCGTGGAGCTTCTCCGTGTACGCGTATGACATGTCCTCCACGTAGGCCTTTACCAGCTCCTCCTCGTCCCTCCACACCCCCGAGTCTATAAGCTCCGTTAGCCTCGTGTTGTAGGCGCCGGGCTTAGGACCGTAGATGCGCGCGTAGGGGTCTAGAGCCTGTAGCCTACTCAGCTCCTCGGCGTGCTTCCTCACGTAGTTCATGCTCGGAGGCTCGTCTAGGCTGGCTACCAGCCTGACAGCCCGGTCTATCATCTCTATGAGGTGTGGGAACATGTCGCGGAAGAAGCCGCAGATGGTGACGAGAACGTCTATCCTAGGCCTCCCCAGCTCCTCGAGGGGCACGGGCCTGAGTGTATACCCCCAGGGGCCCTTCCTCTCAAGCCTCACGCCCAGGAGGGCTAGTATGAGGCCTATCGTCTCGCCCCGTGTGCCCGCGGTCTCGAAGCCCCAGAGGACGAGACCCACGGTCTCTGGGTACCCGCCCCTCCTCTCCGCATAGTCTCTTAGGAGCTCCTCTGCAAGCCTCCAGCCTAGCTCGAGGGCTGCCTCGCTCGGGACGAGGCGGGGGTCGAAGGCGTACCCGTTCGACCCGGTTGGGAGCACGTCGTGGTAGCGTAGGGGGTCTCCGGCTACACGCGGCTCGAGGTAGCCGGCGTCGAGGGCGTGTAGTAGCGCGCCCAGCTCGTCGCACTTTGTGAGCCTCTCGTAAGCCTCTCTAACAACCCTCGCTTCCTCGAGGAGCCTCCTCCTAAGCCTCCTCGGCAGCCTGGAGGCCGCCTCCTCTACACGCCCATCGATTATCAGCTCGAGGAGCCTCCTAGCCTCCTCCTCTATCTCGCTCCTAACATCCTCGTAGCGTACCCCACGCGCCTCGGCCAGGAGCCTCTGGATGCCGTTCGGCCTCCTACGCTCATACGCTTGGAGATAGTCTAGGGCCTCCCTCCTACCCCACCTCCTGCCCAGCACGTGGAGACCCGAGGGTATCGTCTCGAACCTAGCCTCCTCGAGGAGCTCGTGGACATCCTCCACGCTCTTAACGTTAAAGCCTAGCCTCCTAGCCTCTCTCACAATCCTCTCTTCGAGTAGCTTGGCGCGCTCCGGGTGGAGGCTCCTCGCCTCAACGTACTCCTCAACCATATCGCCTAGCCTCTCGAGCTCCTCGCTAAGCCCCGCGTTTGTGGGGGGCGGCGGCAGGTGAGTCACTATGTACGCGTAGCTCCTCCTCTTCGCTATGCTCATCTCCGAGGAGTTGGTCACGTGGTACACGTAGATGTTGGGGAGCCTGCCTATCAGCGCGTCAGGGTGGCTACACTCGTCTAGCCCTACCTCCTTCCCCGGCAGCAGCTCAAGCGTGCCGTGGGTGCCGAGGTGTATGACCGCGTCAGCCTTGAAGACCTTCTCGAGCCACTTGTAGAAGGCTATGTACTGGTGGTGCGGGGGCAAGTCCTTATCGTGGTAGAGCTTCTCCTGGTCGAGGAGGGGTCCGCGCGCCGGCTGCACCCCTATAAACACGTTGCCGAGTATAACCCCGGGTATGCAGAGGTTGCCCTCCTCATCAACCATTATGGAGCCGGGCGGCGGCCCCCAGACCCTCTCGACGCTAGAGCGTATGCACTCCGGCAGCTCCCTATACCACTCGAGGTACTCGCTGAGACTCACGCGGATCTCGCAGCCTCCCCCGTTGAAGAGCCTCTTCTCGAGGAAGAGTTTCTTCAACTCACTCCTCGAGAGCGGCTCCACCCGGTACCCGGCGTCGCTCAACGCGCGTAGCAGGGCCTCGAGGCTCGCGAACAGGTCTAGGTAGGAGGCTGAGCCTATGTTGTGAGGACCTGGCGGATAATTATACGTGATTATTGCTACACGCTTCTCGCTCCTGGGCTTCCGCCTCAGTTTAACCCATGCCGCTATCCTCTCAGCCTTCCTCCTAACCCTATCCCAGAGAACCTCTATGCTGCGGGCCGCATCGTTACGCAACCCCGCCGACGGTATAGGCTCTATGGCTCCATCGGCCTCGGGTAGAGCGACTCCAGCCAGGACCTCTATCGGGGAGAGACCCTGGCTCCTCCCACGCCACTCGTCGACACCACTCATGTACATTATGAGGCCGTTGAAGAGGGGGGAGTCTAGCTCCTTTAGCAGCCTAATAGCCTTCTCGTACTCGCCGCCGTAGGGGCCGCCCTCGAGCCTAAACCATTGTAGGTTGACAACCGCGACAGGCTTAGCCCGGGTTAAGACCCGGGCCAGGATGCTGGTCTGGCCTACAAGGTCCTCCGCTCCGCCGCCGATAACAGGTAGAGGGTTTAGGCCGAGCCTTGACAACTCTCTCGCGAGCGCATCTGCCACCACCCTGGTCTGCTCGTAGTGCATGCCCGCGTAGAGTATGATGGCGACCGTATCCCCGCGCAACTTACCAACAACGCTCTCGGCCTCGACGATGCCAACGCCGGGCAGATAGACTCGACCCGGCTCAACAACACGCCTGGGCGGCTCGTATCTGAGCCTACACCCGAGGCTGGATAGTAGCATGCGCAGCAGCTGCTCCAGGTTCCACTCGTCGCCCTCAACCCAGTAGCGTGTAGCCAGAGCCCATAGCCTAGCGTCTCTCGCAACCGGTAGTATAGAGGCTAGGCGGCTGCTCTCAAGTCGGCGGAAGAGGCTCCATACCCTAGAGAGCTGTGTGTCGAGCCTGCCATCCTCCCTCGTCTCGATGCGAGGCTCGAAGCCTCTCATAAGGCCTATGCGCGCTACGCGAAGCACGCGAGGGTCTCCAGCCACTACTGGGACCACTAGCTTCGCGGGCGATGAGGCAACAGCCTCGAGTAGACGGTCAAGGAGGCGGTAGCCGCCCGAGCGGATGTCGAGGAGTACTATGTTCGCCCTGGAGAGCCTCTCCTCGAGCTCTTTGAGCGCCTCTCGTCTCGAGCCGACCTCGTGCAGGTAGAAGAGGCTGAGGTCGATGCTGACACCTTGCTTGGAGAGCCTCTCCACGGCCCTGAGTAGGGGCGCTAAGCTAGTCCTTGTAGAGACCACGACAATGCTCGCTCTACACTCGTTGAGCGTCATGCGACCAGCTCGGGGGAGGGTTGAGGGAGAGACACCGTCTACTAATCCTTAGGGCCTCGGCGGCTTCTATCCACGAGCCGGATATAACACGAGTGTGGTTCACGCACGGGGCCTTAGAGGTGTTAGCGTCTCGGGCTGCTAAGGTCTAGGTACTTGGCTGCTCTCGTCCAGCGCGGGCCTAGTAGCTTCCTAAGCTTCTCGATTGTTAGCGCTCCCCTCCCCCTCTCGCGTAGGATTGCATCTGCGGTTCGGGGGCCTATGCCTGGCACCAGTAGGAGCTGCTCCCGGGTAGCGCTCCACGGGTCTACCGGGTATAGCTCGGGGTGCCTCCTAGCCACCTCCTCCTTCAGGTCCTTGGCCCGTGGCAGCATGTCCCGGTCGTCCAGGAGGTCCTCTATGAGCCTGGCGTCTATCCCGTAGTCGCGGAGCAGCCTCCAAGCCTGGTGTAGTACTCTCGCCCTCTCGGGTGGGGTTGGCCTCCTCCCCGCCAGCGGGGTCCAAGGTATGGGCGTGAAGGGGCTATGATAGACCACGTCTACGCCAGCCTCCGCCAACACCCTCATGAGCCTTAGGTGCTCCCGGTCGGTCTCCCCCGCGACCCCGACAACCAGCTGGGTGTCCACGCTGGTACGGAGGCGCGTGGCGTAGAGCAGCTTCGAGAGTATATCTAGG
>CAZTIR010000082.1:0-4827 GCA_964613695.1 uncultured Desulfurococcales archaeon | reverse complement strand
GAGATCTATGTTGAGGTTCCTGAGGTTCATTGGGATGATATTGGTGGTCTTGAGGATGTTAAGCAGCAGCTTCGTGAGGCTGTGGAGTGGCCTCTGAAGCACCCAGAGGTGTTCGAGTCGATGGGCATCCGGCCGCCTAAGGGCATCCTGTTGTTCGGGCCGCCTGGTGTGGGTAAGACGCTGCTGGCCAAGGCCGCTGCAACCGAGAGCGGCGCCAACTTCATAGCCGTTAGAGGCCCCGAGATACTCTCGAAGTGGGTCGGCGAAAGCGAGAAAGCAATAAGAGAGATATTTAGGCGCGCGAGACAGGTTGCACCAACAATAGTCTTCTTCGACGAGATAGACGCGATAGCGCCGGCGAGGGGTATGAGGCACGATACCAGCGGCGTGACGGATAGGATTGTGAACCAGCTTCTCACGGAGATGGATGGTATAGTGCCGCTCCAGAACGTGGTTGTGATAGCGGCTACAAACAGGCCAGACATACTAGACCCAGCACTACTAAGGCCTGGCAGGTTCGATAGGCTCATCTACGTGCCGCCGCCCGACAAGAAGGCAAGGCTAGAGATATTCAGGATACACACGAGGAAGATGCCGCTAGCCGACGACGTAGACCTAGAGAAGCTCGCGGAGATGACGGAGGGCTACACCGGCGCCGATATCGAGGCTGTGTGCCGCGAGGCGGCAATGATAGCGCTTAGGGAGGCGCTGCAACAGGGTAAGGGTCTAAGGCCGCAGCCGGTGCGCATGGAGCACTTCCTCAAGGCCTTGAAGAGCGTGCCACCGAGCCTTACACGCGAGGATATACTGAGGTACGAGAGGCTCGCCCGCGAGCTCAAGAGGATGGTCATCTAGGGTTAGCGTCCTTTCCCTTAACAGATCCGTTTTAGTGTTATTTTGGTCTCGTTTACCGCGTGAATCTTGTTGCCGGGGCACCCTCTAGCAACTCCTTCAACGGGTTCTTTAGGAGGCCGGAGCCTATGACAACCTCGCCGACCCCAGCCTCTACCGCCTCTGCTGCCATGAGTATCTTCCTGTTCATGCCGGGCCCCACCTTCTCGACTATCCTTCTAGCCTCCTCGGCTGTTAGCCTCTCGACAAGCCTCCCCTCTAGGAGCAGGCCCTCGACGTCACTGAGTATGATGAGCTTATCCGCTCTCACAGCCTTCGCTATCTCGGCTGCGGCCTGGTCGCCATCGACGTTCAAGAGCTCGCCCTCATTGCTTATCGCGAGAGGTGCTATCACCAGCGTATAGCCGTTATCCAGCAGGAGCCTCAGGGTGTGCACGTCCACCTCGCGTATCTTGCCCGTATAGCCTCCCGGTAGTAGGCGCTTCCTCCCAGTCTCGGGGTCCTTGACGATAACGTGTTTCTTCCTCTCCGCCCTCAGTATCCCCGCGTCAGCCCCGCTGAGTCCTATGCTCCTCACACCCCTCCTCCACAAACCCGCGACAATCCTCTTGTTCAACAAGCCCCCGAGAACCATGACGAACACCTCCAGCTCCTTCTCGTCGGTGTATCTGAACCGCACGCCACTAGCCGACACCATTATCTTAGGCTCGATGCCGAGCCTCCTCGAGTACTCTGTCACCAGGTCGCCTCCACCATGCACGAAGATGATCTTATGGCCTTGTCTCGCGGCCCACGCTATAGAATCGAGTATAGATTCCATATTCTGTTCGAGTGCACGGCCCCCGGCCTTAACCACGAGCAGCAAAGCCGTTACCCTAGCAGCGCTTGCCCAGTTTCACGCGTTAAGCGTTTATCCTACTCGATTCTCACGACGTGGCCGAAGGGGGGCCAGTAGCGGTCCCTAGGCTTCACGCCCTCCTTCGAGATAACCCAGATTATCGGGACGCTCGGGGGCTTCGAGGGGTACCTTCCGAACCCGTCGGTAAAGTATATCACTAGGTCTATATCAGGGTGTTTCGAGAGAAGCTTGTCAAGCACGGCGGCGAAGTTGGTGCCGCCATAGCCTCGCCTCCTCCTAGCCCACTCGATGGCAGCCGGTGGAGGCGGGTCGGTGAAGACGCGTATCTTTTGTATAGCGGCATCGCCCTCTACAAGCACTATGCTCTCAACAGGCCTATCCTGTAGTAGCTGGTATAGCGCGGCTAGGAAGTCCCGGTACTCTTCCTCCGAGATGCTACCACTAGTGTCGAGTATGACGGCCAGCTTCCACCCCCTCTTGAGGGGCCCGGGGAGGTAGACGCCTAGAGACCACGTCCTTCTGCTCGGATTCCGCCACGTATAGTCTAGAGGCACATACCTCTCGAGAAGCCTGTGGAGGATTTGACGCCAGTCTATACGCGCGCGGAACCCCAGCTCCTCGAGAACCCTCTCCCACTCGCCCGGCGCCATCCCAGGCAACTTGCCTGCAAGGCCCCGCGGCCCCCCGCCCTTGTTGCCCTCCTCGGCCATCTTTGCAGCCAGCTTAGCTATCTCCTCCAGCCTCTCCCTACCACCTCCCCCAGAGGGCTTGACCACCACCTGCATCTCGCGGCTCCAAGGATGCGCGTCTATAAGCTCGAGCTCCTCTATCTTAACATTAACACTCTTGCTTCTAGCACACTTCTCCAGCCTATCGTATATCTCTTCGAGCGTCATCTCAGGCACTAGGTCCCACGCGATCCCGCAAGATTCGAGAATCTTCTGAAGCCCCTCCAAACCCCTATAGTATTGAGAGCCGTGCCTCGGGGCCAGCCTTGTGCCGGACTCGGTGAAGATGCCGAGGAGGCGGGCTAGGCTAGGGTCGCCTCGCAGACCAGCCTCTATCACAGCCTCTACTATAGCGTCGGCCGCTATGTTGCAGAGCTGTTTGTTCGTGAGCTTTTCGCAGCGCTGCGGGTGTAGGAAGAGCACGTGTAGAGCCTCATGTATGAGCACTCTGACGAGCTCCTCCAGCCTCCTACCACCGAGCGTAAACCTCTTGACAGCCTCTGGATCGGCGTAGAGCCTACCGTCCTTAGTCACGCCCAGGGTGCCTAGGCCCCTAGCCTCCTCTAGCCTAAGCGAGAGGAGTATACCGCAGAGTACGCGGTCACCACTACATATCTTCGATCTCGCGCGTTCTACGAGGCTCTTCCAGTCGATGAGGCCTGGTAGACCGGGTATCCACAACCTACATCACCAGTTGTAGCGCGTAATGGCTCTCGAGGAGGCGCCTGAGCTTATTGTAGAGCTCGGGTTTCTCCCTCTCTAGCTTCTTGAGCTTCTCGCGTGCTAGGGGATGTGTTAGGCTAACAACAGCGTTGAAATAGTCCATGCTTAGCTTCGCTCTTCTCAACACGTTGGGCAGGCTTATCAACAGGTTCGCGTAGACCTCGGGCTCCTCTAGGGAGGCGTAGGCCACCCTAGCTAGAATATAGTAGGCTGCCATAGCCTCCCCTTTGCTAGTGAGCGTTGCGAGAACCTCGGCTAGCTTATCCGGCTTCTTGGCCAGCGTCTTCGGGGAGGGCAGTCCCCTCATAACCTCAGCCCAGATGAGCCACTCGTTAGCAACGCTGTTGCCCACCGCAGAGGCTATCATGGTCACCGTATCGCTGTCATCCAGCTTCTTGCAGCCGCCTACCCTCTGACACTGTTTGAGAAGATTGCTAGCAAACTCCCAGGATCTTGGGGTCGGGAAGGCCGTCTGGTCGCTAGTCTCTCGAGGCGGGTTGCAGAGAACGTTCCTGCCGCCAGCTGCCTGCGAGATTATGAACTCGCGTATCCACGGGTGTATCTCGTGAGCTTCGGCCCATTTCAGCCAGGTGCTTGCGTCGGGGCATTCGAGAGTAACGTGTACAAAGCGGTTGGCTAGGGGTGGTGCGAGGGGCTTAGCGTAGGGGTTGTCTACTTGCTCCCTGTTACCAGCCGCTACGACGAAGACACGATCGGATAACTTGAGGGAGCCGACCCTCCTCTCGAGTATAACCTGGTAGAGTGCCGCCTGCACTAAAGGCGATGCCAGGTTCACCTCGTCGAGGAAGAGGATGCCCGCTATGCCCGGTAGTGAGAGGATGCGAGCCCAGAGTGGCGCAGCCCACACGGTATACACAGCGTCCCTATCCTCGACGAGGCGTGGTATCCCCTGGACGTCGCTAGGCTCCATCTGAGAAGCCCTCAAGTCCACGACAACTAGGTGTTTCTCGGGGTTCCCCTGAACCTCCCTATACGTTCTCAACCCCTCATAGTAGTGTAGTGTCCTCCCGGACTCGCTCGCAATCCTCTCCGCAACGCGTTTCACGGTGTCGCTCTTGCCTACCCCGGGAGGCCCCCAGATGAATACGGCTGGTGCCTCCCTCCCACCCCTACCCTCCAGGATGACGGCACGCGCTAGAGTGTAGAGTAGGCGCTCTAGCTCATCGTGGGTGACGATGGGCCCATAGGAGCCGCTTAGCCTCAAGGAGGGACCCGCAAGACTAGAGCATGGCCGGTAATCCCCCATAAATCCTCGCTCATCCTGTGAGGCTGGGAGGTGTGCGTGAGTAGAGAAGTGTTCTACCATGTCTTCCTCGAGTGGCTCCGCGAGGATGAGCCCTACTGGGACGCGACAACGGAGCTCATCATCCCCGAGGGCGTGGAGGCTCGAGCCAGGATCGTGTGTAAAGAAGAGAGTGGGTGTGTAACAGCTTGCACCGAGGAGCTTGCCTACGTCCTCACCCGGCTGGGTTTGAGAGTAGAGAAGGTGGTGCCGAGCGGGTCTCGTGTAGAGCGTGGCGGAGAGCTGCTAGTCTACTCTGGCTGCGCGCGCATCATCCTGGAGACTGAGAGGGTTATACTCAACACCCTGATATACGCGTCATCAATAGCGACGTATACACGCATGCTGGTCGAGATGGTGCG
>CAZTIR010000081.1:0-4847 GCA_964613695.1 uncultured Desulfurococcales archaeon | reverse complement strand
ACTTGTAATGCATGGAGGGTTGGCTACATAATTCACACTCCTCGTCTAAACACCTATGGGGTTTTAGCGTGGAGCAGGTTAGGCCGGAGGAGCTTAGCTTCGAGGAGGGCGAGTTCCTGGTACGAGTAGCCAGGAGGGCTGTGGAGTACTACTTCGAGACGGGTAGGGTGATGGAGCCCCCGAGCGACACGCCATCCAGGCTACGCAGGCCTGGCGCGGCCTTCGTCACGATACAAGTCTACAAATCTTATGATGTGCGTGAGCTCAGAGGGTGCATAGGCTACGTTAAGCCCGTCAAACCCCTCGTCGAGGCGGTGATAGACGTGGCCCTGCAAGCAGCTTTCGAGGATCCACGCTTCCCTCCCATGAGGAGAGAGGAGCTCCCCATGGTAACCTTCGAGGTGTCTGTTCTAGGCCCCCTCGAGGAGCTGCCGAGGGAGCCGCTCGAGAGGCTCCGCTCCTTCGAGATAGGCCGCCACGGTCTCGTGGCGCAGCGCGGATGGTTCCAGGGTCTCCTACTACCCGAGGTGCCAGTGGAATACCTATGGGACGAGGAGACCTTCCTAGCCGAGACCTGCGTGAAGGCGGGCATGGAGCCGCACTGTTGGCTAGACTCTTCGACAGCCTTCTACAGGTTCTCGGGGAGGATATGGAGGGAGCGCGACCCGGAGACGCGGGTTGTCGAGGAGAGGGACTTGAGGAGAGAGCTTCTCGAGAAGCTTGGAAGAGGCTAGCCTATATAGGAGGTGGGCTGCGGCCACCCTTGTCGGGTTGGTGGCGTCGTGTCGAGGAGGGCGTCTGGCAAAGACAAGTGGAAGTTGAAGAAATGGTATGAGGTTATAGCGCCACCAGTCTTCGGCAGCGTAGTGCTAGGCACCACCCCCGCGGACGACCCGCTCAAGCTCATAGGCAGGGTTATGGAGGTGACGCTCTTCGACATAACTGGTGACTTCTCGCAGGTTCACATACACCTCTACTTCCAGATAATAGACGTGGACGAGCAGAACCTGAAAGCCTACACGAGGTTCAAGGGCCACGAGCTGGCACGAGACTATATGAAGAGCCTCATCAGGAGGAAGAGTAGTAAGATACAGGGCATATACAACGTCTGGACTAAGGATGGCTACGGACTCCGCATCACGGGCGTGGTGCTGACAAGCTACCGTTGCAAGACGAGCCAGAAGAAGGCGATACGCAAGATCATGGGCGAGATCATAACGAGGAGGGCTTCCGAGATGACACTCGACGAGCTGATACAGGCGATGCTATTCGGCAGGCTTGCTAACGAGATACACGCCGCCGCGAAGAAGATATACCCGATCAGGAAGGTCGAGATTTACAAGTCGAAGCTGCTCTGGGTGCCAGGCCCGGAGGGCAAGCCCCAGCCTGCCGTAGTCGTCTCGCCGCTCATGTTTAAGAAGTAGGGGGTTCAGGAGGAGCCCGACTGTCAAAAATATTTTTGTGTAGCGTAAGGGCTATGAGTCCTCAAGCGGCGCCTCCCTCCCGAGGGTATAATATTGGCGCGGAAGAGTAGTGGTAAGATACTCGCAATATTCCTTATAGTGATATTCGCGATATCGTCTCTAAGCGCCGTTTTCAGCATGTTCCGGGGTGGTGCCCTCCAGCGGGCTGACCTCCTAATAGTCTATGACAGTGCTACGAAGAAGACTGCTCAAGAGCTCGCAAAGTTCTTCGAGAACGCGTATAATCTAACAGTTCGCCTACTGCCCGCAAGCGATCTACGCGTCAAGTTTAGAGCCTACCCGGTCGTGTTGCTCGGGCCGGGCTTTGATAGGAGAAAGCTGCTCGTGTCTGGTCTCGCCGCGTTCATAGTTAGAGGGCCTCGCGGCGCTCCAATGCTCCCGTATGAGCTCACAGCACAGCTAGCTGCTCAGCTAGCGGCACACGCGTCGCTTAACACGACTCCCTATCACTTCCTTGTTAACGCGACGCTCTATATCGTTGAGGGTGAGAGCCCGGTAGCGAGGATAAACAAGACCCTCTTTCCGAGGTTGATGCCGGCCATAGTATCTCTGGCTAGCAGCGTGTTTGCCGCCCGGGTGGGTTATTCTGTAGCGGTGCTCACGCCCGAAGAGGCTGCTAAACAGGGTATACCCGTCGACACGCTTTCAGTGCTTCCAGCCTTTGTCGCTAAGTCTAGCGCTAACCTCACACAAGGTACTATGAGCGTCGTGCCTCTCGGGAACGGGTTCTACACTCTAAAACCGCAGGTGCAGCTACGCATAGACGACTTGCTATCCCAGGCTGGTTTGATAACAGGTTATGAGCGTGCACTACAGCCGCCCAACGTGACCGGGCTTATTAGGTACGGTAGTACCGCTGCGCCGGTAAAGGCCGTGATATACTGGGACTACTTGTGCCCCTTCTCCGCAATGTTCGCTAAGAGTACGCTACCGCAGCTGGTCAAAGAGGCTGATAAGGGTCTAGTAACTCTCTACTTTGCAGACCTGATTATACACCCCCAGGCATTCAAGCTGCATAGGTATGCGCACTGCGTCTACCAGAAGTATGGGGCGAAGAAGTTCATAGAGTATAGCTTAGATGCCTTCAACGCGGTTATCCTAGGATACGCGCAGAACATGACGAGGCTAGCGAGCTTCGAGGAGAAGCTGGCTAGGAAGTATAACGTGACGAACTGCAATGCAAACATAAACGCTGATGACGCCGAGAGGCTTGGCGTGCGCGGGACTCCGACGGTTGTCATCTGGGGCAAGAAGTACAAGAGGCTGATCTTCATAGTGGGCGTTAGACCCGCCAACGTGTACATCGAGACGTTTAAGTGGCTTGCCGGAGTCTCTAAGAGAGGCTGAATAAGCCTCCCTCTGTCGTAGAACAAGTGTAGTGGGTGTTAGCTTGGTATCTAGTGCTGTTAGTAGAACCGGATCCAGCGACGAGGAGCTCCTCAGGAAGCCTTTTGTGCGCGAGGCTAGGCTATGGGAACCGGTTCCCGATAAGCCGGGCTACGTGCGCTGCAACCTGTGCGCAAGGCGTTGTATCATAGCGCCTGGCCGCTACGGCGTCTGCGGGGTGAGGAAGAATATTGGCGGTAAGCTCTACACCCTCGTCTACGGCCTGCTTACCGCCATGAACCTAGACCCGATTGAGAAGAAGCCGCTTTACCACTTCGAGCCGGGTAGTGGAGTGCTCTCCATATCGACGGTTGGGTGTAACTTCTTCTGCCAGTTCTGCCAGAACTGGGAGATATCCCAGTCTAGGCTGGAGCAGGGCCTCTACGGCAAGTTTGTGCCGCCCGAGGAGGTTGTGGAGCGTGCTAAGATGGTCGGCGCCGATGGCATAGCCTACACCTACAACGAGCCCAACATCTTCTTCGAGTACTTGTATGACGTGGCCAAGCTCGCTAAGAAGGAGGGTCTCTTCAACGTAATGGTGACGAACGGCTACTGGACGCCAGAGGCTATACGCGAGCTAGGAAACCTCATGGACGCCGCTACCGTGGACTTCAAGGGTGCGGGTAACCCCGAGTTCTACAAGAGGTTTATGGGCGTCCCCGACCCCAGCCCCATATACGACGCGATACTCGAGATGAAGAAGCAGGGCTGGTGGATAGAGATAACGAACCTAGTCGTCCCAAAGTACGGCGACAAGGAGGAGGATGTTAGGAGGCTAGCACGCTGGATAGTCGAGAACCTTGGCCCCGAGACGCCCTTCCACCTCCTACGCTTCCACCCCGACTATAAGCTGACGTGGCTACCGCCAACCCCCATCGAAACCCTGGAGAAGCTTGCGAAGGTTGCCATGGAGGAGGGCCTCAAGCACGTCTATATAGGGAATGTGCCTGGGCACCCGCTCGAGCATACATACTGCCCGCGCTGTGGCGAGAAGGTGATAGAGCGTAGGGGCTTCTACATAGTAGCCTGGAGGCTCACGAAAGACAACCGCTGCCCGAGGTGCGGGTACAAGCTCAACATACGGGGTCGTTTCCACGGCGGAGGCGTGAGTATAATACCGCTGCTATGGTAGGACTCCAGCGCGTGGTTAGAGCCGGCCTAGTCTAGGTGTTGTTTGAGCTCGCCCGATACTATCTGAGACTCTATCTTCTCAAAGGCGTCGGTGTCGAGCAGCCCGTGGCCGCTGAGATTGAAGGCTATGACCGTGCCCCTCGGCGCTCTACGCGCAAGGTCTATCACAGCGCGTATGGCGTGGGTCGACTCGGGCGCTGGTATTATGCCCTCGCTCCTCGCGAATATCTTGCCCGCTTCGAACACCTCCTCTTGGCTATAGCTCCTTGCTTCTATGTAGCCGAGTTTGCGTAGCAGGCTTAGGCTTGGAGCGGCCCCATGGTATCTCAGCCCGGCGGCGTGTATCGGCGGCGGTACGTAGTCCTTACCCAGCGTGTACATCTTCGCGAGTGGAAGCACGAGCCCGGTATCCAGGCCATCGTACCTATACTCGCCCTTGCTTAGCCTCGGAGCCGCCTGAGCCTCTGCCGCTATGAAGCGCGTCTTCTCGAAGCCCTCTCCACGCAGCTTCATGCCCAGGGCAGGGTATGTGAAGCCGCCCATGTTGCTGCCGCCGCCCACGCAGGCGACCATGTAGTCTGGTTCCTCGGGGAGCTGGTGGAGCACCTCCATGCCGATGACGGTCTGGTGTGTTAACACGCTCTCGAGAACGGAGCCCGCCACGTACCTTCTCTTCTCCCCTGAGAGCACGTACTCCACGGCCTCTGTTATAGCCAGGCCTAGGCTGCCGGGGTGATCGGGCCTCTCTTTCAACGCCCTCCTGCCAGCCTCTGTGACCTCGCTCGGGCTCGGGTGTACCGTGGCGCCTAGCAGCTGCATTAGGAGCCTCCTCTGCCTCTTACTATA
>CAZTIR010000080.1:0-4929 GCA_964613695.1 uncultured Desulfurococcales archaeon | reverse complement strand
GTCGGTCGCATACCCTTCAGTGACCCCCACCTCCTCGAGATGTACTTCGAGAAGGTTGCAGCCTACCAGGAGTACCAGAAGGAGCCCACGGTGCTAGTAATTGGGAGCCATCCGTTCAACACCGCGCCGCCAGTCGCCGAGGCGATGATGGCAACGTACACTGTCAGGCTTAAGGCCTTCAAGGGTCTAGAGCCTGACTTCATGACGAGGATACTGGGCAACTACACCGTGAAGAGCTTCCGCAGCCTGTTCCTCAACGAGAGCCAGCCCGCGTGGATACTCGTGATAGCCCATGGCCTGGGGAGCATCTGGGCAGACTACTTCTACAACAAGACCCTGGGCGAGATAACGCCAGTCCTCCTGTTGACATCCCGTGACATACTCTCGAAGAGTGTTAAGAGGGATAGGCTGGGCATCGTCACGAGCGTCGCGTGTATAAACGGCGCTTGGGATACCGACCTAGTGCCTCCAGCGTTCCCCCTCGGCGTTAGCATCGGAGAAGCTATCGTAGCCTCGTGGGGCGGCGTGGCTTACGTGGGCCACTCTAGGGTGGCTTTCGACTGGGTTGTAGCACCGCCCGTCTTCAACGTGACCAACGGCACGGTCATAGCGAACTTTGGCGGCACTACACTGCTGCACGGCTACTTTATCAAAGCGTGGAGTGAGGGCGCGAGGACGCTCGGAGAGGCCGTCTGGAGAGGCGCGGTGATGTACCTGTCAGACAGGTACGCTGGCGTCATCCCAGACGAGGCTCCAATCCCGGTCGTGAGCGTTAGAAACACTCTACCCCTAAGCCTGGTCACGGTCCTAGAGGTTGAGCTGCTGGGCGACCCGCTGATAAGACTACCAGCTCCGCGCGTACAGCACGGGGCTGAGGGCGGCTACGCTAGGATAACCGGCACCCCAATCAGCGTTAACGCTAGTGTGGCGTACGGGCCGCTAGTGATAGTGGGTAGAATCCCGGCGTTCAAGCCCATAAGCTACGAGTATCTCATGCTAGAGGCTAAGGGGCTGCGGGCGGCAAGGCTAGCCGTCGTGAAGAACTTCCTGGATGAGCTCGAGGCTCTCATGAGCGTAGCTCCGCTCCGGCCAGGTTCTAGAGTGCACCTGGGTGGAGTGCTAACCGGCAACCTGCTAGTCGGTGCCGAGGTGGGGAACGGGTACCTGCTGCTACCCGCGCTCGCGGCGGGTGTTGGAGCGCGTTACGAGAACGGCGTGCTTAGGGTGAAGGTGTGGAGCCTGAACCTCATCTCGGCTCCGTTCTCGCCTGTATTCGTGTACGTCGATAACAACCTAGTGAGGGTCGTCTATAATGCGAGCGGCGAGGTTAGCATACCCTACTCTAAGCCCGGCGTGCACGTGGTGTACGCCGCGCCCCTGAAACCACTCTACTCGGTGCTAATGTCCGTCCTCAACCCCGGTAAGGCCTCGTTACAAGTTACGCCCAGCTCCCTAGAGAGACTGTTCACCGAGACTCTCCAAACCCTATACAGTAGCAGGGTTAGTGTGAGGACGAGAGAGGCTCTAGACGTGAGTATCGGCGCTCTCCTGGTAACCGGCTCGACGCTCAGGGTGCCGGTGCGCGTGACCCTCAGAGGCAGCCCTGTGAACGCCTCGGTAGAGGCCAGCCTCGACGGCAAACCTGTCAAGGTGTATAGGAATGCCACTGGCCTCTACACTATAATCGCGAGTGGCGTGAAGCCTGGAACACACCTCCTGATGGTAAGAGCCGAGTATGACACCAGGTTCGTCAGCGCTAGGGGCACGGTGGCGGCGAGTATCGTGGTCGACGAGAACGTTGCTAAGGCGATAAGGGTCATTAGGGATGTGAACTCCACGCTCGTCCTAAAGCTGGGTTCGACGGCGGAAACGCTAGAGGAGCGCATTAGAAGCGCCGCCAAAGACGTGAAGGCGGCGGTTGAGAGTAGCCTGGGGAGGCTGGGGGAGGAGCTGAACGGGAAGCTAGACAGGATAAGCACCGAGCTAGCGACAAGCTTCAAGAAGCTGGGTAGTATGCTGGCGAGCGCCGAGAGCAGGATAGAATCGAGCATCAAGTCTAGCGTTGATGAGGGCGTTAAGACGCTAAGCGGCGAGATTAAGAGCGTCAAGGAGGATATCGTCTCGGCATTCTCCAGCAAGATTGAGGAGCTAGGGAGCAAGATAAGCGCAGACATCAATAAGGTGAACGCTATGCTAAGTGAACTCAAGTCCACCGTCTCGAGCGGGATGAGCACCATAGAGCAGAAGATAAGCGGCTTAAGCGCCGAGGTCAAGAAGAGAGTGTCTGCGCTAGAGAGCAACCAGGTTGCAACGATGGGCGTCGCCGTCGCCACGTTGATAGCCGTGATAGCCTCTGCTGTCGTCCTCGGCGTTAGGAGGGGTTAGCGCACGCCAGCGAGATACTGGAGGCGTGGCGTGACATTATACCCTTTTATCACCGCGTGGCCTACGAGCAGGGGTAGTATCCTCATCTGCTCCTCCATGCTCGTCGCGAGGGGCATAAGCCAAACGTCTTCCACTCTCAAACCATGCTCCTCGACGAACCTGTCAACCTCCTCGAGATCGCGCCGTGAGCCCACAACGAACTTCCAGTACACCCTCGCCCCCCTCTCATAGGCCTTAAACCACTCGTCGTGCACTCTCGCGGCTTCGGGTCTACTCGTGCCCCCGTAGCCGCTGTTAGAGAGCTTCGGCGATACCACCGCGTGGTCTAGGAGCCCGAGGAGCCTGCCGGGCGGCAGCGTGCCGTTGGTCTCGAGGGCGGGTGCGAGCCTAGAGCCTCTGCCCCGTAGCCCCTGGAGGAGCTCCACGATGCAGTCCCTCTGTAGTAGTGGCTCGCCGCCCGTCAAGACTAGTAGCCGTGCCCTCGTGGCGGACTCTAGCTTCTCCAAGAGGCTTACAAGCTCGTTAACGTCCATGGCCCTGCCGCCGCTCCACGAGTACTTCGTGTCGCACCATGGGCACCGGAGGTTGCACCCGGCCAGGCGCACGAAGACGCTCGGCGTGCCGAGGTGCGGGCCCTCTCCCTGCACGCTCACGAAGACCTCTGAGACTCTGCACTCCATGCCCTAGTCCTACCGGTCTATTGCTCCAAGCGCGTCTGGGCTTATCCGGGTGACACTGGGGAGACACCCGCTCCTCACAAACTAGGCTAACGCCGCCTAGATGCTGGTAGCAGGGTGTGAGGCCCGTGTCCCTAGTACTCTCCTCGCTAGCCGCAGAGTATAGGCTAGCCGTGAACTACGCGATAGAGGTGCTCTCGGAGATAGAGGCCATCCTCGAGGCCGAGAATCACCCGGTGCTAAGAGCCCTGGTGACAAGCATGAAGAGCGACCTGGAGGCACACGTGACTCTAAGCGTCCTGCTGGAGGAGGCGGCCAAGAGCATGAAGAGCGGTGCTGAAGAGACGGAGACGAAGACCACCATAGCCCTACCGGAGCCCCCCGAGGAGGTGACAGAGCCCGTGCCCGAGGAGGTCGGGCTCTACGCTGAACCGAACCAAGCCTAATAGAAGACCCGTCGCGAGGAATACCATCGGGGCGGTGACGCTCGGGGGGTGGATGCAGCAACCCCCACCGGAGGGGTCTGAGGCCCTACCGGGCCGATGCTGCAAGCCCTGCGGGCCAGGAGCCCCGCGCCACACGTAACCCTCTCCACCACACATTGTTTCCCACGCGGGGGACCCCGCGCCTTGAACCACCCTATCCCAGCCGCCTCCGTGATACTCCTCGACGGCGAGGATAGGGTGCTCCTGGTTAGGAGGGGCTCGGAGCCGTACAGGGGCTACTGGAGCCTCCCGGGGGGCAGGATAGAGGCTGGCGAGGATAGCCTCTCCGCCGCTCTCCGCGAGCTCCGAGAGGAGACAGGAGTCTCTAACGCGAATATACTCGGGCTGGCTGGTCTAGCCGAGGTCTATTGCAGCGACTACCACTTCCTAATACTCGTCTACTGGGGGCGCGGGGGAGGCGAAGAGGCGAGAGCTTCGAGCGACGCTCTCGAAGCCAGGTGGTTCGGCTTAGAGGAGGCCAGGGGGCTGAGGCTGACTCCCTCGACACGCGCCTTTCTAGAAGCCTGGAGACCGGGTCACACGGTAAGAGTCGTGTGCGAGTGCGGCTCCTGCCGCGTGGCGAGGCTCTAAGAGTGTAGAAGGGCTGAGGACCTTCAACCACCCACATCCTCACTGTCTCGTTGCGCTCCTCTCGCTTGGTATTATCTTGACTCTTATCGTGAGAGGCTTGTCGGGCTCATAGGTGTCAACGCTGACTGTTACACGCGCGTTCGGATCCTTCTTGCGCAGGAAGCCCCTCACTATAGCAGCTACCAGCAGCGCCTCTGGGCTCAGAGTGTAACGGGCACCGATCTTCGCCAGGAACTTGGGTATCTCCTTAAACACGCTATCATAGATTCTGATGATGTACTCCTCGCCGACCTTGCTCGTCTCGGGTTTTACAACCTCCACGCTCCTAGCTATGCCAAACTCCTGCAGCGCGAGCTTGATAGCATCCTCGAGACTCTCGCCCATTATGTCAATGCCCACCTCGCGCAGCAGGTCTATCAGCTCATCGCCCAGCGACGATATCAGCAGCTGGGTCATCGCGCCGGAGCCGCTGCCCAGGGCGCGGTGGAGGGCGTATTGGTAGGCGGCTATTATCACGTTGACTAGTCTCAGTTGCACGGTCTCACCCTTGCCTATGCCGCTCATAGCCTCGCCCAACCCCAAATGCACCTTCCCCATGCTCACCGCGCCCAAAACCGTTTATAAAGTAGGTCCCGTTAATCGCGCTTGCCTACATATAATTAGCAAATTTAATCCTTTGTGCACGGATTATTTTAAGCCCGTAAATTATTTACTTAAAAATGCTTCCGTACGGCACTGTCTTTGCAAGACTGTTCATCCAGGATCATGGACTTAGGCGCGTCTAGCGGCGC
>CAZTIR010000079.1:0-5226 GCA_964613695.1 uncultured Desulfurococcales archaeon | reverse complement strand
AACCCCGGTCACGGGGGCCAAAGCCCCGCATCCTTGGCCGCTAGACGACCCGGCTTCCCCCGTGAGGGCGAGGTGCGGAGGAAGCGTATAAGGTTTATAGTGTGCCTAGGGTTGCTCCGCGCTCTATGCGGTATATGCGGTGCGCTGCCTGTCTTAGTGCTTGGGCGTTGGACTCTGCTACTAGTACTGCTGCTCTGGTCTCCTTCGCGAATTCGCGTATAACGTCGGCCATTATCGCCGCGTTTTTGGCTGAGAGGCCCTCCATGGGCTCGTCTAGGAGTGCGACGCGCGGCTTGACTATGAGGGCTCGTGCTACTGCTAGTAGCTTCTGTTGCCCTCCCGATAGGCTGCCGGCTGGCTTCTCTAGGAGGGGTGCTAGTCCGGGTATGAGTCGCTTCACCCACTCTATTCTCTCGGCGTGCTCTCTCTTCGGCACCCCCCATAGTGTCAGGGCGAGCCGGAGGTTCTCGAGGCCCGTTAGGAAGGGGATTAGTCGCCTATCTTCCGGGCTCCATGATATGCCTAGGCGCGGGTTCTCCTCCGGCCTATGCCTCGTGATGTCCCTGCTGCCTATGGTTATCCTTCCTCTCGTTATGCGGGTGAAGCCTAGGATGGAGCGTATGGTTGTGGTCTTGCCGGCTCCGTTTGGGCCCAGTAGGCCTACTACCATGCCCTCCCTCAGCTCTAGCGTGACGCCCCTCAGCACCTCCACTCCGCCTATCTCTGCGTGTAGGTTCTCGACGCGTAGGGTCATTGTGCGACACCCAGGTGTTCTCTCACGAGGGGGTGCTCGAGCACCTCGTCGGGCCTCCCCTCGATAGCTATCCTGCCGTCTATGAGCACTGTTACGCGGCTGGCATACTCCCTGACAATCTCGATGTCGTGCTCCACGAACACTACTGTACTCCCTATGCGCTTTACCGCCTCCGTTATCGCGTTCATAACGCTCCTCTTATCCTCCGTGGCGACGCCGCTCGTGGGCTCGTCGAGCAGGAGGAGTTTGGGTCTAAGAGCGAGGGCCATGAGGACGTCGAGCACCTTACGCTCGCCAGCTGATAGTGAGGCGACTGGGAGGTGTGCCTTATCCTCCAGGCCCACCATGACTAGCAGGCGTCGGGCCTCCTCGTACACCTCGTCTGGCATGCTTACCATGTCGAGGGCTAGGCCCCTCCTGGCTGCAACCGCGGCGGCTACATTCTCTAGCACAGTCTGCTTCCAGAATAACCTTGGGAGCTGGAAGGAGCGGGCGATGCCTAGCCTAACCCTGCGCCACGCATCGAGCCTCGTCACGTCCCTGCCCCGGAAGACTATGCGGCCCTCCGAGGGCTTCACGTACCCCGTTATAACGTTCACTAGCGTCGTCTTGCCGGCGCCGTTGGGGCCCACGAGGGCCAGCCTCTCACCCTCCTCTACCGACACGCTCACCCTGTCGAGCGCCCGGAAGCTCCCGAATACCACGCTCACCCGCTCCACCGACAAGAGGGGCAAGGCCCCGCAGCCTCGCCAGCAGCCCCTCTAGTCCACCAGCCGCGGCGAATATAATCACTAGTAGTAGGGCGCCGAGGGTCATCCTCCAGTACTCGGGTATATACTGGTACAGCTCGGCATACGCCACCTGGTACACCAGGGAGCCCAGCAGGGGGCCAGCGGCCCCGGTGACGCCGCCGAGGAGCGCTATGAAGGCGAGCTCCCCCGAGAACTCCCAGTAGGAGAGCTGGGGGGTCACATGCTCGACTATGAAGGCGTGGATAGCTCCACCTAGGCCGGCTAGACCAGCACTCAGTATGAACGCCGCGTAGTACACCGTGGAGGGCTTCACACCCAGCGCAACCACGCGGTGCTCATCGTCACGCGCGGCTCGGAGGATGTGGGCGAAGGGTGTGTAGAGGAGCCTCCTATACCCGAGCGCGACCAGCGCGAGCAGCACGAAGCCAACATAGTATACTAGGTATGGTCTTAGGTTCTCGGCGCTAACGCCCGCCACCGTGTAGCCTGTCACTGGGAGCCCGTCACTACCCCCCGTGATATCATAGAACTGGAGTAGTGCGCCGTAGAGGAGCTGGCCAAGAGTCAACGTTATCATCGCGAAGTATACTCCACGGTGGCGCACGACTATAGGCCCCACGAGTGCCGCAACCGCTAACGATGCTATGACGGCCAGGGGGAGTAGTAGGAGCATCTCGTGGAGACTAGTGTAGTTGAGCACCATGGCCACAGTATAGGCGCCGATGGCGTAGAAGAAGCCGTGGCCAAAGGAGACGAGGCCAGCGTGCCCCATGAGGAGCGCTAAGCCGATCGCAGCCAAGCCTGTCGCTATGGCGAGCCCTGCAGTGGTGACGCCTACCCCTGGCACCCAAGGGAGGATAGCGTATACGGCTAGCAGCGCGTAGAGTACAATGTCTCTGCGCTTCAAGCCACTCTCACCCTCCTAGCGCCCATGAGGCCCTCCGGCCTTACAGCCAGGACTATGAGCATAAGGAGGTAGATAGCTATCTTCTCGAGCTGCGGCGCAAAGTAGGTGCTCAAAACGTCGGCCAGGGCCGCTAGGAAGGATGCTACAGCCGTCCCCGGCAGGCTGCCAAGCCCCCCTATGACTACTATGGCGAAGGCTGTGGCTAGGAAATCGGCTGCTATGCCCGGCTCGACGCTCTGACCCAGGAAGAGTACGGAGCCAGCCACAGTGGTTATCGCGGCCCCCAGCCCCACGGCTAGTGCATAGTAGAGCCCTACCCTGGCACCATACGCTTGGAGCACCTCCCTCTCGTGCATAAGCGCTCTCAGTACGAGGCCAGCCCTCGTCCTATACAGTATTAGGTAGAGTACGGCGCCTATTGCAAGCGCGGCTGCTATGGTGAAGAGCTGGTAGCCGGGATACACTACGCCACCCACGTTGACAACGCCGAATAGATTCTGGAGGCCGAGTGGTGCTGTGTAGCTCCTCGTGCCCCATACGGCTTTGAAAACATCCTCCATTATCAAGAAGGCCGCGAAAGTAGCGATAAGCTGCTCCATATCCTCGCGGTCGAGAAGCCATCTTAGCAATGACGTGTGGAGCAGGGCTCCTACCGCGAACCCGGCGGCGAGCGACGCTAGTATCATGACTATGAGGGCGGGTATGGGCCCCAGAGCCTTGTACGCGGCGAGAGCGGCACTGGCAGCGACGTACATCCCGAGCGCTACCAGGGCCCCGTGTGTGAGGTTAAGTATACCCAACACGCCTAGCACTAGGTTAAGACCGACTGATATGATGAAAAACCGTGCAGTGCTTATAGCCACGTCGGTGAGTAGCGCGGGAATACTGATATTGGGCAACACGTCCACCCGGCGAGGTTGTCAAGCTATTATGGGTGGTTTTGTCCACTGGTTTATCCAGTCTAGCGTGGTCAGGCCAGGTGGCGGGAAGGAGAGCTCCGCGGGTATCACCTTGATGTTCTTCAGCTTGGGCTTCCCATTCTCAACGGCCGTTATGCCGAACAGCGCTGGCTCAACGGCCTGGTGGTCATCCCTCATGATGAGGTAGCCGTTGGGCGTCGGGTACGCGAGGCCCTCGAACGCCCTGATTATCTCCTCCTCGTCTGGCCACTTGCCGGTAACGGCCATAGCCCTCTCTATCGCGTGTTTCAGCCCGTAGATAGCCTGGTACATGTGGAAGCATGGGTAGACAGGTGGGCGGCCATAGCGCTTCTCATACTCTTCGACGAACTTCTTGAGGAGCGGGTTCTTGTCGTAGCCCGGGTACTCCCAGTAGTGCGGTCCCCTGCTGCCAATCACTATGCCCTCGGGCAGCTCGGCGCCCAGAGCCGGTAGCACGGTCTCCCCAGCGTTGAATATCATGAGGCTCTTCTTGTGCAAGCCCACCTGGGCAGCCTGCCTCATGAGGTTTATGGCGTCGCCTCCCCAGAAGCTAGTGAATATCACGTCGGGTTTGTACTGTTGGAGCTGTGTTATCTCGCTCTGGTAGTTGCCCTTGAAGAGCTTGGGGAAGAGCTCGAGAACCACTTCAACGTCGGGCTTAAGCCTCTTTATAACCGTCTTGAATATCTCCCAGTTGTTCCTGCCCCAGGCGTAATCCTGGTTTATGCCCGCTATCGTCTTGAGATCCGGCTTGACGAGGAGCGCGTAGAGGGCTGCGCCAATGGCATCTATCGCAAGGTGGGCTGCAGTCCTGAACACGTACTCTAGCTTCTTTATACGGTGGTTCTTCACGTCCTCGAATATCTCGTAGGTGCCGCAGTCGAAGAGTATCGTTATAACGCCCTCCTCCTCGGCGACCGGCGCCACGGCCTTACAGTCGGCGCTCGAGATATACCCGATGACAAAGTCGTACTTCTCCTGCCTAACGAGCCTCTTGTAAAGCTCCACGTTCTTGCTGGGACCCCCGCTCTCATCAAATATCTTATACTCGATGCGAACCTTGCCCGCAATGCCACCCTCGCCGTTAATCCAATCCATCAGCATTTTAGCTGCGTTTGCGGCATCCTGGCCGAAGTACGAGGCCGCGGCGCCAGAGAGGAAGGTGACGATAGCAACACGTATCTTATCCGGGGCTCTGGAAGCCGCTTTAGCCGCTTCGCGCGTAACAGTCTTCGTAACCGTTACGGTACGCGTACCGGCCTTGGGAGCGGATAGCGTTGCGGCACCGTAGCCCAGGGCGGCGCCTACAACGAGGCCTGCGACACCCGCCCCTATGAGCTTAAGAGCACTTCTACGTTGCTCGTCCGTCATAACCCCAGACCACGCTTAGCCCACGCGTTAACAGAAATAAAATAGTGATGCTGTTGACAGCAGTATAGCAACTTAACCTACTGGTATTGCTCAGGGGTACAAGGAGGTAACGCACTCCTTGTCGAGGCTCACTATTAGAAAGGATCCTGATGGCCGCTTCCCGCCCCGCCACTATAGGGGCGTTGACCCGGGTCTTGTTGGGCTTCGTGCCTTCGAGCACCCTGCCGTCAAAGCCTGGCATCGTTGGCTGCTCGAGGAGTGGGGGCCGCGCTACGGCGTGGTGCTCGTCACGCCCTGTAGCAACGTGAAGCCCTACACGCTGAGCCCCACCTCGAGGAAGGTGAGGGGTCTCCTGAGGAGACTCGGCCTCTGGGACGGGGCCGGGCCCCGGGGCATCGAGTGGCTCTACCTCTCCGATCTCCTCGTGCTGGTGCCCTACGAGAGGGCCGAGGAGTACCCAGCCTGCTGCTACGAGCTACACCCCGACGAGCTCCTAGCCTC
>CAZTIR010000078.1:0-5239 GCA_964613695.1 uncultured Desulfurococcales archaeon | reverse complement strand
GGTTCTGGAGGGCTGTGAGGGTGTATGAGCGGTGGTTGAGGGGTGAGATTGGCTTTAGGGAGGCTTTGAGGGAGATTAGGAGGCTTGCGGGACGCAGTGGCTAGGTTATTCGTATCGCGTGTCTCGCCACCCTCTCGTACATCCTCCTCGTCTCGGGGCCCGCTGTGCGGAGGTCTAGGGGTAGTCCCAGGGCATACCCTTCGCCACAGCCTTCTCGTAGGTTGCTCGTGATGTCCTCGCCTCTTCTCCGGGCCTAGGCTCGCGGGGCAGCACTACGAGTATGTCTATGTCGCTTAGGGCTGTGAGCCTCTCCTCGGCAACCCCTCTAACGATGCAGACCCCGATCCTCTCCCCGTGGGCCTCGCGGGCGGCCTCGGCAGCTATCCTGGCGTAGCGCCTCCAGGCTAGGAGCCTCCTAAGCCTCCCCACCATGAGGCCCCGCTGTAGACGCTCGACTCCACCTTCCCCTCGAGGAGGCTCCAGAGCCGGTCTACAAGCCTATCCGGTTCTATTGCCTCTCTGCGCGTATACCTCCTCTCCCCGCACCTCGCGGTGGTGTACGCCTCCTCTAGGAGCCATGGGAGGCTGCGGTTCTCGGCCGCGGGGACCCGCCTCGAGGAGATTAGCGGAGAGTAGCCCGGTGGGCTCTCGTAGACCGTGTATCCTCGGAGCCTCCCCGAAGAGCTTGAAGAGCGGCTCCTCGGTGCGTGGCTGGGCCGCCTGCTCGAGAGGAGACCGCGATGTCGTAGCTGCGCTCCTCTATCAGCCTCTAGCTACTCTGCGGAACACGCTAGCCCGCTTCTCGAGGAGTGTGGCGTGCTCGCCGCTCGCCATGCTCGTAGCCTCGAGGACAGCCCCACGGCGGGGAGAAATACGGTTCCACAAACCCGCTTAGGCGGGAGGCGGTTAAGACCATACCCTGGACTATAGGCGCTCACACGAAACCATACCATTATATAACGTTGTGCTCCTGGCAATAGACTAGGAATGTTGTGGGCTTCCTCTCACAGGGTGGGTTAAGGGTTGAAGCTCTCTACCCACATAGCTGTCGGCGGTAGTCTTGCTGCTGCTGTCGCGCTGCTGCTGGGGTGTGGGCTGGACTGCACGTGGTACGCGGTCGTCTCGGCTATAGTTGCTAACCTTGCGGTCGACATGTTGGGTCACGAGTCTAGGCCCTACCCTAGGAGGACTAGGCTCAGCCATAGCCCGGTGGGCCCCCTCCTCTTCTCCCTACCCCTCCTACTCCCGCCCCTCCTCCAGGCGCCTCCCGGCGACGCGCTGCGCGCTGCTGCATCGGTGCTCGTGGGCGCCTATAGCCACTTGCTGCTCGACGCCGTGACCGAGGGTGGCGTGTATAGGAGCCCGTTCTCGGGGAGGAGGTTTAGGCTAGCCTCCCTCCCCTACAACCACCCCCTGTTGAACAGCGTCGCCGTGCTGGCCTCGGCTGTGCTGCTCCTGGCTGTTCTCGCGTATAGGCTGCTCTGGTAGCCTCACCACGGGTCGTCTAGGAAGTTCTTGAGTATCTGGGGGCCGTGTGGTGTACCGATGCTCTCCGGGTGGAACTGGACGCCGTGAACGGGGTGCTCAACGTGCCTCACCCCCATTATCTCGCCGTCGGTGGCGCTCCTGGCCTCGACCCTCAGCACTGGGGGCAGGTCGTCTATGACTAGGCTATGGTACCTCATGGCTGTGAACTCTCTGGGTACTCCACGGTAGAGCTTACCACCCTCGTGGATTATCGTGTCCGTCTTCCCGTGCATTATCCTCTTGGCCCTCCTCACCCTAGCCCCGTACGCCACGCCTATCACCTGGTGGCCTAGGCAGACGCCTAGTATTGGTATCCTCCAGCCGAGCCTCCTCACAACCTCTATCGAGATGCCCACGTCTCGGGGTTTGAGGGGCGAGCCGGGGCCCGGCGAGATTATGATACGGTCCGGGTTCATCCTCTCGACCCCACGCACCGTTATCTCATCGTTCCTCACCACTATGCTCCTCGCGCCGAGGTTCGCCAGCACGTCGACGAGGTTATAGACGAAGCTGTCATAGTTGTCTATCACGAGCACGAGGGTGTCGGCCACGCCTACGCCACCCCCAGGGCCCTCCTCACAGCCATTATCTTGTGCACGGTCTCCATGTACTCGCGCTCCGGGACACTATCATAGACTATCCCCGCACCAGCCCTAGCCTCCACCACGCCATCCTCGTAGCTCCAGACGCTCCTAATCACTATGGCGGTCTCGCCCGCGTACTCGGCGTAGACGCCTACGGCGCCCGCGTAGGGGCCGCGGGGCTCATCCTCGAGCACCGCTATGTACTCCATTGCCCTCGTCTTCGGGGCCCCGGAGACGGTCCCGGCCGGGAAGGCGGCGGCGAGGACGTCTGAGTAGAGGAGTCCGGGCCTTACGAGGGCCTCGACCCGGCTCACTATGTGCTGAACGTGGCTATACTTCTCCACGTCCATGAGCGACGTTACCCTCACGGTGCCGGGCACGGCTACCCTACCCAGGTCGTTGCGGGCGAGGTCGACGAGCATCATGTGCTCTGCTCTCTCCTTCTCATCCCTGAGCATCTCCTCCTCAAGGGCTATATCCTCCTCTGGCGTCTTGCCACGCGGTCTAGTCCCGGCTATAGGGTGCGTCTCAGCCCTACCCAGGCTCATCTTCACGAGCAGCTCCGGGCTAGTCCCCGCTATCCACACGTCACCCATCCTTATGTAGAACATGTAGGGGCTGGGGTTGCCCTCCGCGAGCCTAGCGTAGAGGGCTAGGGGCGGGCCACGATACTCGTACCTCTCGACCCTAGACAAGACTATCTGGAAGAACTCCCCCTCCTCTATCAGCCTCTTAGCCTCCCTAACCCACGCCTCGAAATCCTCCCTCGGAGTCTCATAGACTAGGCCGCGCGCCGGCTCAAAGCCCCCAATCTCGGCCTCGCCCAGCTCCGCGTCACCCGGGCACACGTAGCCCCTCCCAGCAAGCCTGTCATAGACCACGAGGACCTCCGGCTCGAAGACGCGGACTACTGGCCAGGGGTGGCGGCGGAGCTTGGGGGCCAGCCAGGGCTCAACACCCGCGACAGCCTCGTAGGAGACCACACCGAAGAGCATGCTCCTACAGGGGAGTGTCACACATCCACGACCCCTCAGGGCGCGCCACAGCACGTTAAAGCCGTCGAGTATGTCGTCGGTCTCGTAGACGCGGTGGGCCCCGAGGGCGACTAGAGTATACCTCGCCCTCTCGGGGAACCCCTCGCCACTCTCAAGGAGCGCTGTGTAATCGTAACGCTCCTCCCCCCAGGCTACGAGCTTGCGGGGCTCGGGTAGCCTACTGATAGCCCTCTTGGCGCAACCGCCCCACTCTCGGGTAGGATCCTCGCCGCCATAGACTATGCTCACGGTCTCCTAGCCCATCCCGTGCACGCGGGGAGGGGAGGATATACACGCTAGCTAGTCCCTCTCCAGCTCGCGCCACACGCCCCACTCGTAGTCCCAAGCCTTCCCGTCCACGAGTCTCCTGTAGAAGCAGGAGGTGTGCCCCGTGTGGCAGACGGGGCCCTCCGGCACAACCCTCACAAGCACGGCATCCAGGTCGCAGTCTACGAGTATCCCTACTAGTCTTAGACGGTTGCCGCTCGTCTCCCCCTTCATCCATATCCTCTTCCTGCTAGTGCTCCAGAAGTGAACGAAGCCCGTGGTGAGGGTGAGGACCAGGGCCTCCCTATTCATGAACCCGACCATGAGCACCTCGTTGTTACGAGCATCCTGCACCACGGCCACGACGGTCCCGTCACGGTGCCTGTAGTTTAGCCTAGAGGCTATCCTCTCAGCCTCCTCGCGGGTGAACAGTCTCAACCACGCGCCACCTCCTCCACGACACCAACCCAGTTGCGGAGCACGAGCCTTCCAACGCCGCCGCTCTTCTCGGGGTGGAACTGGGTTCCGTACACGGGGTGCTTCTCGACTACAGCCGGGAACCGGAAGCCACGGTGCACGGAGTAGGCCTTAACATGCTCGCCGCGGGTTTCAGCATAGTAGCTGTGAGCGAAGTAGAAGTAGGCTCCGTGCTCGACGCCACGGAGTAGCCTAGACTCGGAGACCCTCCACACCCTACTCCAAGCCATGTGCGGCTTATGCCATGTCGGGAGCTCTACAACCCTGCCGGGCAGGAGCCCCAGCCCCCTCGACCCACCCCACTCGCTACTCTCCTCGAACAAGAGCTGCATCCCGAGGCAGACCCCGAGCAGGGGCTTGCCAGCCCTCACATGCCCGCGTATAACGTCGAGTATCCCCGTCTCCTCCATAACCCTCATAGCGGCGGGGAAGGAGCCAACCCCGGGCAACACTATACCATCAGCATCCCCGACTATCCTCGGATCCCTTGTCAGGAGTGGGCGGGCTCCAGCCCTCCGGAGCCCAGCCTGTATGCTAAACCTGTTACCAACACCATAGTCTATGACCGCGACGAGGGGCTGCAAGGAGGCGTCTACACCCCTTTGAGCGAGTGGAGACAGGGCCTGGAAAACAGCGAGAGTAGTAGGTAGGGGAGGCTACTTCTTCCTCTGGTCTAGGAAGACTTGTAGCTTGTAGCCCTTCCAGACGGTCTTGCCAGGCTCCACCCACTCGATCTCGATGTCGTCGGGGCTTAGGCCCAGTCTCGCCGCGAGTATCTCCCTAGCCTTCCTGTCGTACTCCGGGTCCACCGGGAGCTTTCTCTTGGTCTCGATTCTTATCTTGAGCTTGTCCATCTCGTCCGCGTAGACTATTATGTTGTAGGCGCCGGTGGTGTCCGGTATCTCGTTGATAGCGTCCTCGACTATTATCGGGAAGAGGAGCTTGCCCTTAACCCTGAACATCCACTCGACGCGGCCCGGTATGAGCTCTGCGAACCTGCAGTGGGTTATCCCGTACTCGGGCGTAGGCTCGCATATGAACTCGTTCTTCACGTAATCGCCTAGGCTGTAGCGTATGAGGGGCATCGTGTAGTGGTAGAGTAGCGTGGCTATCAGCTCTCCGCGCTCGCCCTCGCCAGCAGGCTCGCCGGTGGGCTTGTCCTCGTAGCTGCCGGGCGCTATCACGTCAAATATCTCCACGTCCTCGTAGATGAGGAGCGTGCCCGGAGCGTCCGGCGGCTCGACGGCAATGTGGCCGTCGGTGGTGCCCCATATGCTCAGGACCTTCTCCACATTAGGGTGAACCTCCATCAGCTTCTTCTTAGTGTTCTCTGCGGCGGCGCCGCCGTGG
>CAZTIR010000077.1:0-6052 GCA_964613695.1 uncultured Desulfurococcales archaeon | reverse complement strand
CCCTCATCTTGTCAATCTCGTCTATCGCGGCTACGCCCCCATCCGCGAGCACAAGGGCACCGGCTTCCAGGTAGTACTCGCCGGTCGTCTTGTCCTTGATAACCGCGGCCGTCAGGCCGGCGGCCGTGGCGCCCTTGCCCGTGGTGTAGATTGCGCGTGGCGCTATCTTAACCACGTATTGTAGAAGCTGGCTCTTCGCAGTACCCGGGTCTCCTATGAGGAGTACGTGTATGTCACCCCTGCGCCTCGTGCCGTCCTTATACTGCTTCGGGACGCCGCCGAAGAGGGCCAACGCTATAGCCTCTTTGATGTCCCACATGCCGTATATGGTTGGGGCTATGCTCGCGACAATCTTCTTCCTTATCCACGGGTCGCGCGCAAGCGCCCTTATGCGCTCCTCGTCCTCGCGCGTTATCACGACCTCCTCGAGCACCTTCTGAGAGACCTCTATGTTGTTAGCCTCTATGTAGAGGTCGAAGATGCCCCTCTTCTTGCCGAGGGTGGTGTCGGGCCTCACCCTCACAACGCCAACGACGACCACCCTGTCACCCGGCCTGGCGGCGTCGACGAGCTCGTCCGTGAGTACTACCTCTATGCTCCTGGGCAGCTGGCCTGGTGGAACCTCCTCCGGCCTCTCCTGCACCACAATCTTCTGCCAGTCGACCATCTTTGACTTCTCGTATATTATGCGGAAGCTCCCGCCGCTCTTCCCGCAGACGGGGCACACTTTCGGCTTCTCTATCTCGTCTAGCGGCGAGAGCTCACCCTCAAGAGGCCAGTCGAACTCCTCGCCGCACTCGGGGTGGACGTGTTTGAAGCGAATCCTAACCAGCTTCTCTTTGACCGGCGTCGCCCTCACGAGAATACCCTCTATCATCACGAGTTTGCCTATCAAGTTGCTTCTTATCCTGCGGAGGCTCGTGGTCTGCAGCAAGCCGCTGATGCGCACGACAAACTTGTCAACCCTCTCGAGGTACTCTGGCTCCTCCCTCTCCACGTACTCCCTCAACGCCTCCGAGAAGGCCTTGAGCGTGGTGTCCGGCTCGTTGACGAGGAGCTTTGCAAGCCTATGGTTGTAGGTGTAGAGGTCCGCGTAGTCCACTATGAGGCTCTTGCCGCCCATAGATATCATGCTGCGCACTCTCTCACGGTACTTGTAGGCCCCCGTCTTGTCGCGGAAGCTGCGGAGGAACTCCAGGAACTCCTCGCGGGGGTCTAGCGGAGCCTCAGTCCCCCTCTCCTCGACTATAGCCACTGTAACCGGACCCCATCTACTCGGTTAGAGAAGCTGGTGTAGGCTAATGCCCTTCGCGACTCGTACACGAGTACATCGAGGCGAGGTGAGGAGGAGTATAGAGCACTGCGATTATGAGGCGCTACGCGCCCACGCCATACGCTCACTACTGGATAGCATCGAGGAGGAGTGCATCAGGGTTGCCCTCGCGGCGGCCTGGGCTACTGGACTAGACGCGGTGCTCGAGAAGCCATACGGCGTGGGCGGCCTGTGGGGCAGGAGGAGGCTAAACCCTCTACGCATGGCAGCGGTACCCGGCATAGCGTGGAGCACGGCGGCGGCCGCGTGCACCGCGGGGGCTAGGAGGAGGGAGCCATGGACCGCTCTCCTGGCGGCACTGGGGGCCGCGACGCTACAACCGGGGAGCCTTGCTCAGGGTGCTCTAGTGCCCCTGTCGCTGGTCGCGTACACGGTGGGTAGGGGGGAGGAGCCGGAGGCGGTCGCGCGCATAGTATGGGAGGATGACGGGCTGGGAGCCGCACTCCTCTACGCTATAATCACGGTCTCGCAGCCAGGCTACCTCCACCGCCTCGGCTACTCGGGTCTCCCCGACGCCACTAACCCTTGCTCACCCCTAGAGGCTCTCGAGAAGAGGGTGAAGCTTGGCGAGGTGCTGACGGTGGCGGGCGAGACGAGTCTAGCATACCGCGACCTCGTGGAGGGCCTCCCTAGGGCCCAGAGTCTCGCGTCAAACCCGGTCACCGCGTTCTGGGAGGCCCTCCGCGTCTATGCCATGGACTCGGGCCTCCTGAGGAGGCGTTGCGGCTCGAAACCCGCCGACCAGAGGCTCGCCGTGATAGAGGGTTGCACAGCGGGCGACGTCATAGACTTGGGTGTGTTAGCCTCTTTCCTCTCTCTTCTCGACTCTCTCGATCCTACCCTTCTCGAGGGCAAGGGCTATACAGTGGAGGGCGTCTAGCGTCTCCGCCGCTATCTTCTCTAGGACCTTCGCGAAGGGCTTAGGGTCTCGAGCCTCTCGAGCCCTCCGAGCCGCCTCCTGCAGCTCCTCCCCGTAGGCGCTGGTCTTCCTCGCTAGCCTCGCGCCCACCGAGCCCAGGGCGGCGAGGGGCACCTCACCAAGCCTCTGTCTTATAGCCTCGGCTAGGTCTATGAGCCTCCCCTCCTTCTTCGCCTGCTCTACTATAAGGTAGCCCATGTAGGCCCCGGAGAGTAGGTTCGTGATGAGCCTCTCCTGGCCATAGTGGTAGACGCGGTAGCCCTCCTTGAATAGCCTCCCCAGTACGCCGAAGAGCTTCACGCTAACCTCGTAGCCGCTGGTGACCCCGGGCTCGTAGACGAGAGTCTCTATGCTAGGCCTCCTACCGTCATGAACGGCTATCACGTCCACGAAGTACGTGCGACCCGCGTCAACCTTCTCGTGTAGCACGAGTATGGTTGCTATCTTGTCCTCCGGGCTCGGCTTCCCGCACTCGACGCGGATGCCACCCAGCTCTATGCTCCTAACGCCTCCAATCAGCCTCGCTATGCGCGCAGCATACCTGGGGAGAGCGTCTATCAGCTTATCGTTCTGCGACACGGCGTTATAGACGCCGGGGTCTATGGCGGCTAGGAGTGTTAGCGCGAGGGGCGTGGGCTTGAACTCCTCCACCTTCCTCGCAATGCTAGCCCAGTCTAGACCCTCTATGATGCCGGCGGGCTCCGTCTCCCAGATGTGTATCCTCTTCACGATGCCGGCGGGCATTATCGAGTAGTTGAGAAGGCCTAGCGGTATACCGTACTCGCTGAGCCTCAGGTACACCTGGAGGTAAGCCAAGCCAGCCTCTATCTCGAGGTTGTCCGTGTCGCTCGGCACCTCTATCACGTAGCCATAGGTGTAGTCGTTGTACTTGCCGGACGTCGGGACGTCCAGCGGTATCGTGTAGACCTCGTGGTACACTCTCCCGGTGCGAGAGAGGCGGGGCCTCCTACTCTCAACAACCCACTCCACACCAACCGGGAGCTCTACTAGGGGGCCGAAGCCCGCCACCGGGGCCTCGACGCGGAGGACCACGTGGGTGGCCACACGGCCGTACATCATGTCAGCCGCTATCTCGGGCCTCTCGCGCCACACGCTCTTCACGTCCTCGTACTCGCCTAGAGCCTTCCTAGCCCACTCGTACCTCTCCACAGCCTTATCCACAGGCTCCTCTATTATGCGCAGCCTACCAGCATCATGCTCGACGACGAGAGCGTTGGTGCTATAATCGTAGCAGCCCGGCTGCAGCCTCTCGACAGCCTCGCGTATCGAGACCTCCTCTGGAACCCTCTCCTCCCTCCCATCCCTCCTGATAAACCTCTTGTAGCCGTAGGGCGGCCCATACTCGTAGAAGCCCAGGTTGTTCCACACCCTCTGCCCCTTCTCGCTAAGCCATAGCAAATCCCCGGCCAGCGTCGACCTTATCGTCACGAGGCCGAGGCGCCACAGCAACTCCTCCTCCTCGCGGTCGAGCTGCAGGCGGCGGAGCACCTTCCAGAGGCTCTTGAAGAGGAGCATGTACGCGTTCCGCGGGTTGATGTAGAGCTTCTCGAGCGGGAGCCTAGTCCACTCTTTCACGGCCTCAGCGCCGGCGCGGAGGAGCTTCGAGTCCCATAGCCCCTGAGGCACCAGGATCGACTCGGTGAATGGTATCTCGCGGCGTCTACCCTTCCTACCCTCCCTCTGATGGAACTCCCTAGTATCCACCGGGAGCCCGACGTGCACGACGCGAACCACTGTCCCGATGTCAATGCCCTGAGCTAGGGTCCGAACCGTTATGATTAGGCGCAGCCTACCACTCCTAGCAGCCTCCTCTATCTCCTCACGCCTAGCCTTCGGGACTAGGTGATGATGTGTAGCCGCAAGCCTCTTGTACCGCTCACCCCTCCCCACGAGACTCCTGTAGAGCCTCTCAGCGTGCCTAATACTCCTCGTGAAGACTAGGGTCACGCCATCCTCGTCGGTATCGAGTATGGTCGCGAGTATCTCGACGGGATCGAGGGCGGGCCGGGGCGGGCGAAGACCCAGAGCCTCGAGGGCCTCGTAGACCTCGTAAGCCTGCTCGGCAAAAAGCTCCTCATCCTCGAGGAGCTCGCGTATCCTTGGAAACCTGGGCTCGATCTGTGGGAGATGCTGACGAACAAACCTCATCAGGGCATCGAGGCCCTTGCCCAGCACGAGTATGTAGCGGTTCGGGGGCTTCCGTGGGCTGCCGGTCACCACTATACTCTTCCTACCCGTTATCCTCTCGAGGAGCGCCGCCAACTCCCCCGGGTTGCCCAGGGTTGCCGTGAGCACCGCCACTCTCGGAGGCTCTCTCGCGACATACCTCGAGATTATCTCGAGCATGGCGAGAAGGAGGTGAGCCCCCCTAGGGCCATAGAAGTCGAGCTCATCCAACACCACCAGGTCGACGCGAGAGAGGAAGCCCGCTAGCATGGAGCGGCCGGAGACCATCCTCTTCAACTCGGCCATAAGGAAGGCGGGGTTTGTGACGACAACGCGCGCAGAGGAGAGAAGGCGGTGGAGCGCGGCGGGGCCGTGGCGGTCTAGCGTAGGCCTATCGAGTCTAACCACGACGTCCCTGCCGTAACCCGCAGCCTCATAGTATCTCTCGAGACGCTGTATCTGATCCGCGGCCAAGGCTAGCGTCGGGTATACTGCTAGAACGCGCCAACCCTCGGCTAGCGCCGCGAGGGCCCATGCCTCGGTCTTGCCGGAGCCCGTCTTGGCCGTGAGAACGACGTTCATCCCACGCCTCAGAGCCTCAATGCTCTCAACCTGGTGCCTGTAGAGGCGCCAAGAGGAGGGCTCGCCCCTCAACCCTGGTACTACGTCCGAGAACCTCTTCTCGCTCAGCTCGGGCTCCGAGCCAGGCTCATCCCATAGTACTATCCGGTACCCCAGCTGCGCTAACCTATCCGCTACACTCACAACCCTCACTACACTACTCCCCATCCAGACTAGCCGAAACGATCATACTTTATGAGCCCATGCCTCCCACTAGACTCCCAAAACCGCATTATCGATTACCATCTATACCCCTGAACCCCCTACTACACGCTGTGGGGGTCTATACCCCCATGCCCCTAGACCTAACACCCCTCATCCGGGCCATAGCATCCAACACCCATAGCCTAGAGGAGCTTCAATCAGAGGCTAGGAGGGCCGGCCTACACGCATACTACACGGTGCTAAGGCTGCCGAGGAGGCATAGCAGACTAGGCTCCCGCATCCACGCTCTAGTTATACACGCGGGGCTTCACCCGGAAGCGATAGCGATAGCGGGCGATGGGCTGAGAAAGGAGGACATAGAGGAGCTATGCAGCATCCTCCACACGCCCGTTATAGTGGCGAGGAATGGCCGCATGGAGGTCTATGCTTCAGCCTAGCGCGCGAGCTACATAGATGTTATCCCGGTTGCGGAGTATACGCGCCTCCACAACCTCACCCCTCCTCCACCCCCTCACCCCCACTACGCTGACGAGCCTCTTACCATCAATACTGACCCCGAGCACCTCGCCACGGAGCCAGCCGGGCGCCGCGAGAACAACCTCTATAACGTCACCGACCCTGTATATCTCCGGCACTTTCCTCGCCCTCCTCATGCCCCACTCCTCCATGCTAGGAGCCAGGTTCACGCCGAGCTCCTTACCCCACTCCCTAACCCTCCTCCAGAAGATACGCCAAGGCACCTCACGCACCCCAGGAGGCCTCCTGCCATGCTCGTGGATCAGGAACTTCTGTACAGTGACAGGGGGCCACCTCTTACCAGCGCCTAT
>CAZTIR010000076.1:0-6131 GCA_964613695.1 uncultured Desulfurococcales archaeon | reverse complement strand
CCCTATCTCGAAGCCCAGCCACGCCGCGTGATCGAGACGGGTGGCATAGCCCCTCGCCAGCGCCGCGCGGTATAGGCGGTAGGGGTTCTGGGAGCGCAACGCCTCTACCCGGCCATCCGGCCACCGGTGGATCACGGTCAACACCCCGTCGCCCCCCACAGCGACGATATTATCGCCTGCCGGGTCCCTCTCGAACTCGACCACTCTAGCATCGTCAGCGTTTAGCACCTCCTTCGCCTCCCAGCCGTGGATCCCCACCGGCCTCTTCTCCGAGGACACTAGAAGATCTAGCCCAAGGTCCTTGGGCGGCCTCCGCCTTGGGCACGAGGTGCTAGCCATCGCTGCTGCTATTGGGGCGTAAACGTGGGCTCTCCTCGCTTTCCAGCTCTCGCTCGTGATCAGGAAGACGGAGACTCCAGCCTCCACGAGGAGCGCCGAGAGCAGCGCAATGACGCCGGTGGCGTCCGCGTCAATGAGCTCGTATACGTTGCCGAGGCCCGCTAGGAGAGGGTAGCCTAGCCCCGAAGCCTCCCGGTACGCTGCCAGCGAGTCGAGCAGGCCTAGGCAGGGCGGCGCTAGCAGAGGGTCTAGTAGCGGCACCAGACCAGCCTCCCTGGCGGCTTCCGCGAGCCTCCCAAGCCTCTCGACCCTCTCCCGAGCCCTTGGGGGCGCCTCGCCGAGCCCAGAGGGTATCAGGACGACGGCCCTACCCTTGGGTAGGCTGTGGAGGAGCCCCTCTCTCCCAGGGTGTATAGAGAGGAGCAGCGAAGCACCCGCATCCACAGCCTCCAGGAGTACATCATCGTTATCACTATCGACCCCCCAGCAGGTTAGCCTCGAGGAGGCCTCCTCCAGTACGCTCCTCGCCTCGGAGCGCGAGACGCCCCGAGGAAACCCGACGATAACCCCATGGGCGGGTATGCTGGGCTCAGCCAGCGACCCGAGCTTATCGTGCATAACCTCGTAGAGTATGGTCACTGGGGGCGGTGAGGGGTAGAGGGGTAGGCCGCAGGGCTCGGCGAGGAGGGGCTTTGAGACCGGCTCTATCCTCGGGAGCGTGCCCTGTTCGAGCCTCTCCCCGGGCTTGAAGCCCTCCCTCCTCTCCCTCAATATGAGGGGCAGTAGCCTAGGATCGCTAGGCCCCCAAACCACGACAGCCCCAGTCTCCCTCGACAACCTCTCGGCGTCAACCCTCAAACCCGGCGGGAGTATCACGAGGGCACCGCGGTGACTCCTTGCCACCCTCTCGACGAAGCCGGGGGAGACTAGCGAGGCGACCTCAGCATCACCAACCTCCACGACCACGTCGAAACCCTCACGCCTCAGCTCCTCCGCGACGCTCTCGACGATGCTCGCGTAACCGCGGCCAGTAACCAGGACTATGCGCAAAACCACACCGCCACTCGTTTTAGGGGTGAGGGGTGCAGGGTATACGTGCAGCCGCCGCGACGCAGGCCGAGGGCCTGGTGGATGAGCGGCTGGTGTTACTCCCGGCCGGGGGGTCGGGGGCAGACACTACTCGACCTGCTTGAACCCCTGCCGCCGCTCTTAGCGTGGATGACCCGGTAGACTTCGCGCGCCCTAGCCTCCCCAAGGATCCTCTCGAGCTCAACGACACTAGCCTTGCAGATAGCCTCTATGCTCCCAAAGTACTCTAGGAGCTTCTCGGCCAGCTTGGGGCCGATGCCGGGCAGCGATTGTAGGACGTAGAGCTGCTTCTCCCGCAGTGTCGAGAGCCTGGGCTTCCTGTGCACAACCACGGGCTTCTTCTCCTCGAGCTGCTCCCTCCTAGCAGTATAGTATATCACGCGCGCAGTGTCCCCCGGGTCCCTCGTGTACACCACGCGTATGTTATAGTCGAGGGCGACGGCTAGGAGAGCCTGCCGTACCTGTAGCGCCCTCCCGGTCTTCTCCCAGAGCTTCTCAAACCTACCCTCCACTATGATAACCGGCTTCGTGTACTTCTCGGCGAGGCGCCTAGCCTGGTCGAAGATGCGGCCGTCAAAAACCGAGCGGATGAGATCATCGACGGTCTTCCTCTCGAAGACCACATCCTGCGACACAAGGTAATCGCCTATGTCAAGCCTCTGGTATATCACCGCGGCGCCCATCTCGGCGAGAGCCTCTGGCACGCCACTCCCCCTCTCCCTCTCATCGACATAGACGCGTATGGCGGGCAAAGCCTGGTCACCGCCTAGCCACGATAATAACCCTGGTTAGCGACCCGTGAACCCTCATGTAATGCACCTCTAGGATCTCGAGGCCGGCGCCCCGCGCTAAGCCCGGACAGTCGACCCAGTGGGGGCAAGCGAGGGCCACAAACCCACCCCTCCGTAGCACGCGCGAAGCCTCCACCAGCGCTCCCCCGATAACCTCCTCTACCCTCCTCCCGAGCGTGGTAGTCATACGCCCGTAGGGTGCATCGCTGCCAATAGAGTCTACCGTGCCGTCCCTCAGAGGGAGTCTAGGCGCGTCCCAGCGTAGGGCATGCCAGAGGCGGGAGGGCGCGTAGTGCGACAGGTTTACCCGCGATCCTTCAGCCATATCCTCGTCCGCGTCCCCGCATATAGCCTCTCTAACGCCCGCCGACAATAGAGCCTCTATGACAAAGCCGCCTGTGCCGCAGAAGGGATCTAGGAAGCTCGAGCCCCTCCTCGCCCTAGACAGGTTGACGAAGAGCCTAGCCATCCTAGGGTCGAGCGCCCCAGGCTTGTAGAAGGGTCTGCGATGAGGCCACCTATCCTTAAGCTCTGAGACACGAAGCCTCGCCCCCATGACGCCTATGGCGGCGACGCCCTCGTCGATTATGATGCGGAGCGTCTTGTTGCCTCTTGGCGAGAGCCTCCAGCCGCGAGCCTCCAGGACTGCTATGAACTCGCGGAGGGCGCGCCTATCGTCGGTGTAGAGGTTGGAGGCGAAGCCCCTGATCCTCCTAAACTCTACCCTATAGACGCCTGGGAGGGGCTCGAGGCGGCGGAGGGCCTCTCTTATGCTCTCGGGGCTTGCCTCCGTATAGGCTAGTAGAGTCCCAACCTCTTCGACGAACCCAGCTCTCGCTATGATACGCTGCGGGGTTACACCAGAAGCCTCGAAGATGACTAGTTGCGTGTGGAGCGCGAGGAGGCGCCAGTACCCGGCCTCCGCGTCTAGTATGCCGCGTAGCTCCGCGTGGGGGAGCGTGGGGTGGCTCCCCGCGACGAGAGCATAGTATAGTCCGGCCGTGCCGTCACCCAATAGACCCTCTCCCGGGGCTAGAAGCGCGTAGCTGGGGAGGGGGTGACGAGACAGCCGCCCATGCTGAAAGGTGACGAGCCCGATCCCGGCTCCAACCCTCCCTATCTCGCCGCTATAGCCTGCCTGGCCTTCGCCCTCGCCACTATCTCGTCCCACACCCTCTTGTTGTATATGCAGCCCGGGTCGGGGCCTAGCGGATCGCCCGTATACGCCAAGGCTCTCGCCCTACAGCCGCCGCAGATGTAGCGGTACGGGCACTTACCACAGAAGCCCTTGAGCTTATCCCTATCGCGCAGCATCTGGAAGAGCGGCGCCTCCTCCCAGATCTCTCTAAAGCTCTTCACCCTCACGCTCCCCACGGCCACGGGCATGAAGACGCAGGGTGTGACCCTCCCATCCGGCTCTATCGCTGCGTATATCCTGCCAGCCCCACAGCCGCCCACGTACTCGGCGACAGCAGTGACTATCGGGTCGCGGATGTAGAAGTGGGTTGGGGCCGCTTCACGCCCCCCGCTCTCCTGTAGCACTATGCGCGAGTACTGTGGCGCGGTGCTGTAGGCCTCGATGCCCCTCCTCCGAGACTCCCGGTATATCTTGCGGAGCGCCTCCTCCCTCTCCTCGGGCGATAGGTCGAGCCACGCGTTCTCCTCGCCACGGCCCACAGGCACGAAGTTGAAGAAGACTATCTTCTTGACCCCTATCTCCTCCGCGAGATCGAAGAAGTCCTCAATCTCGTCTATATTCTCTCTCGTCAACGTCACCGCCATAGCATGGTTCAGCCCCAGCTTCACCGCGTTCATTAGCGCCTTTACGGCCCTCTCCCAGGAGCCCTTCACGCCCCTAAACTTGTCGTGCTTCTCCGGGTCAACGCTATCCACCGAGACCTCCACGTACCGAAGCCCAAGCCTCTTAGCACGCTCGAGCCTCTTGATATCGGCGAAGACCCAGCCGTTGGTGGCGACGGCCGCGTAGATGCCCCTCCTCGCCAGCTCTGAGAGTACGCGCTCGAAGTGAGGATGTATTGTCGGCTCCCCGCCGCTGAGAGCCACTGCAGCTACACCAGCCTTGTCGAGATCGTCTACCAGCTTCAGCTTCTCCTCTAGCGTGAGCTCGCTTGGGAGCGGCCTGTCGGCCCTCTGGTAGCAGTGCTTGCAGCGCAGGTTGCACATGTTAGTGAAGTTCCAGACTACTAGGAAGGGGGCCGGCAGCTTCTGCGGCACTGTCACGCCGTACCTCGCTATACCCTCGAGGACTAGCGCGACACCCCTACGCACGGCAGGATCCCTCAGAGCCTCTCTAACAGTCTCCATATCGCCGTGTAGGAGCGCAACTCCTAGCCTAACCATGAGGTTGATTATGCCGGAGACTATCCTCGTGCCGAGGGGCGCCGAGACCACCTCGCCTGCGAGGGAGGCTAGTGCACACTGTATCGCTGGAACCTCGTAGCCCTCCCCGTTGATAACGCACCTCGTCTTCCTCACGAGCCTTGATAAGAGTGCGCGGGAGAAGCGGTTGCCTAGCAGCATTCGCGTAGCCGCCAGATAGGCTCCAAGCCCGCTCCTGCCCCTCTCCCCGTTGCTAGCCTCTGTCTCGCCAACCACCGAGTCGAGTATACTGTCCACAGTCTTCGCCTATTGTTTTTTCATATCAGGGTGTAAGCTGTAAACGATTATTCACGCAGGTGTAAAGCGGAACAAATATAAACAGGTTTACCACGCCTTTCTGTAGCCTCACCCTCAACCTATCCTCAACAAGCCTATGTTAGCCAGTAGGAGACCCACCGTGACAGCCTGGATTGCGATGCTGAGCACTCTTCCGGACTTACCAAGCCTGGCGAGCACCTCGCTAACTACCTGACCCCCGTCTGTTATCACGAGTGGTGCGGCGTTAACAAGTGCTAACGAGAGGTTAACGAGGTAGAGTAGGGATAGGAACTCTTGGAGCGGCGGTACTCGTATAGAGACATAGATGCCGATGTACCTCTTCCCGCCTTTCTCGGCGACGGGGATGAGCAGCGATACTAGCCTGCCACTCCTATCCACGGTCAGGTTCACGACCCTCGACTCGGAGATTATGTGCCTTAGGATTGTGATGTTGGTAACCGGGGTGGAGTTAGCGTAGAGTATCACGTCGCCCTTCTTGAGGCCAGCCTTCTCTGCAGGAGAGCCCGGAGTGAACCCCGTGATCACGAGTTTCGCGCTCGCGGGTACCACTGCGAGGAGGGATGCAGCCAGGAGCGCTAGTATGAGGTTACCCGCGACTCCCGCGCTCAGCACGCGGAGTTTCGAGATCAGCCGCGCCCTCTTAAATGCCTCCTCCAGAGGCTCCACGAAAGCAGCCGGGATGATGCCGAGGAGCATCATGAATCCTGTTGAGCGCACGGGTATGCCCTCGAGCCTAGCCGCTATACCGTGGAACGCCTCGTGTATTAGAGCTGCTAGCCCCAACGCGGGTAGAAGCTGTAGGAAGAAGGAGAGGGAGACGGTCACGCCCGGTATTATCGGGATGATCGCAGGGGCGGCTACGCTCCCAGCTATCCTTGCAAGAGTCACTCTTATGATCCAATCGTAGAACATTATCATGGCAGCGATTAGGGCTGGCGCGCCGAGCGTGAATAGGGCGCGGAGGATTCTCCGGGTGCCCGGAGACAACCTATCCACAAAGTCGAAGCGATAACCCCGACGTATGATGAGGGCGAAGGGGGTGGCCTCTAGGCCCATCTTCTTGAAGATCTCCGGGTTCGAGTAGTACAGCGCGACAAGGGCGTAGAAGACGGCTAGCCAGGCTAGCAGCGCCTCTAGGCTACCGAACTCCACTATCACGCCCGCCTGGGGTACTGGCCCCGCTCCTTGTATAGGCTGTGGCGCGGCGCCTCTAGTGCGACCGAAAGCTCATCA
>CAZTIR010000075.1:0-6479 GCA_964613695.1 uncultured Desulfurococcales archaeon | reverse complement strand
CTTATATACTCTCTGGCCACCGCTATGCCAGCGTCGCTGACCCTAGTCGAGTCCGTCCTATGGTACGTTATGAACCCCATCTCGAAGAGATCCTGGGCGAGTTGCATGGCCACGGGGGCCGGTATCCTAAGCTTATCCCAGGCATCGGCGAGCATCGCGTCGGTGGTGTAGGGTGGGAGCGGTGGCTCCTCTACAACCTCCCTGCCAGCCTCCTCTACTATGGCATAGCCCCTCTCCCTCGCCTTACGCGCGAAGCCTACGCTGGCCTCCACGCTCAGCCTCGTACCATTCCCCAGCGTTACTATAGCCCTGCCGCAGCCCTCCTCGAGCCTCTTGCATGCCTTCTCCTCCGCCTCGTAGCTAGCCCACCGGTCGACGATCCAGGCTAGGACCGGGGTCTGCACCCTGCCGGCGCTCAGGTTGTAGTTGAGGCCCGAGCATAGCCTCTCGAGCCTCTCTAGGAGCCTCTTGGCCCTCTTGCCCTTCCTCCTCTGGAGAGCCTCCTCCATACGCCTGCAGTAGTAGTTTAGCCAGAAGTCGGTCCAGAGCACGGGCGAGAGCGTGAAGCCTATCCAGCGGTCCTCGGCGCGCCTCACTATCTGAGCCTCGACTAGGCTCCTCTTGAAGGGTCTTGGGGAGCGTATAGCCTCTAGTATGGCCTTGCGCGTCACCTCGTGGAACTCCACCCTAACTATCCTGCCCGTGTATGGGGCCAGGGAGCTACGAGGGCTGCCACATCCCACCCGATCTTCTCGCCCTCCGTGTCCGGGTCGGTGCCTATCATGACCACGTCAACCTCGGAGGCGAGCGCGCGGAGAGCCTCTACGGTGGAGAGGCTCGTCCTCACATTAGGCGAGCCGCAACGCGGGCAGTAGAGGGGCAAGCCCCTCTCGTCGAAGACCCTCTCCGGCCTCTTGCCGAGACTCCTCTCAATGCTCTCGAGTATCCTGCCGAGCTCGTGGCCGGGCTCGGGGTTGACCGCCGACTGGTAGCCGCAGTCGGGGCAGCGTAGCAGCGGGCTATAGACCGGCATGTACCTTGGCGTGGTGCCGCGCCTAGGCTCCGCCAGCGTTATCACGCCATACTTGTTCACCACTACGCCCTCCTCCCAGGGGAACGTGGAGACGTGGTGGCGGAGCTTCTCGACAAGCCAGTCGCTGGGGACGTCTAGGGCCGGGTAGTAGGTCTTCACTAGATCGTATACGTGGCCGCCCGAGGCGACGATAGTGAGGACATAGTCGCCCGTGGAGACCTCGTAGGCCCTCACACCGCCTATCTCGCGGACGCTCGGCCTCCCGAAGAAGCTTGCTATCGTCCTAGCCTTGTTGGGGGACTCCACTATCAACAACGCGGTCTTCACAAGCTCCAGCTGTTCCGGGGGGACGCGGCCCTCTAGGATAGCCCTAACCCTCTCCCTATCCTCGTCTATCTCGCGCAGCACCTCATCCAGGTTTATCTCGTCGAGGGGCCGTATCTCGGCCTCGCTTATATACCAGCGTAGCCTCCTCCGGAGCCCCTCGAGCAACCGCCTATCATCAACCACTATGACGGATAGGCCCTTGGTGATGCCGCCCGCGTAGAGGCGTGAGGTCCTCCCAGAAGCCTGTATGTAGGTTGCAACGTCGGGCACGAGTATGTAGGCTCTCCCATCCTCCCTCACAATCGCGATATCCTCCGCTTTCTCGAGAGCCTCCCACACGTCACTCCTCGAGAGAGCCTCGCGTATAAACTCGAGAGCCTGCTGGAAGAGCCTCGCGGCCTCGCTCCTAGCCTCGCCCCTCGACAGCTCCTCCGCGAGAGCCTTCAAGGCGCCAGCCGAGAGCCTCCTGGCTATGCGGCGTAGGCGCGCGTAGAGCTTCTCAGCCTCCTCTGCCACGTCGCGCGGCGCGTGCTCTACTAGGAGGCTGAGAGCCCGGAGTATGTTAACGGGGTGGGCGTCCTCGAAGCGGGCTGAGAACTTGTGGCGCGGGACTCCCGCGAAGACGGCGTACCTCACCCTCTCGGGGAGATCCAGCCCCCTGACCATTACGCCATAGTATATCGCGACGCCGACCAGCACCTGGGTCTCGCCGCGCCTAAACCTTTCGATAGCCTGCGGGTTTCTAGCGGTAAAGGCCTCCGCGGCTACACCCCGCTCCCGGAGGTACTCGGCGAGCTTCTCGGCGTAAGACGCGCCCTTATCCACCGGCACGTACACCAGGCCGCCGTCGCCAAGCCTCTTTACGAGCCTGGCGACCTCCTCCTCTATCCCATCCCTAGGCTCCACATAGGCGTCTACAATGTTACGGTATAGCTCGGGGCGGGAGCCAGCCTGGAAGCCTAGTAGAGCCTGGAAGAGGCGGACTCGCGAGCCCCGGGGCCTCCCGGTAGCCGATGACACCACAAGGACGGAGGTGCAGTCTCTGCGTGGGCACTCGCCGCAGAGGCAGCGCCTCTTCTCCTCTAGCTCCCTCTCCAGCCTCCTCAGCCTCTCCACGAGCTCGACGAGCTTATCCTTCTCCCGCTCCCCCAGCCTCCTACTCCTCTCGGCGAGGCGGGCAACCTCCCTCCTTAGCCTTAGGAGCTCCCATCCCTTCTCGATATCCTCTCGGGTGAAGCCCGCGAGTCTTAACACAGCGTCAACGCTCTTACTGCTCTTGAGCACCGAGTCAACATCGTCGACGAAGATGAGGTGGAAGCGTTGCCCACACTTACCCTCCAGTATCGAGAGTATCTCGTCGAGCCTGCGGAGCATGAAGCTCGATGTCGTCACGAGAACGTCGAAGTCGCACTCCTGGTACTCCTTTATACGCTTCTTCCTCTCCTTGGCACCGAGCCTAGAGTGTATGGCGAGTACTTTCACGCGACGAGGCATGACAGAGGCTATCCTAGCCGCACGCTCCTCAACCTGCTCGACGAGAGGCGTGGTGGGGACTATGATGTAGCTCTTGTAGCCGCGCGTAGCAGCCAGGTATATCGCCGCGAAGATACCGAAAGTAGTCTTGCCTATACCCGTAGGCGCTATGGCTGCAAAACTCTCGCCCCTCAATACTCTCTTAAGCCACATGCGCTGGACGCTCCAGAACCTAGAGCCCATAGCCTTCTCGAAGAGAGCCTCCGCCTCCTCAACCTCCCTCAACAGCCTAGCAAGCCTCTTGTACTCAGACTCCCCCTGTAGAAACTCGGCTACCTCACGCGGATCGTAAGTGCCGTCAGGCCTCTCGCGCAGCAGCCCCCTAGCGCGCAGCTCCCTCAGCCTATCCTCGGGAAGGCAGCGGGTGCAGGGTAGACGGCGGTAGAGCCTATCGTCTCCAATGGGGCCGCCGCAGTGGGGACAAGCATACCAATAGGCCCCGTGAAGCCTCCACTCCAATACTGTATAGCCCCCAATATACTCATGCTAATGGAACACCACGCGACCAGGAGATTTGAGCATAGCGGGCTGCATAGCGGTACGCAGCCTACCCGCACCTATAGTACTCCTGGTTTGTTAGACGCTCCGCAACCCTCCTAACCCTCTCCACATCCCGCTCAACTCTCGGATCCATAACCTCCTCCCTCCTCAACTCGTTGCTCTCGAGGATGAAGTCGAGCAGCTTGCTAGGGTACACGCTCCTCAGGATCCTCGTGTTGGGGATGAGGCAATGCCCCCCGATGACGCCCGGGTAGTAGACGGGGCGGTCTCTTAGAACCTCGTGGACCTCCGCTATGAACTCGGCTATCTTCTCCACGTCTCCCCCGAAGCGGAGCGCGGTACGGTGGATCTCGTGCCAAGCCGCTATCATAGCGGCGCGGTACACGGTCTCCCATATCTTCGCGAGCTCTAGTGTCTCGGGCTCGCAGCTGCAGGGTTTAACGGGGAGGCCCATGGCCTTTAGGGCCTCCGTAGCCTCCCTTAGAGACTCCTCATCAACCCCAGCAACCCACTTGGGCCAACGCAGGAGATGCTTCTCGATACACGGGTGCTTGCCCCTAACCGGCGAGAACGCTGCCTTCACGCCCAGCCTCTCTGCCACCATCCGCGTCGCTCCAGGCGCCACGGTGCTGTGTATGACCACTATCCTGGGCTTAAGCCTCTCAACATAGAACCGCACTGTGTTGAGGAACAGGGACATGTTTTCAAATGGCGTCGCTATGTGCAAGTGGTCCACGGGCGCCGGTATCTCCTCCAACCTATGGACGGTCCTCGACTCGAGTATATCATACCCGTAGAGCTCGAGCCCCGAGCCCCTCTCGGAGGCGACCCTGTAGAGTGCTGAGCCGACCTCACCCAGCCCTATTATCGCGGCGCGAGCCACCCTTCGACCACCTCCTCTCTTCCAGCACGCGCGCTACATCACCCCATGATAGACCCCGTAGATATAGGAGCACTGTTAAGTGGTATAGCAGGTCCGCCGTCTCCTCTGCAAGCCTCTCTCTGCTCTCCGAGAGAGCCGCTACTATGACCTCTACGGCCTCCTCCCCCACCTTCCTCGCCACGAACCCCGCGCCCTTCTCCAAAAGCATGGCCGTGTAGGAGCCGGGCGGCCTGCTCCTAGCCCTCTCCTCGACCACCCTCTCCAACTCCTCGAGCACATCCCCTATGGAGGGCAATGCAGGGCTCCGTGTGTCCACCAGTGCGGTGGCGGAGACTATAGATTTGCTTAGCCGCGTCTCAACTAACCAGGGGTTGACGGTTTTGAGCTATAGGCCCATCTATGAGGAGGAGTATGACGGCCTAATCTATCTCGAGTATAGGGAGGTGCGGCTGTCTAAACCGAGCTTCCTAGTACTAGGCTTGCCGGACGCCGGCCTAGTCGGAGTGATAGCGGCCACGCACCTCGTGCGCAGCCTCGGGCTAGAGGAGTACGCGGGCATCGATAGTACACGTCTCCTGCCACCAGTAGCCGTGATAAGCAAGGGTCTGCCCCGGCACCCACTCCGCCTCTTCCACCTCGACAACATAATCGTGCTGACCGCCGAGACCGCTATACCGCCCGCCGCCATCCACCCCCTCGCCAGCTTCATAATAGACTATGCTAGGCGCATGTCAATAGACTATGTAGTCTCTATTGTGGGCCTGGCAGCCCCGAACAGGCTCGAGATAGAGAAGCCCAGCGTCTACTGGCTCGCTAGCAGCGAGGACGCCGCGAAGCTCGCAGAGAAGCTCGGGATAAAGATGATGAGCGACGGGTACCTCGTAGGCCCCTACGCGGTCATACTCAAGGAGGCTGTGAAGAAGAGGGTTAACAACCTCATACTCCTAGCCGAGGCTTTCCTAGACTTCCCCGACCCGGAGGCCGCAGCGGCAGTGCTACAGGTGCTCTCGAAGGCTATAGGGAAGGAGGTTGACACGAAGAAGCTGCTAGAGGAGGCCGAGCTTATCAGGCTAAGGCTGAAGGAGTTGATGAGGCAGACCAAGCAGACTCTAACAGAGATGAGGAAGACGTACGAGTACCAACCCCCACTCATGTACACGTAGAGCGCATCAACACGGTTATTCCACATTCCCGATACTCGATCGATACGAATAGGTGGCGGATCGATGCAACCCGGATAAGCCCCCATAAGCTCATGCGTAACCCGGTGCACAGCGCCGTGAGTGTTATACTAGCGGAGAAGTCGATACAAGACGAGAACCTCAAGCTTGCTAACGAGCTTGCAGCCTTCTTCAAGGCTAAGGGGGTGCGCGCCTTCGAGTTCCTCGGGAGCCCCGGCTCCGGCAAGACCAGCGTCATAGAGTGCCTTGTGAAGAGCCTGCTTGAGAGCGGGTATGAGCCGAAGAGCATAGCCTACATCGGCGGCGATGTGGCCACCAGGCGCGACACCGAGCGGATAGAGAAGTTTGGGGTGCAAGCGGTACAGATCAACACTGGTGGCATATGCCACCTGGAGGTGCCTCACGTAAAGAAGGCTCTAGAATACCTCGACTTGGATATGGCGAGGGTGTTGATAATAGAGAATGTTGGTAACCTCATCTGCCCCTTCTACTTCCCCCTTGGCGCCGAGAAGCGCATACTGGTCGTGAGCACCCCGGAGGGCGAGGACAAGTTCATTAAGCACCCGATGTCAACGAGGCTAGCCGACGTCATAATAATAAACAAGGTTGACCTCGCCGAGGCTGTGGGCGTTAACGTGGAGTTCATGGAGAAGACTGCACGCGAGCTCAACCCGAGAGCCCCGATTATAAGGATGGTTGCGAAGAGGTGTGAGGGCGTCGAGGAGCTTAGGCGTGTGCTGGGGGTGTAGAGCATGAGCAGGATAGCGTACCGCCCGGTGCTAGGTACTAGGATAACGTTAGCCCATGGTAGCGGCGGTATAGAGACTAGTGGCGTCGTCGAGGAGCTGATAGTGAAGCTGGTGCCGGAGGAGCTTAGGAAGGTACCTGGCGGTGTAGGCCTTGACGCGATGGACGATGGCGCCGCTATACCGGTTCCAGGGGGGTACATGGTGTTCAGCGTAGACTCGTACACTGTGAACCCGCCCTTCTTCCCAGGCGGTAATATAGGGAGCCTTGCGGC
>CAZTIR010000074.1:0-6525 GCA_964613695.1 uncultured Desulfurococcales archaeon | reverse complement strand
GAGAAGGTTGCCCCGATAGTGCGCGACGTGGCCTCCAGGGGCCTAGAGGCTCTCAAAGAGTATAGCAGGAGGTTTGACGGCGTCGAGCCGAAGTACGTTGTTATGGATGCGGATGAAGCCTGGCCCCTGGCTAAGAACGTGGAGCCCCGAGTGCTCACGGCACTAAGGCGCGCTATAGAGGCCGTGGAGGCTTTCAACAGGATGCTCTACGAGGAGCTTGCATCAAAACCCTCGAGCTTCGAGTGGAAGGGTGTGCGCTACACCCCGCTCTCTCGCCCACTCCGCTCCATAGGAGCCTATGTGCCCGGAGGCCAGCACCCCTACCCCTCAACAGCGGTCATGACCGTGGTGCCGGCGAGGGTTGCTGGTGTCGAGAGGATTGTGGTAGCTACCCCGCCCGTCCGGGAGGGTGAGCTCGCAGGCCTCCCAAACCCTCTCGTGGTTGCAGCAGCACTCCTGGCGGGCGCTGACGAGATCCTGGTAGCTGGGGGCGCGCAGGCTATCGCGGCGCTAGCCTATGGTATCCCAGAGGTGTTGGAGCCGGTTGACAAGATTGTGGGGCCTGGAGGCCCCTACGTGGAGGCTGCTAAGCTGCTAGTTGTGGATAGGGTTGGTATAGACATGGTTGCGGGTCCCAGCGAGGTAGCTGTACTTGCGGACGGCAAGGCTGACCCTAAGAGGGTTGCTCTCGAGATGCTCTCGCAGCTAGAGCACGGCCCCTTGTCGATGGCGCTCCTTGTCACGAACTCCACGTGGCTCGTTGATGTGGTTAAACAGCTCATAGAGAAGCACGTAGAGGCTGAGAACATGGGTAGGGCTGTAATAGTGAGGGTTGATACGCTCGAGAGGGGCTTGAAGATAATTGATGATTTCGCACCCGAGCATCTCTACATAGAGGCGGAGAACGGCGAGAAGCTGGCGAAGCGCGTCAAGAACGCCGGCCTAGTCTCGGTCGCGACGCCCACAGCGCTAACAGACTATGCCGCGGGCCCCAGCCACGTGCTCCCTACGGGAGGGTATGCTAGGATAAGGGGAGGTCTAACCCCGCTAGACTTCCTGAGATACAGTGTCGTAGTAGCAGGTAGGCCGGACCCGAGGCTCGTTAACGCGGCGCTGGCTCTCGCCGAGGCTGAGGGGTTCAGGTGGCACGCGGAGGCGCTTAGATACCTGCTCCTGGGGCTCACGGAGGGCTAGCGGGCGGGAAAGAGAGGGGCCCTAGGCTCGGCTCCTCAACGCCTCCCGGGCTTTCTCGAGGCCCGGCCAGTGGGCGTACACGGCCTCCAGCGACGGCATCGGGAGCGGCACTTGTTTATGCTTGGCGCTGTTCATCAGCTCGCAGACCCTCTCCACCACCTCCACGCTCTTGCCCGTCACCTCCGCGGCCTTCTTCGGAGGGAGCCCTAGGTCGAGGAGGGCGAACAGCACCGTATCGACGTCCACGTAGCTGACCCCAAGCTCCTCCTCGGCCATGTGACCCTCCCATAGCCTAGGCGAGCTGGGCTTCTCGGCAATCCTCCTGGGCACGCCCAGCTCGACTGCTAGCCTCCGGACCTGTGTCTTGTAGAGGACGCCTATCGGGAGGAAGTCTACGCCACCGTCACCGTACTTCGTGAAGTATCCTATGGAGAGCTCGCTCCTGTCACCCGTCCCGGTTACAAGCAGGTTCCTCTCGTTGGCATGGTAGTAGAGTAGGGCCATCCTCACCCTAGCCCGGAGGTTGCCAACAGTCTTCCTACTCGCCTCCCCCGCAACCCTCACAAACGCATCCACAATAGCGTCTATCTCGAGCTTCACATGTTCGACGCCGAAGGCCTTCACAACCTCGAGGGCGTCCCTCACATCCTCCTCGGGGGTTACACGGGTATCCGGCATTATGAGCGCGAGCACCCTATCAGCGCCAACGGCGTCAACCGCTAACGCCAGGGTTGTCGCAGAGTCCACCCCGCCGCTCACGCCAACCACTAGGCCGCGGGCGCCAGCGGCACGGAAGAACCCGCGGATGAAGCTTACTAGCTCACGCCTAACAGCCTGGTAGTCCAGGTCGGTTACATGCTCTATCGTGACCAGGGGCATGCAGAACCCCGAGGAAATGTTATGCGCTCGTCTTGGTATTCAGTGCTTCTTCTCCTTCCCCGCGACAACAGCCTCCATGGCCTCGAGGAACTTGTCGTTCTCCTCGCGCGTCCCTATAGTCACCCTTATATAGTCGGGCCCTAGGCTCCCAATCTGCTTCACTACGACACCGTGCTTCGCGAGCTCGCGGTGAGCGTCCGGAATCCCGGTCTTCAGGAGGAGGAAGTTGGTGTAACTCTCATAGACCTTTACGCCGAGGCTCTCGAGCCTAGACCTAAGCCTCTCCTTCTCGCTGTTCACGTGGCCGATTACACCCTCGACATACCCCCTATCCTCCAACGCCGCCCTAGCGGCGGCCAGCTGCACAACGCTCAGGTTGAAGGGGGTTAGGGCCTTCCTCACCAGCTCTGCCGCCGGCGGCTGCGCCAGCACATACCCCACCCGGAACCCCGCGAGACAGAACGCCTTGCTCAACGTCCTCAACACTAGGAGCCTATCACTCTTCTCTATGAGCCTAGACACCGTGACACCCGCGAACTCGTAGTAAGCCTCGTCGACCAGCACCACAGCATCAGTCTCGTCCAGGAGCCTCGAGACCAGCTCCTCGCCCGCCAACAAGCTACCGGTGGGGTTATGCGGGTTCTCTATCACCACCAGCCTAGCCCCGCTAGAAGCCTCTATGATCTCGTTCTCGTCTAGGACGAAACGCGTGCCAGCCTCCCGCAGCCTCACGCTCTGGTAGAAGCCGCCCCTAACCACGGTATAGAACCTCATCATGGCGAAGCCCGGCTCGAGGAGTACAACGCGGTCACCATTCCCCACGAACACGTCGAATATCGCCCGCAGACCCTCGTCCCCGCCGGCAGTCAGCACGACATTCTCCGGATCCATGCCCGTGTACTCGGCTACAAGCCTCTTAACCTCCATGTAGTCGTCCTCCGTAGGATACCGGTTCCCCCTCGAGGCCGCGCTGCAGGCAGCTCTGACTACATGCTCGGGCGGCGAGAAGGGGCACTCGTTGAGATCGAGATAGACTAGGCCGGGCATCCTCCTGGGCAGCGGGTAGGGCTGAGCCTCCAAGTACCCCTCCTTAGCCAAAGCCCTGACAGCCAAAAGCTCCCCCATTGCAACTAGGCGCGTAGCCACGTTAAAACGGGGGAGGCGGCTAGTAGCCCCAGTTCTCGAAGTCGCTGGGCTTCACGGGCCTCTCTAGACCCACAAGCTTAACCCCGGTTATGAGGGAGGCTTCTGGGGTCAATGCTCTAAGATCCTCCTTCTCTAGGTTCAATGGGCTCGTCTTGCCGGCCAGCTGGGCTATCATGCACATCTCCTTTATCATTGCCTTTAGGAGGTTCTCTAGCCTCCTGGCTGCCAGTTCGACGTTGAGCCTCTTGCGTAGCTTCGGATCCTGCGTCGCTATGCCAGCCGGGCATTTGCCGGTGTGGCAGAGGCCGCAGAGGGTGCAGCCTATGCCCACGAGAGCAGCGGTGCCTATGGCGACCGCGTCTGCTCCTAGCGCGAGGAGCTTCGCTATATCAGCGCCGTGCCTCACGCCGCCGGATACAACGAGGCTCACCTGGTCCCTAAGCCCTATCTCCCTCAACGCCCTGTCGGCCGCGACGACTGCAGCCATGAGCGGGTAGCCGGCGTGCTCCGTGACTATGTGTGGCGAGGCTCCGGTGCCAGCGGGCTTAGCGTCAACCACCACTATGTCGGCGCCGGCCTTGGCGACTATCTTCACATCATCCTCGACCCTGCCCGCGGCTATCTTCACGGCGATGGGTATCTTCCAGTCCGTCGCCTCCCTAAGCTCCTCTATCTTCATCTTCAGGTCCTCGGGGCCGACGATGTCCAGGTGTCTCGCTGGGCTCACCGCGTCGGCGCCGACCGGTATACCCCTCATCCGCGCTATCTCCTCGGTCACCTTCTCGCCTAGGAGGAGGCCACCCTGACCCGGCTTAGCACCCTGCCCTATCTTGATCTCCACGGCGTCGGCTACCTTGAGGTAGCGGGCTGAGACGCCGAACCTCCCGCTCGCATACTGTGCTATGAGTATCGGCGCTATCTGCCTCTCCTCTGGCAGCATCCCACCCTCGCCCGTGTTAACCGCTATGCCGAGCTTCGCCGCGGCCTTCGCGATCGCTATCTTAGCCTCCTTGCTTATACTCCCGTAGCTCATCGCGCCTATTATAATCGGGGCTTTGAGCCTCAAGGGCTTCTCGGCGAAACGGTGGCCCAGCACCACCTCGGTGTCGCAGGGCTCACGGTACGGGTCTATCGGGGGCCTCGACAACTGGCCGGGCAGCACCACCAGGTCGTCTAGGCTCGGCAGCCTCATCTCCCACGAGCCCATGCCGCGGACCGGCGGTATCCCGGTGGCCATCTCCTCCTGGTGGTAGTTGAGGAGTGTGCCGCTCCAGAGGCCTCTCCGAAGCTCCGGCAGCGGGTAGACTCTCACAGAGCCCGTTGGGCAGACCTTGACGCAGGAGTAGCAGCCGACGCACTCGGTTACGCGGACTGGTACGGCCACCTTACGCCCGTTAACCTCCCTCAGTTCCAGCACGTTCTTCGGACACCATAGTACGCAGGCGCCGCACCCGATGCAGGTGATGTGCTCCACCTCTACCCTGAAGCGTGGCACTAGGGGCTTCCAGGGCAGCTTCCTAGCCGGCTTGTACGCGGGCCTCTTAGAGACGGGCACCACCTTGAAGTAACTGCTCTTCCCCTTGAGCCCGTACCTCTTCAACACCTTGTTGATCTGCTCCACCTCCTCCTCTCCAGCCTCCACTATCCTAGCGTTCTTACCCAGGCTCTCCACGTCGCCGCCAACGTAGATGGTGCCACCTATCATCATCTCGCCGGTGTCGGGCCCCGCGTTGCCGAGTATGATGAGAGTGCCGCCCATCATATAGAGGCCGGCGGCCAGGCCAGCATCGCCACCGATTATCACCATGCCGCGCTTGGCTAGAGCGGCTACACGGTCGCCAGCATCGCCCTTCACAACCACCGTGCCGCCGTAGAGGTACTGGCCAGCCCCGTTACCCGCATCACCCTCGACCACCACCTCGCCGGAGGTCATGTTGTCGCCGGGGAACCAGCCGGCGTTGCCCAACACGTGTATCCTGGGCCCGTGCGCCAAGCCGCCTACAAAATACCCCACAGACCCCTCCACAACGATGTCCACTGTAGCCTCCAGGCCAACGGCGAGATAGTGGATGCCGCCCGGGTCAAGCACCCTGATGCGCGTCGCTCCAGCCTCAACAGCCTTCTTTATCTCAACGTTAACCTCTCTAGGCGTCTTGTCGGAGGCCCGGATGACTACCTCCTTACCCTCCATACCATCACCTGCCCGGGTCGCAGGTACCTTGTGCGGAAACGGGTCTCGAGTATACGAGACGCCGCGTGCAACGCCGCCTCCTCAGAAGCGGCGATTATGACGTCCCCGTCCAGGCTCTCGGCGGCTATCAGGGGCCTCAGGCCGAGCCGGTCGCGCGCGATGCCGATAGCGTCTGGGGTCGCGATTATATAGGCGAAGGGGCCGTCCAAGTCCCTCACGCTCTTCTTGAGCGCGTCCTCTAGGCTATACCCGTGCTCCAGGAGCCACGCTATATAGTGGACTATGAGCTCCGAGTCATTATCGGTAATGAAAGTAACGCCCTGCCTCTCGAGGAAGGCTCTCATCTTCCAATAGTTGGTAATCTGCCCGTTGTGGACCACCGCTATGTCGGGGTTGAGGGTTGATTGGAAGGGGTGGGCGCGGAACAGGTCAACGCCGGACTCGGTGGAGAACCTCACGTGCCCAATCCCATGGCTCCCTATGAGGCTCGATACCTGGAACGTCTCCTCAAGATCGGAGACGAGGCCCGTAGTCTTATACACGTCTATACACCTCCCGATGCTCACGACCTTAGCGACTCCTGTCTTGTTCACCGCGTCTATGAGGTCCTTGAGGTTGCCATGGTACCTAACCAGGAACTTGTCAAAGCTAAAGCCGTGGACCGGGTGCATCTCGACACTCCTTATGTTGGCCCCCAGCTCTCCGAGCACCGTGGCAACCTTGCCCAGAGCCCCAGCCCTATCAACGGTAATCGTCTTTATAGTGATGAGGTCCTCGACCCGCCTCCAGCACCCCGTGTACACCGCGACACCAGCGCTGTCGAACCCCCTGTGCTGCAGAGCCGAGAGCATCGCAACCAGCACTCTGCCGACGGGGCCGCTACCCTCCCGGAAGATTACCCCGGCTATACCGCACATGCGGTTCCCTCAGAAAAGAGGGGGCGTGTAAGCCCACTCTTAAACAAGGATTCCGAGGGGCAGTAGGCTAGTGGCCCCGTAGCGCGAGCTCAACAATCTTCCTAACCTCTACGGCGAGGTCGAAGGGGAGCTTAGCTACGATCGGCTCGAAGAAGCCCTGCACCAGCAGCGCAGTCGCCTCGTCCTCGCGGAAGCCCA
>CAZTIR010000073.1:0-6544 GCA_964613695.1 uncultured Desulfurococcales archaeon | reverse complement strand
TTCGCATGTTCCCACTCTTTCTATTCTCTATTGAGTTCTGCGCGGCACCACCCCCCACAGGTATTACGCCCCGTGATACTCGAGGTGCATAAAACTTTCTATTCTCTATTGAGTTCTGCCGTGTGGTTTGTATTTATATGTGTTTTTATGGTTTTTGGTTGTTGGTGTGGGGTGTTCTTGGGAGGTTTTGGCTCATGGTCTTGGTTTTAGTGTTTTTGTTCTCATGGTCTGTGTTGTTGGTTAGCCTGTTTTCTGATGTGTTTGGCTCGTGTTTCGGGTGTTTTGCTCTCATTGCCTGGTTGTTGATGGTTTTGTCGTTATTTACGGGTTTGGTTGTTGTAGTGGTCGGGGTTGTGTTGTGGTCCGTGTTATTGTTGCTACTGTTGGGTGGACTGTTGAGCGTGTTTGGAATGCTCTTTTGCGTGTGGGGTTCTCGTCGGGCGATGTAGTCTATCTCGTTAATAGTGTGCCGAGGGAGGAGAGGTCTGAGTCTGCTATGCGTGAGCTTGTGGGGCGCGTTTCTGGCGTTGCACGTGGTGTTAGGGTTGAGGGGCTCTGGGTTGATCCTGGTGAGGGGTTTACGCGTGTTGTTGCGAGGCTTCGTAGTCTGCCGGAGAGGCATGCGCCGTGTGATGCGGTGTTTCTCGCCGTCGGGGGGTTTCGGTGGCTTGTTCTAGCCGCGGCGCTCGCGGCTCTCGTGGAGAAGAGTGTCGCTCTTTTACGCGGCGTTCAGGGTGTTAGGCTAGTGTTGACTCTGGAGGAGAGCCCTTCTGCTCTCCGGTACTTCCCTGACCCCGATTCTCGCATCTTCGAGGTCCCGTTAGCATCTGGTATCGCGCCTCAGCTCCACCCGGTGGACTTGGAGATAATCGATGCTATAGCTGGCGGCGTCTCGACGGCTAGAGGGCTTGCCAGGCGTTTGAGGAATGTGAGCGAGCGTAACCTCTACCGTAGGCTCGCTAGGCTGGAGAAGCTCGGCCTAGTTGAGGTCGTGGATAGGAGGAGTGGGAGGAACGTCTATAGGCTGACCCCGCTGGGCGAGATGCTCGCGCGACTCCCTGGGGAGCCCGCTGCGCGCATAGAGGGCGGGGTTGTGGCTGGCCGCCGGTAGGCTCCCGGGGCTCGTGGGGGCTTACCGCGTCTCCTAGCCGGGGGGTGCTACCTCTGCTCTTGCTCGCTGGGCTCTAGTGTCGAGCGCTTATACCTTGCCGCTGGCCTGGGGGTGTATCGTGGTGTTGGTTTGGGTGGGGTTGTGGAGCTTGTTGTGCGTCTCCGTTTCCTTGATAACCTTCCCCTGGTTGCCTGGAGTGGCGTCGTAGCCGGTAAGGTTGTTTACGATGTGCTTGGGAGGTGTGGGTTTAGTGCTGAGCGTGGTGGTTTCTTCCGCGTCTCCCCCCTCTTCCGCGAGGGTGTCGTGGTTGGTGGCGGTGGTTCGGGGGTGTTGGAGGCTGGCGGCGTCTACGAGTTTCGAGCCGTGTTCTGGGGTTCTCGTGGCTTAGCCGCTGCTAGGGCTTTCGTCGAGTGTAGTGGCGTGGGGCCCGGCTTCGCGGTTATAGAGTCTATACGCGCTAGTGTGGAGCGCCTCGAGGTTAGTTGGGGGTCTGGGGGCGAGCCTAGGGCCTTGTACGTGTGCCTGGAGCACCTCCCAACGTTCTACAGGTTTCACGGGGCTGTTGTGGCCTACCCTTCGCCGAGTAGGCTCGTAGCCTCCGCCGCTAGGATAGCCTCGGAGGCGCTCGGCCGCGACTATAGGGGCTTGTACGAGGCGTTGAGGGGGAGGGTGGAGCTTGTAGAGTGGAGGGGGAGGCCTCGTAAACTCCCAATCTCGCATGGTAAGCTTCAGCGTGTTTTCGAGGGGCGCGCCTGCTACTATGCTGTGGCGGAGGAGGGGCTGTTGCGTGGCCTGCGTAGCCTCCTCCGCCTGGCGTCCCGCACCGGTGTCGGCGGCTCGCCCGGCCTCGGGCTAGGGTGGATACTATCGATGGAGGAGGGTGAGCCCCCCTTCGAGACCCCGGTGCCCCCGCTACGGTGATCGGGTGCGCGTCAGCTTCTCCGACTCTGCGCCGAGGCGTAGAGCGTAGTAGATGAGCCGGTGGGGGGACCCGGCTTTCTCCAAGAGCACTCGTGTAGCGTAGTTGCCTCGTAGCCTCTCTGCCGCGTCTCTAGCATCCTCTAGCCTCACCCTGCCGTCGATGAGCACCGCTATACTATCGGCCACCGAGAGGAAGCCGGTGGCCACGCTGACTAGCCTGGAGAGCGGGTAGTAGTGCTCGAAGAACGACCCGGGTGTATGCCCCTCTACCAGCTGGTTGAGGAGGGATGCTAGCCTATCCGAGGGGCGGGTTGTAGCGCCCCTCAAAGCGTCCAGGAGTGTTCTGAACGCGCGCCTATAGGCCATGACGCCAGCCTCTAGCCCCGTGAGCAGCGCCGCGGCCCCGCTATAGCCTAGCCTATCCGCGGCTGCCGCAACCTCCCCCACAGCCCTGTTCATGCACTCCACGTCGCCGCGTAGCAGGTTGTCGCTGTTCTCCAGTCTCTCGGCCGCCTTGTGCAGCCGCTCTGGGCTCATGCCGTGGTGGTGGAGTAGCACTGCCAGCGAGGCTAGGACTAGGGTCGCGCGGGAGCCCATGCTGGCAGCGTATAGGTACGCGGCGCTGAGGATCTCGTGGCCCATGTAGCTCCTGCTACTCGAGTACCTCGGGGATGCTTTCCCGATATCGTGCAGTAGGGCCGCGTACCATAGCACGGGTTCAAGGCTCTCCTGGAGCCTTAGACCGCGCCTCTCTAGCAGCTTCTCGATGCTCCTGGCTAGCGCCGCCCACTCGCCACTATAGAGTATTTGCGCGGCCGCATACGTTGCTATCAGGTGGCGGGCTAGCGGCGTCTCCGGGTCGCGGAAGGCTAGAGTATTACACGAGGCCGGTGCCACGCCTATACCCCCTTGCCGCCAGCCCAACCGGGATTAGCTTAGAGCCCCTCTCCTCGAGGGGCGTGTAGAGGATAGTGGTTATCCTCCTGCAGGCCGCCTGGCGCTTCTCGAGGTGGCTCGCCTTGAGCGCCGAGCATCTGGTCCTGAGCTCGCCGCTCGAAGAGTCGATATAGGCTACCTTAACGCAGCCATCCTTGCCCACGTCTAGCACGCGCCTATAGCTCCTGGATAGCCACGAGAGGCTCACAGTCACTATCGCCTCTTCGACCGCGAGCCCCTCCTCTAGGAGCTCGAGGGGGATGAGCGGGACTATGGGGTTATCCACCCTCACCATGTCGCACAGCGTCTTTGCGATGCTCTCGACGTCGGAGGGGAGTAGTAGGGCGCCACCGAGTATAGTATGGGCGAGCGTATCGGCATCCCCACGCCCGCCCCGCGTCTCAAGCTCTAGGAGGTCGCGGTAAGTGTCGGGTATGCGCGGGTTCACGCCCCTCTCCGAGAATAGCTCTGCATACCTCCTAGCCTCCTCGCCCCCCACGAGGTACACTAGCGCCCTCTCGCACCTCCTGCTCCACGGCCTCCTACAGACTCTCCCCATCCTCTGTATGAGTGAAGCTAGGCCCACCACCCCGCCCGCCGTGGTGACCAGCGCGTCGAAGTCTGCATCAACGCCGGCCTCGACGGCAGAGGTGCCCACGAGCACCTTTACACCCCCAAGCCTAGACACCGAGGCGAGGCGATCCACCACCGCGAGCCTACCATGGACTAGAGCCACGCTACCCACGCCAGCCTCCAGGAGAGCCTTGTACACGCGAACCGCCTCCTCGGGGGTCGAGACGCCTACGAACACGCGGAGCCCCGTCTCTACAAGCTCCGCGACACGCTTGGCGAGAGTATCCACGCCGCTCTCGGGGCTAGCGCCGGGCATGTACTCGTAGCTCCACTCGACACCCTCGACTAGAGAGAAGAACTCTCTATCCACGCACGCCTCTACGCCACCGTCGACACCCTCCCTAGACACTACTATGTGCTTCACCGGGTCGCGCCGAGAGGGGTTCAGAATCTCTACCATCTCGCGCGCCGTGCTCGGAGCCAGCGTCGCTGTCGCAACAACGCTCTGGACACCCATCCACCCCAATGCTATCAGGGAGGCCTTGAAGGAGGGTATATCCAGGCCCATGTGGGCCTCGTCGAGGTAGACTATGGAGGAGAGTATGTGAGCCCGCGGGACCTCATAGTGGCCGAGGCCGTGCTCCGCCACGTTACCCCGGAATAGGTTCACGAGGAAACTATCATACGTCGAGACCACGTAATCCGCGGCCATGAAAGGCGCCTTACCGCCGATACCGAGGCCCGACGCCTGATACCCTACGCTCCACACGCCCCCGAGCCTCTCGAGAGCCCAGCGGTACACCTGCTCCACTATAGCGCGTAGGGGTAGGACGTGCACAAGCCTGGGAACAGCCCTGGATATCCTCTCGAAGCCCTCGACAGCACCACTGCTCTTACCATACCCCGTGGGCGCCTCGAAAACAACACTATACCCTTCCTCCACGGCCTCGACTAGCCTCTCAACACACTCTCTCATGCGGCGCGCCATGCTAGAGCCCCCAGGCCCTCGGCCAGCATCGAGGCAAAGCCGGCCAAGAGGCTCGCATCGGAGGCCAACGTCCTGAACACCTTTCCACCGCCCCGGGTAGACTCGTTATAGGCGCTATACTCGATGCTCCTAGCAACCCTAGCCGCTGCAGCAAGGTACTCGGGGTCGTTGAGGAGCAGCCCTCTCATCATGTGGGAGGAGTACTCGTCTAGCAGCGCCTCGGCGAGGAGAGCCTCATCGCCGCCACGGGCTAGTATAGTGTAGAGGTGGTTGAATGCTCGAGCCGCTCTCGCCAACACGCCGAGGGCGCGACCGCCGCCCCGCCTGCTCGCCCCGGCAGCCTTTAGCATAGACTCCGCCGCCTCCACGATAGGCTCTCTCTCGACGCTAGCCAGCACGTTGCCGACTATGGTGTAGAGGTAGAGCTGGGGGAGCCTCCCGGGCGCGCCGCCACGGGCTGCCATGTGGGCAGCTGCGCGGAGCGCGGAGTATAGGAAGAGGGACCAGCTAGAAGGCCTCCGTTCCACACGGACGCTGAAATGCTTGCGCGCCGCGAACCAGAGGCTACGCAGTATACCCCTATAATCCAGGCTCCCCGCCACCACTACCGTCGGCAGCTCCGCGCCAACGTTGATTACCGCCTGCTCCGTGCGGGCTATTGTTGTGAGTGTTTTCGCCAGGTTAGCCCATATCATAGCCTCCTTTTCGACTCCCAGCTCCTTGGTCACCAGGTTTCTAGACTCTCTCCCACGCCCCCAGCTACGCGCATACTCCTTAAACTCTAGGAGTATGTCAAGGGCGATTGGTCTCAGGTCGCTAGCCTTGCGCCACAGGCCTGTCGCATAGTAGTGCTTCAGCTCCTCGATGCAATCCCTAACGCTAAGCTTCACCGTCCCCCTCGACCCCTTGGCCTTAGCCCGTAGGCACACGCCATCCTCCTTCACTCCTAGAAAGCCGCGTAGACGATCAATCTCCTCGAGGAGGCGGCCGCACGGCATGCCAGCTATGAGGGTGCCGTTGCTGCGTTTTACCGCTGATACACTAGCCACGAGGAGCTCTATCATCCTCGCCACGGCGTAATCGCGTAGCCCTCCTAGCCTGATCTCGCAGATGGGGCCAGCCACGGCCGTTACACCCGAGGCACAAGCACCTCGTCTCCCACGAGCCCGCGGCACAGGTTGTTGGACGGTTCTAGCTTGTAGACGCTGCACTGGTTCTCGCAGAGTATGTGTTCTGGGAGGTAAACGTCTGGTAGCGTCTCGCGCAGCGGCAGTAGGTACTTCGCTACCGTGCCACGCCCTAGCCAGAAGTCGGGCGTGGGCACCGGCATCTCCTCGACAACATACTCGCCCAGGAGACCCTGGCGGGCCTCTGGCTTGAGGCTATCGAGGCGAGTGTAGACGGGTATCTCGGCCTCCACCCTATCCTCCTCGATAGCATCGACGAGATCCACGCACTCTACGCTAACAAGGCCCTCCTTCGAGCCCAGCCTCGCTATGCCCCAGGCGGCCTCGTACAACTCCCGGGCTTTCGCATCATCCCTTAGCAGGTAGACGACTAGGAGTAGGGAGTTGGGTGCCAGCGTGACGCCTAGAGCCCCGAGCCCGAACCACTGGTTCGGCTCCTTCTGGTGCTCCTTCTTAAGATACGGCACGTTAAGAGCCCGCATCATGTCAACAGCGCGTACAACGGCGCCTTTTAGGAGGCCGGCGTAGACGTCGCTGATCATAGTCGCAACACTCGCCGCCGTCGAGGCGAGCGTGTAGCTCTTTACGCGGCTCCTCGCAGAGCCTCTGGCGGGTATGACCTCGGGCAGGTTGTTGAGGAGCGCGTAGGACTCGGCTAACGCGCCCACGAGGGTGGTCGGGGGTGGGAGGAGGTAGCTAGAGCCTCCTACAGACGCGTATGGCACTCTAACACTCCAGCCCCACACGCTCCTCAACACTACTATGATCGCGGGGGGCAAGGCAGGGAGCCCCTCAACGCTCCTGCTTGCGCTCGCTACAGGCTTCGCT
>CAZTIR010000072.1:0-6715 GCA_964613695.1 uncultured Desulfurococcales archaeon | reverse complement strand
TAACGTGTTTCGTAGGGTTCGATAGAGGGTGGTGGGGTGGTGTGTTCTGTTTTCGGGGGTGTTGTGTGTTCCTGTTTCCTGTTAGTGTTTTGCGTAGGGGCATATTCTCCTAAGGCCGCATGCTCTGCATCTTGTCGTGTTTGTCGGTTCTGGTGGTTTTGGTTTCTCTAGGTTTCTTCTCAGCTCTTCTACGAGGTTTTCTATCCATTGTCTCATCCATGGCCGGAGCTGGATTAGTATGGCCCTGTTATCCTCTATGCTTATGACGGCTGCTTTGCGGACTGTCTTCTTTAGCGTCTCTTCGACGGCTATCGAGTATGCTACTAGCTGTGCGAGGATGTGTTTTTGTCTCCCGTAGAGTCCTCTTCTACTCGCCTTTAGCTTAGCCTCTATGGGTATGGCCTCGTTTTGCGCTAGGAGTACTGCGTCTATGACCCCGATTATTCCGAGCCTCTTGCTCCTCACTCTCACGGACCTGAGTAGCCTATACTCTCCTCTGGTTAGGCTTGGTGCTAGCGCCTCTAGGCTGGGTTCTAGGGTTTTTGCGTAGCTCATGGAGGGTGTTGGCGGCTCGTTTGTTATGTTGGCTTTTAGCCACGCTATTGTCGGGCAGTAGGCGTGCTCTTTTACGAGCGTTACGCTGAGGTAGTCTAGACTATTATGTGGGTTTTTGGGAGCCAGTTTCTCTCACCCCTCACGAGCGCGTTCTCGAGTGCCTCTCGGGGCACGACTATTATGAGTAGCCTGTCCCCCTCTCCGAGCAGCGGTGCTACTGCTCTCCACGCGTCTTTAGCAAGGCTCCTACCCCCGCGGGCTATGTAGACGCTCTTCTGGACTCTCACGAAGCCCAGTGATAGTAGTTTTGCCGCTGCCCTCTCCCTGACGCGGTCGTCGCTTATATCGTATGCCGCGAGGACGTAGGGCACCGTGTCTCACCCCACGGGGGCGTGCCACACGCTATACTCGCCCCCCTCGCGGAACCACGCGGCGAGCATCCAAGCCTCGAGCTCGATTATCCTCTTCAGCATCCTCTTTCTGCCGCGGTGTGGGTACTCGCGCTCTAGGGCCCGGAGCGCTAGCTCTAGCACCGTCTTCTTCGACTCTGGTTTGAGGTACCCGTTCTCCCCGGTCTCTAGGCCGCGTAGCGCCCTACGTCTCGCGAAGAGCACGCGGTCTATGCAGGGTTTGAAGGGCTCGGAGAAGTCGTAGACTAGCGCCTCTTTCCCGCTCTTGAGGGAGTGGAGGACGCCTATGTAGGGGTCGAGGCCTGCTAGGAGCAGCGCCCTCCTCACGACCGAGTAGAGCACGGCGTATGAGAGGTTTAGGGCGGAGTTCACGGGGTCGCCGCACTCCTGGCAGCGGCCCGTGAAGCCGGTCTCGCCGGGCGTTATGGATGCCAGCGCCTCCCAGTAGAGCCGGGCTGCGTAAGCCTCTATCTCCATAAGCTTCTCGGGGTAGGCGTCCCTCCAGTCCATGTTGTAGACTCTCGCGGCCACCGAGTCTATCTCATACCCCCTGTCCCGCAGCCACGGCTCGCGCAGGGCCTTGGCTAGGTATTTTAGCGTGTTAGCCTGCCCGAGCACCTTGGAGTAGATGAGCTCTTTCGCAACCCTCCTAGCCTCGCCGGCTAGAACTCTAGCCATCTGCTGGAGTCTCGTGGAGGCGGTCTTGTTGACTACGCTGGGCTGGAGGTAGCCTAGGACCTCGCCCCTCCAGCCTAGCACGGCTAGCGTGATGCCGCGTGATAGTGCGAGCCGGAGGGCTTTGGTGCTGAGAGCGGCTCTCCCCGTCGCTAGTATTATCATCTCCGTGTCGGGCGGTACTGTTATCCTCTCCCCGCTCCTCTTCACTATGGTGAGCACGCCCCTCCTCGCCACCAGCCTTGAGCCGGGTTCAGCCACCGCTATGAGCAAGGCTGCACACCCCCCGGAAGGGGCATGTGGAGGGGCACGTCTCCGGCCTCCCGGGGTCCTCGCCGTTCTCGATTATGCGGGCTACCTCGTCCCTAGCGTCTAGGAATCGTCTACGGAGACCATCGTCTATGGTGACTACCACCCAGTCTAGGGTGGGGTTGTTGACGGGCCCCGCGACCCTAACCACGACCCCGAAGTCCACCGGGTGTCCTAGGGTAGCCTCTATGGCTAGAGCGTAGCCGGCTAGGGCTAGCTTCTTCCTCTCAACCCCGTTCCCGTACACCACCTCGACGGGGATGAAGCCCACTAGCAGGTCGGGCTTCACGACGTTGCTTAGTCCGACGGGGGCTCCGGGTATGCGCGGCTCCACCGCCACCGGGATACCGTCGTAGATGCTGGCCTTGGCCAGTACTACGGCTTGCTCGTAGAGACCCCTAAGCCCCTCTACTAGCTCCTCCCCAACCCCATACTCTCTCATAATCCTGTCGAACGCCCTTGTAAGCGCCTCTAGGCTAGCGTGCCTCGCCCGGAAGGGCTCTAGGAGGAGGGCGTGGATTATCCTCCCGAGCCTAACCGCGCTAGTCTCGGAGGGCTTCACCCCCGCAACCCTCCTAAGCCAGACGCTCCTCCGGGTGGGGCACGGGTCCGTGACGTCGGAGATCGAGGGTCTTGCACGGTAACGTGGCGCCACCAGCTCGCTCCTCCACCCGCGGACCTCAGCGTAAACCCCCTCGCCGCTCGACGAGCGGATGTAATCCCAGACCCAGCGCGGGAAGACCAAGCGCTCCACAGCCTCCAGGAGAAGCGGCGACGGTGGCGAGCCTTACGAGAACCCGGTGCAGGCTCGAACATCCCATATGCAGGGGCCGGGGGCCTAACCGCAGCCGGAGCCGGGCTCGACCACTCTCTCGCTACACGCGCCCGCCACTATATCCGCTAGCTGTACGCCCAGGAACCTCCTACTATCCACCATCCTCGCGTAGCTAGCCCCGAGGAGCCTAGCAGCACTCCTAATAGCGCCGCTAGTCGCGAGATGCGCGTCGAGTATCAGGGTGACGCGCCTGCCCCCAAGACACCCGGCCACCGCCTCAGCCGCCTCCAGGAGGAGGCTATCCTTGAGCACCTGAGCCTCCCTGCTATCACCGAGGTGACCGGCGGCAATAGAGTAGGCCAGGGCCGAGCCTAGCACGAGACGAGCGACGCTGAGAGGCTCAACGCCCCTCCTCCTCGCAGCCTTCTTAACACTCCTCCACTTCAACTCCCCCCTCCGCCACCCCAGGAGGCCCACGACAGCCTCGTAGAGGCTACGCGGCGTCCCCGCCACGCCACCCGTCTTCTCGAAACAGAGGAGCGCGACACAAACCCTGCTACACACCCTAAACCCTCCACCCTCGTCGCCGAAGCACACTACACCAGCCAACAAGAGCCCGGGAGAGGCCCAGGCCCCCAGGAGAGCCAAAAACCGATATACGCGCGGGAGGCTACCTCCTACACATGGAGGCCCCCGTGAAGGCCCCGGATGCCCCCCCGCGCAGGGGGACGAAGAAGGGGCCGAGGGGCTACCACCCCCATGACGGTGTGCATGTATAAACGCGTGTCGAGACACTCCAGCCCCCTACCAGAGCCGATACTCCGAGCACACATCCTCACATACTCTCCGCCGAGCACTATGGGGCGCCTAAGGCTAAGGTGATGTTAACCACTTTAAACAGTCTAGATACTCGTCGAAATCGCGTTCCCCTATGAGAATCTCGACGTGGATACGAGGGGCTAGCTTGGCTAGCATCCGCTTCTCGTAGTACGAGTTGAGGAGTCTCTGTACAGCTTGTATCGGGTCTCTTCTGCAGATACGCCTGTCACCCCCAAGGCCTATGCAGAGCCACGCTTCGTGCATGGGTTCGACTGTTACAACGCGGATGTCATCAAGCTCATCTCTTCTAAAGCGCCTCCTTACAAAATAGTCGGGAGCGTCTGGCTTTCCCTCTGAATCGATGACCACCAGAATCCTCCATGGACTACCGGCAACAATGGCTCTAGCGTGGTTCGCCATGGCGGGGTTACACTTCTTTGCAGGTAGGCGTCGAATGCGTGGCTTGCGGGTCCTGGTGTTCCCGCATAACGATTCGGTCTCGAGCTTTCTGCCCTCGCATAGCTCTATAAGCTTGTTTATAAGCGTGCGGTGGAATATTGCACCGTAAGTGTCCTCGACTAGTACTAGGCGCTTCAAGGTCTTAACCCCCGGTCTCGTGGTATATCACGTAGTCGCTAAGGAATGCCTTCACGTGTGAGAGTCTCACGCAGCTTCTGCGGGTCTGGTAGCCTCGAGGCTGTCGTGCCCTGCGCTCCCCTCCTCACTACAATGACGTCCTCCGGGTCGACGAGGTCTACTGGTATCGGGGAGTGTGTCGCGACTATAACCGGTATTTGTAGCGAGTCAAGCTCGTCAACGAGGTACTCTAGCATTTTTGCATGGAGGCTATTTTCTATCTCGTCGATGAGTAGCAGCGTCGGGTTAAGCTCTATGGCGGCGAGTATCGCAAGCAGTTTTACAAGACCATCCGGCATGTTAGGGGGCGGTAGCCTAAGCCCATTCTCGGCGGCTACCAGCGCGACTCTCCCAAACCCCGTTTCCACTTTCACGCTATAACCCGGGAATAGTTCACGTAGCGCATCCGCTATTCTCTCGGGGAGTGCACCCCTCTCCGCAACCAAGGTGAGGAGCACCTCCGCGAGGTTACGCGCCCCCGCATCGAGCCTCTTTGCACCAGTGAAGGGCCTCGGCTCGCCTATTGCCGCGGTATCAGGGTGTTTGAGCATAACTACGCCACTCAATACTCTAACGATGTGTGGGAATAGCGTCGCGAGAGGCGGGGCCGTATAGGAGTAGCCTATGGGGCGTCTACACGGGCTGCCCTCCTCCGGCACGACAAACACTACATGCTCCTCGCTCCACATTAAACGAAGCTCGCAGCGCCGCAGGCTCCCCGCATGCTACAATACTGTTGTAATGGCGCCTTCCAGGGTATGAGCGGGCGTGGAGCCCTCCACTCGATCTCGGTTACAATCCACTCATCCTCCCTCCGGCCTTCTACACCCACCCTCTCCGCGGCATCACGCCTAGTGCATGTTTTAACCCTATCAATACTAACCTCGAGGATTAGACTATCGTCTAACACGATACGATGCTCGACCGGATATAGCGTGTCACCAGCCTCGTCGTACGCGAAAGTCGCCATGTACTCGAGCCTATTGACGCTACACGCTCCCCCTCGACCCGGTACACGTCGATGGAGAGGCCGGTGCGGAGTGGCGTGGTAGGGTCACGCTGGTGTAACAGGTCGAGAGCCGACCAGTATAGCGGCGCGTGTGGGCGGTAAGGTATAGAGTCCGCCTCGTCCACCAGCGCATGCCGTAGAAAGTACAATGCCTCGAGAATGTTGCTTTTACCAGCTGCGTTTGCACCCACGAGTATGTTTAGACCGGGGTTTAGCGTTAAGCTAAGGTGTTTTATCGACTTGAACCCTTGTATCGTGAAGCTCCGAATAAACGCATAGTATCTCGCGGTTTGAGGCCCACAGGTTAAGACAAGAGCCAGCCCCTAATCCAGGCTAGCCTTTACCACCTTGAGCCTCCACCGCCGGAGACGCGCCAATATGGCCGCAACCACCTGGCATATTGGAAGGCCTCTGAGGCTCTAACACGCTCCCATGCCCACCCCGATAAGAGCCTCTGGGGGAGCCTAGACGAGGCGGGTTGAGGTGCTCGTCTTTTTGCCGTGTGTCGGCTCCGCTGCTAATACTCATCACCCTCTACCCGCTTTAGGCCTAAGAGCGGGTAAGGCAGGATGAGTGACACGAGGAGCGACTATAGGCTGCTGGTGGCCGAGCACGCCGTCTCGCTCCTCGAGGGTATCGTGAGGGGTAGGAGGATACCGGCTCCCATAGACTGGGAGGAGGCTGCGCGGCTGCTGCGCGAGGCCCGGGGCATCGTGAAGAGGATGCGTTTTAGCTTCATGCCCGCGACGATGCTAGCTAGGAGCCCGGATGCCAAGAGCCTACAGGAGATCGCCAAGAGGCTCGTGGATGTGGTGTTGCCGCGCGAGTGGGTGGAGAGGCTGCGTGGAGACCAGCGCGCGAGGATGCCGATAGCCGAGGCGCGGTACGCCATACGCACGCTCTACACGCTCCCGGCTCGCCTCGCGCTAGGCGACGATAACAACCCCCTGTACGCCGTCGACATCGAGTGCGTCCGTGTAATCACGGTATCCCGGATAAGGGGTGCGGAGAGGCTCTACGTTACCAAGGCTCAGGGCACCCTCCCCTACACGATAGTCACGAACATCCAGGACGTCAGGCAGGGCGAGGTGAGAGCCGCGGCCGTGCTACCGCCGCGCGAGCTCATGGGGTATATCAGCGAGGCGATGTACTGTAGTAAACCGCTACAAGACTGCCAGGTGGGCAAGAGACCCTCGCCGGACCAGGTAGAGAAGGGAGAAGTGATACGCATCGTGTACGAGATAGCAGCGCAGGTACCCCGGTAGCAGGGAGGCCGCAACCCAACGCATCTATGAAGCGGATAACAACGGGGAGACGCTAGGCAAGCCGCAAGACTCCTGCCCGAGAACCCGGGGCCCCGGAAACCCGTGCACCGTTTACGCCTACGCTAGAGGGCCACTGTGAAACCGGATTAGCGTGTTAACTCACGCGATATACTAGCGTGCCTGCCCCCACTCTTCTACGCTCGCTACATGCACCACCAGCAGTAGGGGCGTCAGGGGCAACCGCTCAGTACTCTACTGGCTT
>CAZTIR010000071.1:0-6967 GCA_964613695.1 uncultured Desulfurococcales archaeon | reverse complement strand
GCCCAGCTTGTAACCCTCCCTCTCAATCCTCTGCTTAGCAACCTCGTAGATCTTGTCGACCATCTTCTTGGTTATCTCCTCCTCTTCCTCGAGGAACTTCCTCAACAGCTCTGGGTCGGTAATCCTGATCTCAGCGTCTATCTCCGGCTTCTCGACCTCTAGGGGGGCGTCGAGGAGCACGATGAAAGCATTCTCAATCCTCTTCGGCATTGCCGGGTGGACGACCTCCTTATCGATCACCACGCCGTTGATTAGCTGAGTGTCCATCAAGCTGCCGCCATGCTTCTTTATGATCTGTATCGCGTCTAGGTCCACGTACCACTTGTCTCCACGCTTCTCGGCTATCTGTTTAACAGCCTTCACAACGATCTCAGCGAGATGATCGCGAGCGCCATGGACGGCCTTGCTGGTGAGGCTAGTTTTCGCTATCTTCTTTAGCGTCTCATCATCATTTATGTCGATAGGCTCGGCTATCTCGTAGAGGCGCTTCACAGCAGCCTCCATAGCCTTCTTATAACCGCTCACGATTATGGTTGGGTGGATGTTCTTATCGAGCAGCTCCTCTGCGTTGCGTAGAAGCTCGCCAGCGAATATCACAGCGGTCTTAGTGCCGTCGCCAACCTCCTCATCCTGACCCTTCGCTATCTGCACAACCATCTTCGCAGCCGGGTGCTGCACATCCATCTTGTCTAGAATGGTTGCGCCGTCATTGGTTATTGTTATCTCGCCAAGGCTGTCAACAAGCATCTTGTCCATACCCTTGGGGCCATAGGTTGTCCTCAAAGTCTCGGCGATAGCGCGCACAGCCATTATGTTGGTCCTTAGAGCGTCACGACCATAGGTTCTGGTCGTACCCTCCTTGAGTATCAATACTGGCACGCCCGTTGGCTCCACAGGCGTCACACGAGCCATACTGCTTCACCCCGACTTCCGGGGATTCGAACAGCATTACTTCTATAAAAGCTTTACCCGGGGCAACAAGTGCATCCAGACGTCCAACCCGATCTAGCTTAACACTATTCCCTGCCAATCACAAAAGATGCAGCTTGAGCCCAAGCTGAGCAGGTTTTATGCCCCAGGCCTCCAGAGCCTTACGGATACCCACGCGGATAGCAAGCTTGTCATACTCTATATTGTAGAAGAGACCTTGCTGCTGCCACACGCGCCTACCATGCAGGAAGAACATCACGGCGGGCACGACCAGGTGATCGACATCAAACGCTTTGCGCACCTCCTCCACATTATAGGCAGACGCGTCTACACCAATTATCCCGGCGAGGGGCTCGAAAGCTGGAGCCACACTCCACATTAACCTCTCTATATAGTCTACGGGATCGCGTCGAGAGTCGTAGACGAAGGCCAATACGGCTTGGTACAACTTTAAGGCTTTCTTCACATAATCGAGCCTAGCTCTTATTTCCATCAGCCCCATACCCCCTTCTCCTCTCAAGAACGCTCTTCAAGAATCTAATATCGCGCTCATTAAGGAACAACACTATGTCATCCCTACCAGCCTTCGAGGGGGGTTTGAGCCCCCTACCATCGAATGCTATTCTTCCCTCACTCACAACCTCCCTAATATCCTCCAATGAAGCCTCATCGGCGAACTCCTCGAGAAGCTTCGAAAAGCCTATGCTCTCTTTAAACTCCCTCTCGTCGACCTCGGCTCCACACACGATACACGTGAGGCTGGGGGTTAGGGCGTAGAAGCCGCAGCGTGGACAGAGGTAGGGGGTTGCAAGGCCAGCCTCTATCCAACGCGAGCGCAACACATCTATGATATCCTCGCGGCCGAGGCGGCTAGCTATCCGGTATAGTTTAGGCGCGTATCGCGCTATAGAGAGACCACCGTTGTATACTACAAACTCGAGCTGCTCCTCCGAGAGCTCGTCACGCGTCTCAACGAGATAGGTCGATATCAGTTCTAGTAGCTTGTCCTGAGACCTCATTATACGGGCAACTATTTGATCCTTAGATGGTCTGCTAGAGTACTGCTCAGCAATCTTCTCTATAATCGGTTGGAGGATCTCACGAGCCTCATCAGCACTTAAACCTATATCGGATAACGCGAGGCGCTCATACACTTCGTTTACAACTGCATCTATCAACGCATCCGTCAAGTAGGCCTTGCCGGTAGGCCTTACACCAGAACTAACACTACTCCTGCGCCTGGAAGTACGCGATGTTGCACCCCTTCGTACTCTACGTCCCCTCACAGCCCACCTACCTACTATTCCAAGCTATACACGCAGCGGCTAATCAATGCGATTACCTAGAAGCCCCTTAGGGGAGTAAGGTAAGACGTGCGGCAGAAACCGTAGAGAGCTTGTGGCGGGCCCGCCGGGATTTGAACCCGGGACCACCGGCTTAGGAGGCCGGCGCTCTATCCTGGCTGAGCTACGGGCCCACAGCCAATCGAGGACTCTCCACTAAGCCTTTTAAAAGAATTTCTCACTGGTATTGAGACCTAGGTTATCGGGCACGATGATGGATAAGCTATATACACTTTGTTACCACATGTGATAACCATAGCCGAGCCTATAGGCAGGGGGAATACTAGCTGCCCGTCTATGAGTATCCATGCAACCCTATACCCACCAATATGCTTTAATACTATCCTAGAGCAGCTCTTAACTACGATGCTGCTCTCCTCGGAGCCCTTTAAGGGGTTTAAGGGTGTAATTACTACGTTATTATTGGAGAGTAGGAGCGGGCCGCGTGCAGAGAGGTTATAGGCGTAGCTGCCAGTGGGTGTCGCTACCAGCACTCCATCACCATTTATCCTAGTTCTTATATTATCTCCGACGACCAGCTCGAGATCAACAACCTTTCCCTTACTCGCAAGCACCGCTATCTCGTTTAAAGCTGGTGCAAGAACTAGATCGTAGTCCAGACGGTGTGGTGCAAGCCTAAGTACTTGGCACCAGTGAAGGCGCGTTAAGTCGTTTAGCGCCGCGACTATCTCATCGCACGAGAATGCCATGTAGTACCCTCTCCTGCCAACGCGAACACCTATAACCCTGACGCTTTGCGGGTAATAATGTAAGGCGCGCAGAAGTGTACCATCACCCCCGATCACAACAAGTGTGTCAACATCCTCGCCTATGGTAAAGGGTTTACCCAAGCCTCCCAAGATACGCCAGAGGTTATACTCTACGAGTGCATTACCACCCAGCTTCTCAACGAGCTTCCTAGCACAGGAGATAGCCTCTTCTTTATCCAGGCGAGAAACTATGCCTATCAACCTTTACTACCCAATAACGCTATGCTCGTCTTAGGGGTAAAGTGGGCAGATCAAGCTATGTTATAGTCGGCGAGGCTGCGATAATCAGCGTTAAGAGCTTAGAAGAGGCTTACAGCGACGAAACCCGAAAGATCGCTGAGGAGATACTCGCCACGCATAAGAGAGTGAAGGGCGTATACGCGAAGATCGAGACCGCAGGAACTCTACGCGTCCAAAAGCTTATCCATGTAGCTGGCGTTGAGATAAGCGAGACCTGGCATAGAGAGAATGGCATCGATTTCCATGTGACCCTTGGACGCGTTTATATAAACCCAAGGCTCTCAACAGAGCATCTCCGCATAGCTAAACTATTAGACGAGCTTCACGTAAAGCATGTGCTCGACGCTTTCGCCGGTATAGGCGGTTATGCTTTCAACATAGCGGTTCATAGCAAGAATGTTAAGCATGTAGTAGCCAACGACATAAATTATTTTGCATATCGTGATATGCTGCTCTCAGCTGCACGTAATAGAAGAAGGTTTAGAGCACACGTTACAATACTCAATGATGATGCGAAGCTGTTACCATTACTGCTGGCGCATCACGCATTCGACGCAATAATAATGGATAATCCGCAGTTCATAGAGGAGTTCCTGGAGCTACCCTGCTCTTTAGCAGCGTCCAAGAGCTACCTAGTATTATTCTTTGTCGCTAAGGAGGATGAGGAGGAGGAGCGGGTCGAAAACCTAATGAGAAGAATTAGTTGCCTGCATTGCAAGAGCCTTCAACTAGAACCCGTTCTCGATTACGCCCCTCGAAAATACTTGTATTCGGCTGTTCTGGCCTGCGAGCACAGGTAGCGACAAGATAGATTATTGTATAAGGGTTTGAGAGTAGCTTCCTCACTTCGACAGGTAGGCAAGCAGCACAAATACCGCATTTAGATGCAAGTGTACGATCGTCACAGTGACTAGAGCGGCGGAGTACAAGCGTATTGCCTACAGCTTTGCAACTCGCTTTGCACTTGATACTAAATGATAGGATATCTTCCCCACTGCTCCAGGGAGGAGGCGTAATCAATAGCCTAATACACGTAACACCGCCTATACACCAGTCACTCTTGTAGACCTGTCTACCATTTATACACGCGACACAATCCCCTCTTACCCCGATACGATCCTCGCCACTAAACTCGAGTGTGGTTTCGTGCGTAAGCTTCACATTTAAGCTACCACGGCATTTGTATAGGATGAAACCCGCTTCTATACGATAACGTCCTCCTCTCTCCACCCATACTCACCCACGAGTGGCACAAAGACACAGGACGTAACCTTTCTAACATCTAGCTTACCATCGGGCCTCTTAACAACCTTATAGAGTACCTGCTCCCACCTGTCACCAACGGGTATCAAGAGTATCCCGTTAGGCTTAAGCTGCTCGATAAGCGGCCTAGGGATATCCGGCGCTGCAGCTGTTACAATAATACGGTCATAGGGTGCCGCCGGTTCATACCCCTTACTACCATCGCCGACTATCACTGTAACCCGGTCAGCGTATCCCGCTCTTTCGAGATTCTTTTTCGCGAACTCTGCGAGCTCCGGGATACGCTCGATGGTGTAAACGTGACCGGGGTTTCGAGAGCCTTGTGGCGCTACAATCTCAGCTATAAGCGCGGCATTATAACCTGAACCCGTCCCAACCTCTAGTACTTTCATACCCTCGTCCAGCTCCGCCTCCTCCAGCATTATCGCTACCATGTGAGGAGCGCTTATAGTCTGACCATAGCCTATCGGGAGAGGCGTATCCTCGTAAGCAAGCTCCTTTAGGTGCTCGGGGACAAAGAGCTCTCTAGGCACTTTCAACATAGCTCGTTTAACCTTCTCGGATCGTATGATACCCTCTCTAACCAGCTTCTCCACCAGCCTGCGTCTCAAAAGCTCAAAATCCTTCAAGCTCTATACACCCTCGAGATTATCTACGTTTGAGCCACATGTCTAAACCTAACTGCCTACCTCTGAAGTGCTCGCGATACGCCTTCTTCAGCCTCTGTATGGCGTTCTTCACCCTCTCGGGGGAGAAGTCGTGCTCCACCACTAGCAGCTCATATATCCGCTTCTCATCGGGCTCATGCCACTCGAGCTTATAGTTGTCCGTGACAGGCGGGTTCATGAAATACTCGAGAATCTTGATGGGGTCCACACCCTCGGGGAACTCTGTTTTAGAGAGCGAGGAGAGGAGTTTACGCACGTCCGGCTGCGCCTTAACCATTCGTAGAGCAGTCTTAGGCCCTATCCCGCGCACACCCTCAGGGTTATAATCAGTACCCACTAGTATACCTATAGCGATCAGCTGCTCACGCGTTATGCCAAGCGCCCTTAAGAGCTTATCCAGCTCTATCAGCTCCGGCTTGACTTCAACATACACATCCTTCTTGGGTAGCTTACGACGACCGGTTATCGTAAGATTCCTCACAAGCCGCGGAGCACCAAATAACAACGAATCATAATCCTGGCTTGCAGCAGCCCATGCATCACCCTTACGAGCCATGTATGCTGCTTGAGCCTCACCTTCTGCAGGGGCCTGGACCCAGGGGACACCCATAGCGTCTAACAGTTTCTTCGCCTCCTCTACCATCTCCTCTGTCAGCCGTGACGCCATCTGAGCATATCTTCTAGCAGCTTCCATATCGCCTCGTTTCAAAGCCTCCTCGTACTTCTTCGCAGCTTCGCTCTTCACCTTCTTACGCCTCTCTATCTCAATCTTCTTGATCTCCGGGGGCTTACCGTCAAACACGTATACGACCTTGATCCCATGCTCCATTAGGTTAATCGTACGATAGAATAGCCCGCTTAGGTGGCTCGTTACACGCCCACGAGAATCCATTAGAGGGGTGCCGTCGGGCTGCCGTATTGCAGCAAGAAACTGGTATAGCGCGTTATACGCGTCGATAGCCACTACTCTGCCACGTAGCGCATCCAGTTGCAGTGTTTGAATAGCCTCCGGGGGTATAATCTCGCGGATATTAACTCCCATGAGGCCTACCCTTGCTGAATACTACCATGGGGCGTCTTCAAAAGCTCAATTATCCTACCCTTCTCCGGCCTATCACTTACGGTAGCTACATACACGTAGCCTCTCATCTCGAGCACCATCAGCGCCTTTAGAAACTCTTGCTTAGAGACCTCGAAGCCGCGGAGTTTAGCCGCTTTCCTCACGGCATCGAAGAGCTCATCCTCGCGGACAACGGTCGAAGACCTGCGGCGGGCAAGACGCTCCAACTCCTCTAACACGATAAGATATAGAGGTAGGCTACGCCACACCGCCAAGACCCGCACCCAGTAGAACGCTACATGTATATGGACGGCCTTACTCGCTTAACCGTGCCGCCGGGCAGCTGCTGCCGCGCCTTCTCATACCATTCCTCATAGAACTTCACCATCTCCGGAGTTATCGAGGGCTTAACCCTTCTCAACGCCTCTTCGAAGTGCCTCATATGCACCCTAGTAGCATTGATGTCCTCGCGCAGCGCCGCAAGCGCAGCCTCGCGTACGAGCGCCTCCAGATCAGCACCGCTATAGCCCTCAGTCTTCTCCGCTATCTCTTCTAGATCCACGTCTTCCGCTAGCGGCGTGTGCCGCGTGTGTATCCTGAGGATCTCTAGCCTTGCCTTCTTGTCGGGCGGCGGCACGTAGATTATCTTGTCAAAGCGGCCGGGTCTTAGTAGTGCTGGGGCTAGTATGTCTG
>CAZTIR010000070.1:0-6979 GCA_964613695.1 uncultured Desulfurococcales archaeon | reverse complement strand
CTCGCGAGAAAGACTTCATCAGATACGTTCTCGAGGTCGGCGTGCCGAGTATAGAGCCGCCGCCGTTGCCAGAGCCTGGCCCCTGGAAGGGCATCGAGTATATAGCGGAGGGTTTCGAAGAGGCTAGCCTAGTGCTCCTCGACCCCGAGATACTCCTACACCTCCTACTATCATCTTCCATAGATAGGGTTGTGACCCTGCGTGGGGACGGCCTCGAGGCTCTGAAGATAGTGGCTGATACCAGCAGAGAGTACACTACGCCCGTGTACGTCCATGCGAGGCTCGAGACTGCAGACCTTAGGATACTCGCGTATGAGGGTAAGGTGACCGGTCTCGTCATCGAGCGCGCCGCCGGCGACAAGCTGGTGGCAGGGCGGGCTCTAGAGGTGCTCCAGAGCCAGTACCTCGACTCGATACCGGCTACGGTCTTCCGTGTTAAGCGCGAGTGGATGAAGTGGAGTGATGAGAAGCTCAGCGTCTTCATAAAGGGCTTGGACAGGCAGCACAAGTACCTGGTGGCGACGCTAAACCACCTGTACCTCGGGATAGTGGGCGGTCTCGGTGAGAAAGCGCTACGAGAGGCATTGCGCCGCATGGTGGACTATACGAAGTTCCACTTTAGGAGCGAGGAGGTGCTCATGGATAAGTACAACTATCCGAGGGATAAGTTCGAAAAGCACGTGCGCGAGCACAACGCGTTCGTGAACAAGGTCACCGAGTTTAGAGAGAAGTATGAGGCTGGCGAGGCCAAGCTCACTATCGATGTTATAAGGTTCCTGGCGACGTGGGTAGAGACTCACATAGCGAGGACGGATCGCGACTACGGCTACTACTTCAAGAAGATAGGGTTGGCGACAGCCGCCTAGAGCCTGAAACCCCTCTCCACAAGCCTGAACCAGTGGTAGAGGAAGAGAATCCTCCACAGGTAATCGGCCTCGGCTGCATTGACCCCCCTCCTCTCAAGCTTCTCTACAAGCTTCTCCACGAGCTCTAGTATCTCTCGTGGTACGCCCCTCTCCCCAAGATAGGCTATTATCTTGCTCCAGTCGATGTAGCCTCTCCTCGTGAGCCCGGTTATCCATTTTTCTGCTGGGGCTTCGAATCCCACCTTGCTCCTCCTAAGCCTTATCGAGTCGGGTAGTATACCCCTCATAGCGTCGCGGTGTAGGCGTTTAGTCCAGCCTCCCGATAGCTTATAGGAGCCGGGGAGGGTGAGGCTAAGCTCCACGAGCTTAACGTCTAGGAAGGGGACCCGGGCCTCTATAGAGTATGCCATCGAGTCTCTATCCAGGTTGTGGAGTAGCCTCTCGAGCTTCTCGCTGAAAATGTCGCGGAGGAGCATACAGTTGATGAAATCCAGGCTGCAGTTCTTCACACGACTGTAGCCGCCGTCGCCTAGCTTGAGCTTCCTCGCTATCTTCTCGATATGACGGCGAAACCAGTAGTGGCTGCTCCTCTCTCGTATAAGGTCGCGGAAGGCCCAAGCTTCCCGCAGAGCCTTGAATAGCCTCCCTCTGCGCAGGAGGTGGAGGATATAGTAGTAGATGTAGCGGTGGTAGCCTGCGAGAACCTCGTCACCCCCCTGCCCGCTCATTATAACCCTTGAGTCTCTCGAAGCCTCTCGCATCACGAACCACTCGGCTATGATACTCGAGCCGTAGGGGGGCTCGTCGTGGTGGTAGACTATGCGCGGTATCTCCTCCCAAATCTCGTCTATGCTAGGCTTCACTATCCTCAGCAGCGAGCCAGCCTCCTCCGCAGCCTCCCGAGCGTAACGAGTCTCGTCACGCTCCCCGCCGTGGCTAAAGGCTATGGATGCTGGCGGCTTATCGCCGAGAGCCCAACGGTCTAGTAGACCATGGTCGCGGAGATAGCGCCACCCGAGGAGTATTGACGAGGAGTCTATCCCCCCGCTGACGAGGAAGGAGACTGGGTAATCGCTCCTAAGGTGTATGCGCAGCGACTCGAGGAACGCACTCCTCCACTCCTCCACCGCCTCCTCGTAGCTCACCCTCCTGACGCTCCTCGGAGGCTCCCAGTACCTCCTAACCTTGAACTCCCCATCTTCCAGGCTTATCTCCGCATAGCTGCTCGGGGGTAGCTTGTACACGCCCTCGAAGAAGGTCTCGTCGGGCGGGAGCGGCTTGTATAGCAGGAAGCGTACCACGTTCTCGAGCCTGGGCTCCAGCTTCACGAGCGGGGCGAACACCTTTATCTCGGAGGCGAATGCTAGGAGACGCCCCCTCCTGGTATAGTAGAGGGGTTTTATCCCGAAGTAGTCGCGGGCTAGGTACAGCCTCGCCCTCCTTGCGTCGAGGAGCGCGAAAGCCCACATGCCTCTAAGCCTCTTCAGGAGCCCCTCGATACCCCACTCCTCGTACCCGTGCACCAGTATCTCTGTGTCACAGTCGCAGGTGAGCTCATGACCCCTCCTCCTAAGCTCCTCGCCAAGCTCCTTGAAGTTGTAGACCTCGCCGTTATACACCACCCATACCGTGCCATCCTCGTTGCTCATGGGCTGGTGGCCGCGGGGGCTAGGGTCTAGTATCGCGAGCCTCCTGTGGACGAGCGCGAGCCTCCAACCCTCCCGAGCCTCGAGTATGTGTACATCACTCCGCCTATACTCCTCGACGCTCTCCTCGTCACTAGCCCTCACTACTCTATACTCGCCGCCGTCCCCATACACCAGGAGGTAGCCCGAATCATCCGGCCCACGGTGCCTCATAACCCTAGACATCTCGTACAATACCTTATTCTCTACACTCTTGTCGAGCGACAACACACCTGCAATGCCGCACATGACAACCTATACCTCTATACAATGCCTCTAGTCATGCACACACCCGCCCCATCGCCTTATGCCTTTAGCTTCCTACCAGTAGCGGCAGCCGGGGGAGCACTGGATGGTCGTGGATAGGGGCCCCGAGTACCACGACCCAGGGCGCCCCATGCACGTCATAATCTCTGAGCACGCGTCCAGGAACCCCTCGAAGAAGGCGCTGATCTACGAGGACGGGAGGAGCCTCACCTACGGCGAGCTCGACGACCTCTCTGGTAGGCTAGCCTCTCTGCTGGCGAGCGATGCTGGCGTATCCCGTGGGGATACGGTAGCGATAGTAATGTTCAACCGCCCGGAGTTCCTGGTCGCGTACCTCGGCGCCCTCCGCGCGGGGGCTAGGGTTGTTGTCATAGACGCTCTAAGCATGTCGGAGGACTTGGAGTTCCAGCTCAGCGATGCTAAGCCCAGAGCCACTATAGTAGACTCTGAGGTGTACTCGAGGGAGCGCGACCGGGAGATCCTCGAGAGGCTTGGTGGGAGGGTGTATGTGGCCGAGAAGCTCGGCGACCGGCTGAGAGAGTACGGGCCGTGCACGGCTAGCGTGGGCTACGAGGACGACGCTAGGGTGTTCTACTACGCGGGTATAGCGGGGAGGACGATGCAGGTGATACACTCGCATCGTAGCTTCGTCGGCGCGGTTGCGCCCCTGGCGCAGGCCGAGCGCATCGGAGAGGAGGATGTCTCGCTAGTAACCTCTCCCCTGAGCCACGTGCTGGGGCTGGATGCCGCCCTCTTCACCGCGCTCTACGCCGGCGGGACTGCTGTGCTGATGAAGAGGTTTGACGAGGAGAAGGCTGTGAAGCTAGCCAAGGAGTATGGAGTGACGTACATGGTTGGCGCGCCGCTGGTCTACCAGAGGCTCCTCGAGAAGGGTGTATCGAGGGACCACTTCCCGAGGCTCAAGTGGGCTATGAGTGGCGGTGCCTACCTCCCGCCCGACGTCCAGAAGGCCTGGATGGAGAGGATTTCGCCACTCCTCCAAGTATACGGGATGACGGAGGCTCCTCAATGCTTCGCAACTACGCCGGAGAGGAACAAGGTCGGGAGCCTGGGCTTCCCGCTGCCAGGCGTTGAGGCCAAGCTGGTGGACCCCGAGGATGAGAGCAGGGAGGTGGGTGTTGGGGAGAAGGGAGTGCTCCTCATCAAGGGCCCGATGGTCATGAAGGGCTATGCGGACCCCGAGGAGACTAGGAGGGCTTTCCGAGACGGGTGGCTGTGGACCGGCGATATACTCGAGCGTGACGAGGAGGGCTTCTACTACTTCCGCGGCGTGAAGAAGAGGATGATAAAGTATAAGGGGTATCCAGTCTTCCCGCGCGACCTCGAGATACTCCTGGAGAAGCACCCTGCTGTGGCAAAGGCGGAGGTGTATGGGGAGCCTGACGAGAGTGTTGGCCAGATTCCCGTAGCCAGGGTCTGGGTTAAACCTGGCTACGAGGGCCGCGTAACACCCGAGGAGCTCATGGACTGGGTTAACAAGCGCGTGGCTCCATACAAGAAGGTGAGGAAGGTAATCATAATGGGGGTTTTGGAGGAGAAGAGATAAAAACCAAAGACGTTTTTGGCCGCGGTGCGGCATAGCCACGGGTATGGGTTTTGGTGGCGGCTGGGGCAGCCCCGGTGGCTATGCAGCTAGGCGACATAGTAGGCCTCCTCTTCTGGATACTATTCCTAGTGCTAATCCTGCAACCGTGGCTCAGCTACGCCAGGCTCCAGTCTGCGAGGCTCGAGATGATAAGGAGGATTGAGAGGAAGTACGGCTGGAGGGTTATAACGCTGATACACAGGCAGGAGAGGGTAGGGTTCCTCGGTATACCGATCTACAGGTTCATAGACATAGAGGACTCTGAGGCAGTGCTCAGGGCTATACGAACGACTCCGCCGGATAAGCCGATAGCGCTCATACTACACACGCCAGGCGGCCTAGTGCTGGCAGCCTCTCAGATAGCGAGGGCGCTGAAGAAGCACCCGGGCAAGAAGATAGTCATAATACCTCACTATGCGATGAGCGGCGGCACACTCATCGCGCTGGCCGCAGACGAGATAATCATGGATCCTAACGCGGTGCTCGGGCCTCTAGATCCGCAGCTCGGCTACGAGCCTGGGGTCACGCTGCCGGCACCGAGCATACTAAGGGTCGTCAGGGAGAAGGGTGCGAGGAATGTTAGCGACAAGACGCTCATACTGGCCGACATAGCCGAGAAGGCTATCAAGGAGGTTCAGGAGTTTATCGTCGAGCTTCTGCAGGATAAGATGGGCGAGGAGCGGGCCTGGGAGATTGCGCGCATGCTCACCGAGGGGAGGTGGACCCACGACTACCCGATAACCGTCGAGAAGGCTAGGGAGCTCGGGCTCCCGGTAAAGACGGAGGTGCCCCCCGAGGTCTACGAGCTGATGGAGCTGTACCCGCAGGCGCCCTTCAACAGGCCGGGCGTCGAGTACATACCCTATAGTCCGGTGCACCAGCCGCAACCGAGGCGTGTTGGCGCTGCTCACGGCTCATAGACGGCGCAGAAGTCGGGCGTCTCGCACACCTCCACGCGAGCCACCCTATAGTTTTTGCCCAGCTCCTCGCTAATCCTCCCCGCGAGCCACTCGGCTAGAAGCTCTGAGGTCGGGTTCTCGCTCCCCAGTATGTCGTTGAGGTTCCCGTGATCCAGCCTCGATAGTATACCGTCAACAACCTTCTTCAAAATGTAGTAGTCGATGACCATATTCATGTCATCTAACCCGGAGTCGATGCGCTCTACCCACACCCTCACACCATAGTTATGCCCGTGGGGTCTCCTACAGGGACCGGGGTGCGAGCGTAGAGAGTGGCCGGCAACGACGTAGGTGGAGTAGACGACCATCCTGCGCGGCAAGATGCACACCAGCGTATAGGCGGCGTGGGGGAGGACTATGGGGGTGTCTCCGAGCAGATATGCAGGGTTATAAGGGCGATTAGAGGGGGTGCGAACAGCATAGACGCTATCGCGGCCGCGACGGGACTTAGCGTTGAGAGGGTTAGGGGCATCATAGGCGTGCTGCTCGCCCACGGTTATGTGCGCGAGGCGCGTGGGCAGTGCAGGTGCCCGCTTAGGAGGGTGTGCCCCCTCGCAAGGCTCCGGGAGAGGCTGTTGAAAACCTATGTTGTCGTGAAAGAGCCCCCATGGTGTAAGAGTTGAGACCGGGTGGCGCGCATGGTGTTGCCCGAGGAGATAGCCGCGTACATACTCGCGGTGACCGTGAGGCAGAGGACTAGCATGAGGAGTGTTGCCGAGGACTTCTTCGAGAAGCACCCCGAGCTGGACTACATGAAGCCCGTTGTGCGCGTGCTCACCCTAGGAGTGGCTAGGAACTTCATGCTCCTCGACCATGCGCTAGAGAAGCTTGGCTACGGTCCCCCAAGCAACGCGCGCTACTGGATGCTTGCGAGAGTGTTGGCCTACGAGGCTATATTCGGGAAGCTTAAGCGGAGTCGTGTCGAGAAGCTGGCTCCGAGGGCTAAGCTACGCCCGGAGGACGTCTACAAGCTTAGAGGGGCGCACCCGGACGACATAGTCTCCGACCTCCGGGGCCTCGATAGAATCGCGGTGAGATACTCCTTCCAGAGGTGGATGCTAGAGGAGATGCTGACAGCCGGGGTCCACGACCTAGACGCTCTACTAGAGGCGCTCAACAGCGACCCAGTGCGCTATATCCGAGTGGCGCCCTGGGTCGACAAGGAGAGGCTAGCAAAGAGCCTGAGAGAGCAGGGTGTCGTGGTAGAGCCGGACGAGCACCTCCCAGACGTGATGGTTATAGTGGAGGGTGCGGACAGGGCCGCTAAGACTAGGGAGTACGAGGAGGGCCTCTACACTATACAGGATAAGGCCTCGGCCCTGGTAGCCCACCTCCTGGAGCCTCGTGGCGAGATAGCAGCGGATTACACGGCCGGTGCCGCCGTCAAGGCGAGTCACGCGGCCTGGCTGGGCGCGAGGTACGTGATAGCCAACGACGTGAAGCCTCTGAGGTTTACCGGCAGGTATGGCGCCAGGGGGCTCCTCGAGAGACTAAAACTAACCCACATGGTTGAGCTCGTGCTGGGTGATGCCAGGAAGCCGCCCACTAGACCCCTCCGCCGCGTTATAATAGACCCGCCTTGCACCGACCTTGGGA
>CAZTIR010000069.1:0-6981 GCA_964613695.1 uncultured Desulfurococcales archaeon | reverse complement strand
TTAAAGGATGGATTGGCTGGCATGGTCCCATGGACCTGTCCCCACGACCCCCATTCTTAAATAGGGGCTCTGCAGGGAAAAAAAAAAAAAAAAGGTAAAGTACTGTGTTTGCTTGTTGTTCTTGTTGCGGGTTCCTGGTTTTAGCCTGGTTTTGTGCCCTAGTGTTGTTGTTTGGGGGTGGCTGGTTGGTGAGGGTTAGGGAGGCGCAGGTTGCGGGCTCCTTCTACCCTGCTGATCGTGACGAGCTTGTGAGGGTGATAGAGTCTTGCTTCTTGGATAAGGTGTTTGGGCCTGGTAGGCTTCCTGGGCCGCCCGGCTCTGTGGGTATTGAGCCCGTTGGTGGTGTTGCTCCTCACGCTGGGTATACTTACTCTGGCGCGTGTGCCGCCCACCTCTATCTCGTGCTTGGCGAGGCCGGGTTCCGGCCTGATACGGTGGTGGTGATTGGGACTAATCACACGGGGTATGGTGGGGTCTACACTACGACTAGTTTCTTCGACGCGTGGGAGACTCCGCTTGGCTTGGTGCCTGTTGACAAGGAGATGGTGGAGTTGTTGAAGAAGCTCGACCCCGACCTTGTTGACAACGTCTCGGCTCATCTCGGGGAGCATAGTGTTGAGGTTCAGCTCCCCTTCCTCCAGTACATCTATGGTCATGGGTTTAGGCTGGTGCCTATCGTGGCTATGGAGGCTAGTAGGGGGATGGCTGCTAGGCTAGCAGAGGCTATAATCGAGGCCTCTCGTAGGCTCGGCCGCGAGACCCTCGTGATAGCGTCCTCGGATTTCACCCACCACGGGCCCTGGTACGGGTACGTGGTGTTCACGGAGAATATAGCCGAGAATGTGAGGAGGCTCGACCTCAGCATCATAGAGGAGATACTGAGGCTCGATACGGAGGGCTTCCTGAAGAGGATAATGGAGACTGGCGCCACGGTCTGCGGTGTTGGCGCTATAGCCGCTACCATCGAGTACGTGAGGCGCGTGGGGGGTAGGGCCAGGCTCCTCAAGTACTACAACTCCGCGGAGAAGACCGGCGACGAGACCGCTACGGTGGGCTACGCTTCTATACTCTTCCACCGGTAGGGTGGAACCCGTTTATCTCCACACGCGGGGCGCTCCACGGGCTGGGGGATTTTGTGGCCTCGTACCTCGAGTCTCTCCGCGAGAGGGTTGAGAGGCTTAAGCGGGAGAGGAGGGCTGTGATACTAGCCCACAACTACCAGCTCCCAGAGGTCCAGGATGTGGCGGACTTCGTGGGCGATAGCCTTGAGCTCGCGAGGATGGCCATGAGCGTCGACGCGGATGTCATAGTCTTTGCTGGTGTGAGGTTCATGGCCGAGATGGCTGCCGCCCTAAACCCGGATAAGGTTGTGCTACACCCGGTGCCGGAGGCTGGATGCCCCCTAGCGGATGCGCTGCTCCCCGAGCATGTCAGGAGGGCTAGGGGGGAGCACCCCCGCGCGCCCCTGCTCGTCTACGTGAACTCCCCCCTCTGGGCTAAGGCCGAGGCGGACTATGTCGTCACGAGCGCCTCTGCGGCGAGGATAGCGTATATGCTGGTGCGGGAGGGGTATGAAGAGCTCATGCTGGCGCCTGACCGCAACCTCGCGGGGTACGTCGAGGACGTGCTGGGCGTGAGGGTGTATCCAGTGCCGCCTACGGGCCGCTGCCCGGTCCACGAGTACCTCGTGAGCCCCTACTATGTGAGGAGGGCTAGGGAGAGGTGGGGCGGCGGCGCGGCTATACTCGTGCACCCGGAGGCTCCGAGAGAGTCTAGGAGGATGGCGGACTTCATAGGCAGTACTAGTCAGATGCTGAAGGCTATACCGGGCTTCCGGGATAGGAGCGTAGTGCTCCTGGGGACGGAGGAGGGTCTCGTCTACCGCGCCCGCCGCCTCTACCCTGGGGTGCGCGTCGAGCCCCTCAACCCCCTCGCCGTCTGCATAGACATGAAGAAGGTGACGCTAGAGTCTATAGTAGAGGCCCTCGAGAGGATGAAGCCCCGTGTGACCCTAGACCCCCGGCTAGCCGAGCGCGCCAGGAGGGTGATAGAGGAGAGCGTGAAGGCCGCCGAGAAGGCGCCCACGCCGCCCAAGGCGAACAACCCCTACCGGTAGCTCCTCTAGCGTAGTGCCCCGCGTCTTGTTCCTGGCTAGGCTCACCGCGGTCTCTCTGTGGGCTTCGGGTGCGGGCTGGCTGGTTAGCCTGGATACTATCATGGGGCTGGTGGAGAGGGGGAGAGGCTTCTAGAGCTTCCCGGGGGCGCGCCCTGCTAGGGGCACGGGTTGAGCCTAGAGGATAGGCTTCTCGAGGCTCTCGTGGAGGCTATACGCGTTGCTGAGACCAGGCTCCCCCTCGACGTCTACGAGGCTCTGGCCTCGTGGCGTGACCGCGTGGATGGCGTTGCTAGAGCCCAGCTGGAGGCTATACTGGAGAACGTGGAGCTCGCGGCCAGGGAGGGTAGGCCCATCTGCCAGGACACGGGGCTCATAAGCTTCTACGTCTCCCTCCCCGATGACTACCCGGTTAGGCTCTCTAGGCTCCACAGGCTCCTCCGCGAGGCTGTCAGGAGGGCTACTAGGCTCGTGCCCCTACGCCCCAACGCCGTCCACCCTGTTACCCACGAGAACACGGGGGATAACACGGGTCTCCACGTGCCAGTGGTCCACGTAGAGCCAGGGGAGGGGGGCGACCTTGTGGTCACCGTGGTGCCTAAGGGGGGTGGCTCCGAGTACCCCTCGAGGCTCTACATGATACCGCCTGCCGCGGGTCTCCCAGAGGCCCTCCGGAGGGTTGTCGACGCCGTGGTAGAGGCTGATGGCCTCCCATGCCCCCCGACGATAGTCGGGGTTGGCATCGGCGGCACTGTCGAGGAGGCCGTGGCTCTCGCCAAGAGGGCTGCTGTCCTGAGGCCCGTGGGCTCGAGGAACGGTGACGAGAGGCTCGCTGCTCTCGAGGAGAGGCTTCTCGGGGCGCTTAACAGGCTCGGAATTGGGCCCATGGGGCTCGGGGGCGAGCCCACGGTCCTCGACGTGCACGTGGAGGTTGCCCACCGGCACCCCGCGACATACCCGGTGGCGGTTGTGTTCAACTGCTGGGCTGCGAGGAGGGCCACCGTGAGGATCGCGCCGGGCGGCTCCTGGGAGATAATCTCGAGGCATTATGAGCCTGGTTAAGCCAACGGCAAACATTTTCAATTGTGGGCGTACCTATCCTCAGCTACACGCGGCTCTGTATAGGGAGGGGCTTGGGTCTTGGGTGTTAGGAGGCCAGAGGAGTATATCGAGGCTATAAGGCACCGCAAGAAGGCCGAGATATACGTCCTGGGCGAGCAGGTTGATGATGTAACGGAGCACCCCTTCCTCAAGCCGAGTGTGAGGGCCTACGCGGCCACCTACGAGGCCGCCTGGGATCCGGCTACGAAGCACCTTGCTCGAGCCTACAGCCCCTACATCAACGAGGAGGTTAACAGGTTTAACCACATCCACCAGTCCCGCGAGGACCTCGAGACTAAGGTGAAGCTGCTCCGCGTCCTCAGCCACAAGGTCGGCGCTTGTGTCCAGCGCTGCGTGGGCTGGGATGCTATCAACGCCCTCCACATAGTAACGCACATGATTGATAGGAAGAAGGGGACGGACTACCACAAGAGGTTCCTGGAGTACCTCAAGTACGTGCAGAAGCATGACATCGCCCTGGCGGGCGTTATGACAGATGTTAAGGGTGTCCGGGCCCTCCGCCCACACCAGCAGCCCAACCCCGACGCCTACGTCCGCGTGGTGGAGGTTAGGGATGATGGCATCGTGGTTAGGGGCGCTAAGATGAGCATCACCGGCGTCGCCACCAGCGAGGAGCTTATAGTGATGCCGACGAGGGCGATGACCGAGAAGGACGCCGACTACGCGATATCCTTCGCCATCCCCCTCGACACGGAGGGCGTCAAGATAATAGTGGGTAGGCAGGTCAACGACTGCCGCCGCTTCGAGGACAACGAGATAGACATGCTGCCCGGCGCCTTCAACCACGAGGCGATGATAATATTCGAGGATGTCTTCGTGCCGTGGGAGAGGGTGTTCATGTTCAGGGAGTGGGAGTACGCCTACCCCCTCGTCGAGATATTCTCCAGCTACCATCGCCACGCCTACGGCGGCTGCAAGACGGGCCTGGCTGACGTGATCATAGGCGCTGCTTACAACCTGGCGAAGCAGATGGGGATAGCCGACAAATCGCACATACGAGAGAAGCTCGTGGAGATGGTCTTCCTCACCGAGTCGATGTATGCGGCTAGCATCGCTGCATCCTGGCGCGGCAAGAAGATGGGGAGCGGCGCCTACTGGGTAGACCCCATGTTCTCCAACGTGGCTAAGCAGCTCGTAACCAGGTTCCCCTACGAGATAGCCAGGCTAAGCCACGATATAGCCGGCGGCGCCCTGGGCACGGCTCCGAGCGCAAAGGACTTCATGAACCCGAAGCTCAGGCCGCTCCTCGAGAAGTACTTCCAGTGCCTCCCGGACTATCCGGCTGAGCATAGGCTTAGGATGCTGAGGCTCCTCGAGAACATCAGCATCGGAGTAATGTTCCTCATTGAGAGCCTGCATGGGGCGGGCAGCCCAGCGGCCCAGAGGATAATGATGGGTAGGCTCTACAACTTCGAGGAGGCCGAGAAGATAGCGAAGTACCTGGCTAGGATAGAGAAGGAGCTTCCCGAAGAGATACGCGGCAAGCCTGAGCCCTGGAGGAGCGACATAGAGGAGTATGAGAAGTGAGGTGGGGGTCTTGAAGCTCAAGCCCCTGGTCAAGCTGCAGGAGGAGCCCCCGAGGCTCCCGGTTAAGCCCGGCTACTACTTCGAGTCGGGCGCCTGGGCTATCGCGATAGGCGCTATCCTAGCTGGTGCTAGGTTCTTCGCCTACTACCCGATAGAGCCAGCCACCGACATCGCAGAGGCCCTCGTGAGCCTCTTCCCGAAGGCTGGCGGTCTCGTGGTGCAGACCGAGGACGAGATATCGGCTCTTGCCGCCGCGATCGGAGCCTCCTGGGCCGGGGTCAAGGCCTTCACGGCCACCAGCGGCCCCGGCATGAGCCTCATGATGGAGCATATAAGCTACGCCGCTATGACCGAGACGCCCGTAGTGATAATAGATGGTATGAGGGCCGGGCCTAGCACCGGGCAGGCTACGAAGGCGTCCCAGCAGGACGTGATGCAGGCTAAGTGGGGTGCTCACGGCGACTACGAGATTGTGGCGTACGCGCCGTCTAGCGTGCAGGAGCTCCTCGAGTACACGGTGAAGGCTTTCAACGCGGCCGAGAGGTGGAGGGTCCCCGTCTTCCTACTAGCGGATAAGATGACCGTGCTCCTCATGGAGAACGTGAGGGTGCCGGAGCCTTCTCAGGTCGTGAGGGTTGAGAGGAAGAGGCCTAGGGTGCCGCCCGGGGACCCGAGCTTCAAGCCCTTTGAGCCCGACGAGGACCTCGTGCCGCCGATGCCCAGGTTCGGGGAGGGTTACGGGGTGCACGTGACGGGGGTGACCCACAACGAGTATGGTGTGGCTGTTAGCGACGATCCCGTTGTGCACCACAAGCTGGTTAAGAGGCTCTGCGACAAGATAAGGAGGAATAGGGATAAGATAGTCGAGTACGAGACCTTCGGCGACGAGAACCCGAGCCACGTGATAGTAGCGTATGGGTTCGTGGCTAGGGCTGCTAGGCAGGCTGTTAGGATGCTACGCGAGAAGGGTATACGAGCTGCACTCTTCAGGCCGATAACCCTCTGGCCCTTCCCCGGCCCAGAGCTGGCCAGGTTCGCCAGGAACGCCGAGAAGATACTGGTGGCCGAGATGAACTACGGGCAGGTCGTGCACCTCGTAGCCGAGCATGTGGGCGGTTGGGAGCGTGTAGAGCTGGAGCCGAGAATAGGTGAACTCCCACCCACCCCCGAGGAACTCGCAGAGAGGCTGGTCTCTAAGGCGTGAGGCGGGGGTGTGTGGCCGTGGCCGTGCAGGGCGCGTGGCTCGAGGAGACGAGGAAGAGGCTTGTAGAGGAGCACCCGGTCGGCCGCTACGCTAGGGCTCTCGCGCTGCCCCACACTCTCTGCCCCGGCTGCGGCGCCGGCACAGTGATGAACGTCTTCATGCACGCCGTTGACGAGCTGGCGCGGGAGGGTAGGATAGACCCGAAGAGGCTCGTCGTCATCTCGGGTATAGGGTGTACTGGTAGGCTCAGCGGCTTCATGGGCTTCGACTCGATGCACACCACCCACGGTAGGCCCGTGGCCTTCGCGATGGGCATCAAGCTCGCTAACCCCGAGCTCAAGGTGGTCGTCATCAGTGGTGATGCTGACCTGTTGAGCATAGGGCTTAACCACACCCTCCAGGCGGCGAGGCGTAACATAGACATGACCGTGATAATGGTGAACAACTTCAACATCGCTATGAGCGGCGGCGAGCCCACGGTCACGACGCCGGAGGGCTCTAGGACCAAGTACGTGCCGGGCGGCAGGAGCGTCGAGAAGCCCTTCAACGTGCCACTCCTCCTCAAGAGCGCTGGGGCGACCTACGTAGCCAGGTGGACGACCTTCCACCTCATACAGTTGAAGAATAGCATCAAGGAGGCCCTCACCAGGAAGGGCTTCAGCTTCATAGAGGTTGTGTCGCAGTGCCCCGTGCTCTACGGCAGGTACAACGAGTTCCGAGACCCGTGGGCCATGGTGGAGTACTTTGCTAGACACTCTAGGCCAGTCCGCGACCCCGAGCGGGAGATATACGAGGCGGATATACAGCTGGGCAAGCCTATACTAGTGGGCGTCTTCCACCGCGACGACTCGAAGCCCGAGTACACGGAGCTGGTCTACAAGGCTCATGGGCTCGTGGAGGGGTGAGGGTATCGTGGAGAAGCGTGGCACCCTGGACGTGAGGATAACGGGTATCGGCGGTCAGGGCGTGCTCACGATAGCAAAGATACTGGGTAGCGTCTTGGTGAAGAGTGGTA
>CAZTIR010000068.1:1220-7092 GCA_964613695.1 uncultured Desulfurococcales archaeon | reverse complement strand
TAGGCTCCTCGAAGTGATCCTCGAAGCTGCCCACGGGGAGGAGCACAGTAGAGCCTCTGAGAGCCTCGTGCCTAAAAAGAAGCCTACCACAATACAACCCGTACAAAAACGGCATAGTATCGCAGGGGATTATCAACGGGGGCCCGCTCTTAACCCTTGCTCTCCCCGGATACACACCTGCCTAGGCTCCTCGCCAGCGCTATGAGTACTCCTAGGCCCTTGGCCACGTAGGGGTCTCGAAGGGCCTTCAGTAGGCTCATCAGGCCTTTGACCGGCTCCGCCTTCTTCATCTCCTCTGGGTCGAGGGCGTTGACGAGGCAGGATGTTAGCGTCTCCACGGCTGGCTTTGCTTTCCACGGGTCGGCGTTCTTGAGGCCTGTTAGCATCGCCTCTAGCAGCGCTAGCGCGTGGTACACCCTCTGGTCGCTCGCAGTGAGCGTCAACAACTCCTCGTACTTCTCTGCTATCGTGACGAGCATGTCGAGCATGCCGCTCTCCTTTAGCTTGGCCGCCGCCTTCGCCAACGCTATTATAGCCTCAAGGCTCCTCTCGTCGAGGCCCTCCAGCTGCAAGGTTATCCTCCCCTCCTCGGCCACCGGGCATCACCTCCTAAGCTCGACTGGAGGCTTGAGGGCCTGGATCCAGCCCTTGTAGAAACTATACTTGATGAGCTTGATCAACGGGTGGGTTAGCCCGATGTACGGTTTGATTTGCGCGGTTGCATCCGGCCCCGGCTTCACGTCGAACACCACTAGTACGCCGGTGGAGCCGAAGTCGAGCACTATCGTGAGGTTGTCGGGGAAGCTCTTTGACGCCTTTACGCCCGTTATGTCGGCTAGCACCGTGTCAGCCGCCGCCAGCGACGCGAAGTGCACCGGCACGCCGGCGAACGGGAGGTTCACGCTGGGCATCGCCCCATCGGTCGGTATGAACACGTCGTCATACTTCCTGCTGCGGAAGTAGGGGAACGTGGTCTCTATGAACCTCGGGTCTTTGCTCCAGACGAAGTCGGTGTCCTTGAGGGGCTCTGGGACGTCTGGCGGCGGCGCGGCTATCAACAGGTCGTATTTCATCGTCTCGCCGTCCTGGAAGTGGATGGTCTTGGAGGCTGGGTCTACGCGCTCAAGCCTCTTACCCATGATATACTCTATGTCGCCTATCTCCTGGTGTATAGCGTGCCACGTTCGAGCAAGATCGAAGAGATGCTCTAACGCCATTTGCATCGGGACAACGTGAACTAGCCTAACCCTCGCCTTCACCCCGCGCCTCCTCGCGTGCTCCACGAGCCTGCCTAGAACCTCGAACGGGTAGCCTGGACAACGGTGGGGGAACTCGGGCACGAGCACCACTATATCGCCGCCCTTGAACTCTGCCAGCGCCTTCCTAAGCTCCAGGGCGCCCTCGAGGGTATAGTTGTGGTAGGCCGCCTCGGCGAGACCCGGGTACCTCTCCCACGCGTACCTGGTACCAAGGCATATGAAGAGATAGTCGTAGTCTAGCGTCTTACCGCTCTTGAGCATCACCCTGCGATTAGCGGGGTCTATCTTCACGACCTCGTCCTTCACGAACCTCGCTCCAAACCTCTCGGCCATGTAGCTGGCAGGCGCCCTCACATCGTCGGGCTCCGCCTCCCCCAGGGCGACGTCCGGGAAGAATGCCGGGAAGTAGTGGTACTCCTGCTTGTCAACCACCGTCATGTCTAGCTCGAGTCCCTGGTGCAGAGCCTCGTCGTGCAACCTCCTCAACGCTACTAGCGTGCAGGCACCGGCACCGAGGAAGAGTATCTTCTTTGCAGCCGTCCTCCTCACCCCGCATTATCCGTTTCAAGGGAAATTATTGCATCTTATACAAATTTTTGTTTCATGTGAAAGCATGGAAACACGTAAATAACTCGATAACATCGCTTAATAGCAACTCCTAACCCCACACTGTTTTAAAGCTCGCGCGCCAGGAGTGGCTCCGATACCGTGAGAGCATGGCATGGAGCCTGAAGAAGCTCAGCGACCGCGTGTACGTGTTGACAGGCAGCCCTAACACTCTCATCATACTCTCGGGTGGGGACGAGGCCCTTGTGGTAGACCCGGGGATGGGTGAGGGTAGGGGCGAGGCGATACGAGGGGCTCTAGAGAAGCTGGGGGCTGGTAGGGCGAGTGTAGTGCTCACGCACGGGCATAGCGATCATCTCGCCGCCGCGGAGGGGTTGGGGGGTGTCACCGCTTCTAGACTGTGCGTCACCCTCGTAGAGTCGAGTGTTGCTAGGAGGGCTCTGGTCTACGGGGGTCTGGTGTCAGAATCTTTTGCCGCCATGCCGCTGGTAGAGCTCCGCGTGGATAGGGTTGTGGAGCCTGGCGAGAAGATAACCGGCCCGGTCTCAACCATCGCCCTGCCCGGCCACACGCCAGGCCACATGGGCGTGGTTGACGAGGAGAGCCTTGTTCTGGCGGCGGGTGATGCTATACTCGGTGAGAGGGTTCTCGAGAGGTATGCCGTCCCATTCGCGAGCGATATACGCGGCTGGTTTGAGAGCCTCTCGAGGATCGAGGAGTTGGCTCGTGCAGGGTACACGATTGTGCCGGGGCACGGGCCTATAGTGTCGGGCGAGAGGGCGCTCCAGATGATAGAGGCTAACCGCTCTGCCGTTGAGAGGGTTAGGAGGTGGGTCCTCGAGACCCTAGAGGCGAGGGAGCTGACGCTAGAGGCTCTCGCGTATCGCGCAACCGTGGAGTTATCGAAGGCGAGGGTTACGCCGCGCCAGGTGTATCTTAACAGGACGAGCCTCGCTTCTCTACTAGCGTGGCTCGAGGAGGAGAACCTGGTGGAGCCCGTGGTCACCGAGGAGGGTGTGGCCTGGAGGCGTAGGAGAGCTTAACATAGCGGAATGCGGCTAAAGCAGTATAGAGAGCGTGCTGTAGCCGGTGGAGGGTGTAGAGGGTCCCGGGCCTCGAGACCCTCCACACGCCACCCTCGATACTCTCCCCCAGGGCTCTTAGGAGCAGCTTGGCCAGCCTCTCGACCGGCGCCGCGCAGGGCCCGTGGAGCTTGACCAGCATCCCCTCCAGGTACTCGAGGCCGAAGAGGCTAGAGAGCATCGTGTAGAGAGCCTCCTCCACACAGGTTACTCGCGTAGCGTTCTCAACGCTTAACCCACCCCCCTCGACGAGCCTAAAGTACTTCTTCACGCTGAACGTGTTCGCTGCCACGCAGCCGGGTATACGCGATATACCCGAGACGCCTAGCGCCAGGAACCACGGCGTCTCGACGATATACTCGTCTATCAGCTCCCTCGCGCCGCGGCACATGCACCAGGGCGTGCACGGCTTATAGCCTGCGGCCTCAGCCTCCTCGAGTATGATCTTGTAGAGGCGTGGCTCCTCTGGGTTCCAGACGGAAGCCCTACCCTTCTTCAGGGCGTTGCGTGTGCGGGGCGTCGGCATAACGGGGTAGAACGTCACCTGATCCACGCCGAGGTTGAATGCTCTACGAGCCTCGAGGCCGACTATCTCAGCATTGTCGCCCGGTATGCCCCAGACTAGGTCCACGTTCACAGTCCTAAACCTACCTCTCAGCACCTCCACAGCCTCTATGCTCCTCTCTAGGCTCGTGTTCAGCCTCCCCATCCTAGCGAGCCTCTCGGCCTCGAGCGCTTGTAGGCCCACGCTCACCCTGTCGACCCTACCCCTCAGCACCTCCACGAGATGCTCGTCAACGTCCCTCGGGTGGACTTCTACCGAGACGCTCGCGGACTTGGCGCCGAAGACGCTCCTAACCCAGTCTATGGTCTCGGCGAGCTCATCAACATCTATGCTGGGTGTGCCTCCCCCAACGTATATTGTGGTTATGCGCACGCCCTCGGCAAGAGATGCTAGTAGCTCGGCCTCCCTCCTCAACAGCCGATGGTATGCTCTAACCTCTCCCCGGTCCTCGGCGGGGTAGCGGACGAAGCAGCAGAACGCGCAGAGCGGCTTGTGGCAGTAGGGTATGTGTATATAGAGGCCCATGCCACCCTCGAGCCCCTTCAGGCTCCTGGTGTAGTACTCGACGCTCTCCGAGTGTAGGAGGCGTTCCAAGAAGAGTGTGGAGACGTACTCGGCGATGGATGATAACATGTCGCCGATCATCTTCGAATTGTTCAAAACTTTGAAATCATCCATTATTTTGACCGTTAGGTCACCCGGGCTCCCCCTGATTTAACGCATTACCCTGCAGCCGGGAGACGGGAGGCGGGAGACCGTGTTAAAAGATGGCATAACCGTGGTGATTTACAAGCCCCGCTCTAGCTTCGACGTCGCGGTGCTAGCGAGGACCCTCTACACGGGCCTCGGCCCCGAGCACTGGAGCCTTGTAGTCGTGGGCCGCGTGCCCAGGAGCAAGGCTATCGTTGAGTCTAGGGTGCCGGTTAGGCTGGCACTCGAGAGGATAACCTTCCTGCCGGACAACGTGTCGCTAAACAAACTGGAGGAGCCCGTCATAACCGCCGACCCTGGTAGAAGGGACGAGCCTCTGGCTGAGAAGCCCCGCACCATCATAGCATGTGTGGGAGACTGTCCCGAGGATGCACCCGCTAGGCACGGCGTGCTCGGCTCCGGAGACCCCGTGTACGAGACGATAGCCCTGCTCTACGCCTACTATATCCGCGGCTCGAGGCCGCCCTGCAAACTCCCCTCGAGGCGGCCGCCGGGGCGCATGGTGCCCAAGGCCCTATACCTGGCGCGTAAGCTGCTAGAGGCTGTAGAGTGGTTTGACAACAGGCTGCTACTCAAGCCTAGTGTCGTAGCACACTCCATCAACAAGGCTGTGATGGAGGACGGGCTTCTAGTGGATTATGCCGGGTGGAGTCTCGAGGGCGAGGCGAGCACGAGGCAGGTCATCAGGCTAGAGGTTTACACGTGGAGGCTGAGGAGGCTGGGAGAGGCTCGGGCGGTCTTCGACTCCTCGACTAGACTATTCCGAGTAGAGGGCATAAAACCGCTAGACGGCCTCGAGGTGTGCCTGGACCCGGAGCATGGGAGAGCGTGCATAGGCCCGAGTGAGGCAGAGTGCATCAGCGTCGCAGGCCCCGGGGTTACCATGGAGGAGCTGCGCGGCGGGCTAGAAGCCCTAGGCCTGTAGCCACCCGAGCCCCGCGTCAACCGGGCAAGGAGCCGCTATACTCTCGCACGACACGGCCCTAACGCTGGCAACCACGTCCTCAACGCTACACCCCCTCACCCTAAGCAGCTTCACAAGCCCTATCCTGGCGCGAGCCTCCTCCAAGCCGATTACGACGCTAGCATCCGTGACCACTAGGATAGACTCGGGCGCCGCATCCCTAGAGGCTAGGCGGGCAACCCGATAGAAGTCGAGGGGCTCCTCGCCGGGCAACACCTCCAGCCTCAACCCCAGCCCCTCTAGCAAACCCGCTAAGCGAGAGCGGAGCGCGGGATCCAGCACCGCTAGCACAACCTTCTCTACACAACCCGTTCTCAACGCCTACGCCGCCTCCTCTGTGCCTCGAAGCTCGCCCTCCTAATCGCGTCGAGCAGCGTGCGGTCGTCTATGCTCTTCTTAACCCTTATTATCGCGAGGCTCCCGTGGCCCCCGATGTTCTCGCCTATACCCTCCCGTAGGAGGAGCATAGCCATCCTGTACGCGAGCCTACCCGGCGCCCTGATAACGAGGATCGTGTAGCCGCCCGCATCGGCAATAACGGCCACCGGCGAACGCACGATACGGTATAGTTTAGAGGCTAGCGCCGACACCCCGCCACCCTCCCAGCGCCCACGCAGATCCAACACCTTCACGAAGCCCACGGGCCTAGCGCTGGGGGCTAGGAGCTTCGCCTTCTCCTCAATCTCCTTATTGATCTTCTCTACTTCCTTCTCTTTTTGTGTAA
>CAZTIR010000068.1:0-1210 GCA_964613695.1 uncultured Desulfurococcales archaeon | reverse complement strand
GCTATCCTCACAACCCTCTCAACAAGCCCCTTGTCGACGGGGGCGGGTGCTGGCAGCGGGGATGCTAGCCAGAGTACGAGCCTCCTCCACAGCTCCGGGTCCCTGGTGACAGCCGTAGCCTTGGAGAGGCTAGCCGCTAGCTTTATGAGACGATCCTCCACCTTCTCTCGTGCAACACCCCTATCCCTCTCCAACACCCCCACAGCCTTCATGAAGGCCTCTAGTCTAGGCGTCACGTGCCTAACCCCCAGGCTCCTCAAGAGGTTGTAGACTAGGACGGCCGTCGGCCTATGCCCGAGGAAGACCTCCTCCGTGAGCTCGTAGAGGCGCTTAGCGTTAGCCAGGGTCGAGTAGTGGTGGTCAACGTAGATTATGCGTATTCCTTGTATCTCTGACTGCAGCTTCTTCACGCCCTCGTAGACTGAGGGCGTCAGGGGTATATCTAGGAAGACGGCTACGCGGGGGTAGCTGCGGGTACGGTGAGCCCTCTCCACAACCTCCTCTATATTCCTGGGTGTCGAGCGCGGGCCCCCAGGCCATAGACCCACGTCGCACTTCTCACCGTGCAGCGGGAACTTGCCGCGGTAGCGTTGAGCATAGTAGACTAGGGCCGCGGAGACTATACCATCCGCATCCCAGTCTGCAAAGACTTGTACCGGCTCCACACCGCCCTACCAGCGTGTAGTACCCGTGATAACCCTCGTTTAACCCAGACCCCTAGAGCGCCTAGAGCCTAGTCGTCTTCCTCAGTATGACTACGCGTATCCCGCTACCCTCGAGGAGCCTGGCGAACCTCTCTGCATCAGACTCGCTGCCCACAAACTCGCCATAGTGCATCGGGATCGCTATACGCGGCTGTATAACCTTAGCCGCCTCGGCGGCCTCCTCGGCCGTCATGACGTAGACCCCGCTAACGGGCAATAGCGCGACATCCACGCGGCCCCTTAGCGCCGAGTACTCCGGGATATTGTCGGAGTCGCCGGCGTGGAAGATGCGGACGCCGCCAACCTCGATTAGGTAGCCTACACGCCCATCCTCCTTCGGGTGGTATACGCGGCCGGGCGCGCGGAACTTGTTGATATTGTAGGCGGGCAGGGCCTCCACCCTCACATCCCCGAGCTCGAGCTTATCACCAGGCTTCACCGAGACCACCCTGAGGCCCGTACCCCCACACTTTGGAGCGGCTATGCCTGGAGCCACTATGGTCGCG
>CAZTIR010000067.1:0-7188 GCA_964613695.1 uncultured Desulfurococcales archaeon | reverse complement strand
GTTAACTCACGCGATATACTAGCGTGCCTGCCCCCACTCTTCTACGCTCGCTACGTGCACCAGCAGCACTAGCAGTAGGGGCGTCAGGGGCAACCGCTCAGTACTCTACTGGCTTCACTCTCCCCGAGAACCCGTAGGCTCCTTGATTGGCAGGAGCGTGCCGAACCCGATCCTCGAGTAGAGGCCCACGCCCCTCTTCAGAGCCTCTCTGCTACACTCGCACTCGACCACCGCGCCTGGCATGACTGCTAGGAGGGGTTCCCGCGGGAAGCCTGTTGAGCCCTCTACGCCGGGCGAGAGTATCTCAACCCTAAGTCTCAGCTGCTTCGCCAGCTTCTCTACCTCCATGCAGCTCCTCGCCTCTCCTAGGAGCCTCTCCACGGTCTCCAGTGGCACGGGTTTCAGCGTACAATCGCCGACCTCGACCTTCTCGCCCTCCAGCAGCTTCTCGGCGCTCTCCCTGTCGTCGAGCAGTATGGGGGATGCTACGAGACAGTATTGTGCCTCTGCTCTAGACTCGAGAAGGTTCTCCAGGAGCCCGGTGTCCCCGCACGAGAGCCTCGCGACCCTCATGTCGCCGCCGAGCTTGGCTATACTCGCGTACTCGCACCCCCCGCAGCCCAAGGCATCCATGCTAACCTCTGGCAACACCCCCCGCTCCTCCAGGGCCGCGGCATCGACAAGCTCCACTGAGTAGAGTAGACCCCTAGCGACACTCTTCCTATCATAGCGTAGTGCCGTGCCACCATACCCCGACGAGACGCCACTCACAACACCCTCAACGACGCCATACCCGTCTCTCAACGAGAGCTCTACAAGGCGTCCCGGGTAGAGGTGCGTGTATATCGTGTCGTTACGGGTGCCAGGGTAGTAGGGGCCTCGTAGAGCCTCCACCCTGCAACCCAGCTTCTCTCGCAGAGCCCCGAGGATACTATCCTCGCTGAACTCGGCCCCCTCCCTGGTGCCCAGTAGGGCGCCTATCATGGTAGTGGGGAGCGGCAAAGGCTCGCTGACACCGCTGGAGACGGGGCCGGTCGTCATCCAGGTGTACTCGCCGCCCCAGCGGAAGAGGGCGAAGCCCGCCGGCCTGGCATAGAGCCTGACCACGGCCTCCTCACCTCCGGGAGGCTGACAACAGGTTTCTCGCGGCGCGGAAAACGTGTATGAGCAGGGGCTGCTCCTCCTCACGGCCCTTGCAACGCTCCTCCTCGCTCAGCACCACCCGGGTAATCTCCCTGACGAGCCTCTCATCCTCCTCGCTTACGGGGCCGCGGCGCGGCCTATTCCTCGCCATTATGCTGGTAGCGAACTTTGCCAGCTCCTCTAGCCTACCCCTCTTGGAGAGCAGCGTGGCCAGCCTAGCGTTAACATCCTCGAGCATGTCGTATACGAGGCTCCTGCTATACTCGCCTCCCTCCACCCACGCGTAGACGCTACCCACCAGCCGTATACCCTCCAACACCCTCATGGGTTCCCTGAACACGCCCCCATCCATGCACGACTCGTACTCTAGTAGCGTCTGCGGCACTATACCCACGAGGCCGCCGTCAAAACCGATGGCCACCATATCCTTCCTGCCGCACCGCACGGCACCCGAGATACCGACCTTAACACGGTCCTTCATCTCCATGAGCTCCTCTGCTCTCCTCATCGAGGCCCATAGGGGGCTACGATAGTGTACAAGGTTGACACCATAGCTCCTCCCGTGAGCCACCGGAGCCTGCGCCACGATATCCTCGTAGACGTGGAAGCCGGGCTCCCCGCCCAACAACCCCCAGTAGTTTAGCCGCGTGTACGCGACAGCAGCGAGAACAAGGCTAGCGTTACAATCCTCGCCCCCGACGCGCACCCCCGGAACCTCCACGGGCTCCACTGGCCCGTGCCTGCCCCGCGCCTTGCCAAGCCTCTCCCTAAGCCCGTCGATAACCTCCTCTAGCTTCTTGCAGGGCGCGGCGGGCGGCACTATGGCCAGCACGTCATCGCCGCCAGCGTAGACCAGCACGCCTCCGAGAGAGTCTATTATCAGCGCGTCAACGAGAGACGATACCATCAACCCGGTCGAGAACGTGCGGAGGTAGGAGGGCGAGGGTATGATCGTCAGGGGCCATGAGCCTCTATCGAGTATGTTTTTGCCGCGCAGGACACTAGTGACAGCCGCGGTCAACACGGCCGTTAGGAGCACGCTGTCCTCGTCGACACCCCCTGTAGCACTAAGCTGGAGTAGGTAGCTGTAGACGAGCGAGGGTATAGCATCGGCCACGAGCCTAGCATCGCTAGCTTCTATGCGGGCTGTGAGATGCATCACCACATTCTCGGGGAGCAGCGGGATACGCTTTAGGAGCACATTCACGCTCTCAGAGCCCTTCGCGAGATCGCCGGTGATATCGTCCCAGCTGCGCTCGTCGGAGATGAGGATACCGCGCATGTACCCACTCCCAATCATATCGCCGTCGCCATGCACGATACCGATCCTGCGATAGCCTCGGAAGCTCTCCTCGCGATCCCTTAGACGCTCGAGGATATGCTCAAGACCCATCTCGCACACGCTCTCGACATACTCCTCCGGCTTCCCCTCGAGCGTCTTCCTAACCTTCTCGCACGCCTCGTCCCGTAGCCACGCGTTAGCCGTGTCTAGCGTGGAGCTTATCCTACTCCTCTTAGCCCTCTTAGCGCTCGCAACGAGCCTCTGCGCTACCCACGGGTGCCTGGCTAGTATCCTGCGGAGCAGGCAGTACGGGCAGAGAGCCTCACCCTCATCCACAAGATAGTCTAGACGCTCTAGAAGCTCCTCTAGCGTCCAGTCCCGCTCACTCCCCTTCTTCTCGGGAGTGTCGACTATGTGTAGAGAGCCTCCATCGGGCAACGGCACCCTATCATCGATCCTCGGTATCCTTGTGACAGCCGGGAGCTGGCCACACATGCTACAATACCGGTAGGCGCTGTGGAGAGCCCCAGTGTCCTTCGCCGCCTCCCACAGCTTCACAACATTCTCGTAGACCTCGTGGAGCCCAGAGACCCTCACGTTCGCCTCCTTCGCCACCTCCTCGTTCAGCTTGAGCTGCGTGTACAAGAATCTCAGGGTACGCTCGAGCAGCTTCTCTGCCTCAACACTCTGCCCGGACACCCTCTCCACATGATACTCTAGGAGCTTGGCTGCATTGACAGGCTCTTTCCCGCTCCCAACCTTAATCCTCACGCTCTCAAGCACACCGAGAACCTCCTTGACAAACCCTTCGTAGTCGCCGCTCTCGAAGTCAACCTCCACGCACGAGACTCTAACCCGCACAGGCGGCTTCACCATAGCCGCTATCATATAATCGAAGAGGCTCTCGAGGAGCCTAGAGGCCCTAGCAGCGTCACCCTCGCTCGCCACCAACGCGTGTATACAGAGGAGCCTCGCTACAACCTCGGCCAAGCCCCCATAGTCTCCCGCCTTAACATTCACCCTCTTCCAGCTCTCCGGGTTGCACCACCCGGGCAGCCCGCCACCCCCAACCTCCCTCCTAAGCCTCTCGAGCTCCCCCCGGAGATCGTGCCATAGGAGCTCCCAGCCCTCCCTGAAGCCCTCCTCCACCCTCTCCCTCAGCCTATCGCAGCTCCACCTCTCCCCGTCGAGGAGTAGGCTTATCGTGGCCGGCATGACGGGCTGCGAGGGCCACCCGCCTAGACTCTCCCACGCTAGCTTGGGCAGCCTCTCCTCGAGACCCGGCACCTCTCTCACAAGCATGTCGAGGTAGAAGGGGTTGAGGTGGACGGCGGGCAGTATCACAACCTGAGGCCCCTCCTCAGCTACGATACCCCTTATCGCGCTCCAGGCTAGGGCCGAGAGGAGCCAGGACCCGGCCCAGAAGTCCCTAGTCTTCCTAGCCCTGGAGACGAACTCGTGGATACCCGGGATATCAACCATCGCATAGACGCTCTTCTTCCTCAGCGCCAGGCTTGTCGCGGCAGCGCGTAGGTGGTCGAAGACGGTGTGGTGCGGCACACGCGTATCCGCAGGCGGCGCAAGCTGCTCTCCCACAACCCGTCTGCTAGCCCGGTACCACTCCACCTCTAGGAGGGTGTAGAGCGCGAGGTAGAGACGGCGCAACACGCACTCGTCTCGATCGTTCCCATTCTCGCACGATTCTATAACAGCGTCTATGACCTCCTCAAGCCCCCTCAACAACTTCTCGACGATGTTCGGCGCCTTCCCCGCGTACGATAATAACTCTGACCGCCTTCTGAGAGACGGTCTAAACATGTTAACAAAGTATACGCTACTAGCCCTGACGCCGGGTGTTATATTCCTATCAACCGACGCGGCTATAACATCAGCCTCGTGTATCGCCCCTCTCCACTCCCGTTTCGCGACACCAGCCAGCGTCTTAGCCGCCCCCTCCACACCCTTCTCGGCCAGCTTACACGCCATCCACGCTACCAGAGCCTGCGCCTCCCTGTCATTCCTCTCAGCCCTCGCATCCATCACATCAACGAATCCCCTGTACCCTCCGCACTCCCTCCTCACCCTCCCCTCTAGCCCCTCCCATCCACCCAGCCTCCCGGTCACCACCCACGGCTTCCACGGGATATCGTGTAGCAGCGCCGCGAGGAGCAGAGCCCAGCGCTCCACCTCGCCTGCCACGCCTCACCACCTCACATAGACCCTCTCTACACGGAACCTGGAGTAGCCGCGAGAAGTGCGAGCACCAACACCAGAGGCTAGAGCAGCGCCAACAAGCTGAGATAGGAAAACAAGGCAGCCCCTCCCACTACACCCCCGCCCCAAGAGCAGCTCCGAGAGCTTATTGAGGTGGCTCTTGGCCTCCTTCCTCACCCCAACCACGAAGACGCCGCGAAGCCCAGGAGCAAGCACCACATGCTCAACGGGTACAGGGCGGGCATCATACTCGGTCTCCGCGTCGCGATAATGCGGGGTTATAACCCAGGGCTCAAGCAGCCTACCCGCCTCGTTACAGAGGAGGTAGGTATCGTGGAATATGAGGAGCCCTGCATGCTCAGCCTCCTCGGCAATCTCCTTTACCTTTTCCTCCTCTAGCCCAAGGAGGTTGGCAACCTGGCTAATGTCATAGGCGCCCTCAAGCCACCCGAGGAGGTCCGCAAGGTGCCTGAGGCACGTCTCCCCATCATTATGCTTCCTGAGGTTGGTAGTGCAAAGCGCTAGGAGAGTGTTCCTGAACGCGCCTTTAAGACTAGACCCCGGTATGAACGGGAGGTCGATAAGATGATCCCACGATACTCCCACCTCGAGCACAGCGTTTAGCACGCCACTGCTCGTCCCAACAAGCCCAGCGTCTTCCAAGACAGCCTCAATAGCCACGACGGCGTTGCCGAGGCTAAGCTCGCCGCGCACCAACTCCTTTACACGATTCTCGATAATCCTAGTCTTCCACTCCTCGCATACAATCTCGTCGCTAATCCTCTTCTGTACCCTCTTCTTCAATACAGTCTTCACCTCATCAATGTTTATCTTGCTCTCCTCCGCGAGCATCTTAAGCACTTTAAGCGTCTCCTCGGAGAGTATCGCAAGGAGCGTCTCAGGCTTCTTTTCAACGCTGTTCCGTGTTAGACGCTTGCTAGGCTCCATGACGCTCACCCCTCTCACCGTCTATACGATCCTCTCCTAGGCCTACCGCGAGGCCTGCGCCGAGCCGGCTGCATGTGCTGCTGCGGCGTGGATGAGGGCCTGCAACCCTCGCTTAGCAGACCCGGTAAGACACGCTCCGCCTGCCTATACACACGCTCGATTACATCAATCTTTACACCAGTAACCCCCGCAACGCCGCCCGGGTCAACGCCACAGCATTTATGGCACTCGTCTAGAGGCTTACCAGGCCCAACTCTATCTGCTTTAATCGCGTATGACAGGCGAACAGCATGCCTACAGACGGCGTCTCCGGGAGCCGGCCTCTTCCTCCGCTTCTTCTTTTCAATGCCCCTCTCTGTTAGACAGTCATCCGGCACCCTGTCCGTGTGCGCCCCTACGTGGTAAAGCAGCTCGAGCATCTTCGAGTGATCCTCTCTGGTCTTGTACCCGACGAGCACCAGTAGTCTGGGGTCTAGTGACGGGAACATCAGGAAGACGGATTTCCTCCTAACATCTTGACGCTTTTCTCTAACCGTCTTGACGGGGAGGCATAAATCGTTGCCCGCAACCTCCTCGAGTATAGTGTAGCCTGTCTCCTGCTGCCATCTCGGTAAACCTAGTATCCATGTGTGAACATTGACACCGGAATCCAGAGGCCTGAGGTTTAGAGCATTCTTCCACTGCTGCTTGAGCGTCGAGCAGCCTATCACATAGAGGGCGTCATACACGTCACCCACGCTCGCATTCTCCAAGACTTTGATAATCGTGCTCGAGCTGGAGAACGAGGGGGCGGCAAGCCTTCCCAAGCTCTTTCTCGAGCCCTTAGGACTAGTTAGTGCACTAATCGCGTTAACAAGCTCTTCATGAACCTGTCTAACGGCCTCTTCTAGACCTTCTTCCCCGCGCTCTCCTTTAAGAGCCTTCATCCAATCATTCTTGATCAAATCGCTTAGCTTCTTTAACATCCCCTCAGGGTCGTCCAAGCCGTCGGTGTAGACTTTGACTTCTTTCACCTGAAACCTCCCAAAGCCCCTAGAGGAGCCCCTACCCAGGCCATGAACGACTAGAGCATGGAATAGCGCCAGGAGGGTTAGCCTGCATATATCCGTAGGCGAGACGTGAGCGTAAACCCTCTTCTCAAAACCCTTTGCTATGCCGACGCGTATGTTCACATGTATTGATTCGGGGAGTGCGGGCAGCTGGCCGAGAACTCGAGCACGATACTCATCCATGCTCTCTCCGCTGTGCCGCATTAAGGCTAGTCTAACTCGCGGCACGTTAAACAACTTCACATAATCTTGGAGTGCTCTACAATCGCTCTCTGTGCACGAGCCCGTGGCGCACGCACTATCTATAGCCTCTTGCAGCGCTTTTACAACTGCGTCCGGCTTAGCCTGCTTAAACTCCGGTATTTTGACGCTCCCGGCGCTACTGTCGTACAGGCAGCGTGCGATAGCATCTTGTCGTATGTGAGGCTCGACTGCTATCCTGACCAGAGAGTCTAGGTGCTCCTCGTGCCTATCCCCTCTCCTGACGCCACCGTATATCGGTGCGAGTACCTCGTCGAGGGTCTTTATGTCCGTGTCTAGGTGCGCGTTGAG
>CAZTIR010000066.1:0-7310 GCA_964613695.1 uncultured Desulfurococcales archaeon | reverse complement strand
GAGGCGATCGAGAAGGGCCTAGAGCCGAGCGAAGAGGTACTCTCAAAGCTTATGGTTATAGATTCGCCACCCGACCTATTGATAAGGACAGGGGGCGAGCTAAGGCTAAGCAACTTCCTCCTATGGCACGTCGCCTACACGGAATTCTACTTCACGAAGACCCTCTGGCCCGACTTTGACGACTTTGAGCTTGCAAGGGCTCTGCTCAGCTTTTCCCGGAGGGAGAGGCGCTTCGGTGCATAAGATACCCGGCTAGGAACCTTATCACGGCAATCACGGCTATCCCCGTCAATGCCGTTATGAGCACGCCGCTAGTCACTATACTCACGGCTATCTCGGGTGGCGTAGGGTTCGGGCTTAGAGAGTGTAGTGTGGCTGACAACTGGTATGCCATGATAACGATTATCATTGCTAAGGCGAGGTCGGCTAGCTCGTTTATTATGAGGAGTTTGCCGCTGACAAGCTTGGATGCGATACGCGCAGCGATTATACTAATGCTTGCTAGGCCTAGGAGCGGCGTTATAGACGCAAGCACCTCGGCTATGACGTAGTGCACCGGCTGCCCCGCCGCAGACTCTATAGTATAGTACGCTATGCCGCCTGCGGCCGCTATGCTGACAACAGCTACTAGAGTAGCGAGCACCATGATCTGATTCTTGCTCCAAACCTCGAGAATGCGCTCCTCGAGGCCAAACCCCCTTATCATCATCAACACTCCGGCCACGAGCACCAGCATCGTGAACGCGTAGCGCAGGAGCCCGAGAAGCGCGAGAATGGCAAAACCTGCGAGGATTATCCCGGGGTAGCCTAGGAACACCCTCGCGAACCTAGGCTCGACTATAGCCTTCTTTATGTACCTCCCAAGGAGGATATACATGTCTTCTATCCCGCGCGCCTGCTCAACGATAACCCTCCTCACAGAGACCACGGGAGCCACGCCGCTAATGGCTGGTATCACCTCCTCGTCCTCGCGCCCATCAGCCACCAGTACTATGCCGTCTACACGATACTCGTGTACAAGCTCCTCAACCTGTTTGCGAATACGCAGATCCGCCTTCACAGGGTCGAGCGGGTCGCCTGCAACAAGCGCTGTTATAGCCTCGACGCCCTCGCGTCTAAGCTTCTCAGCCGTTTCGACAGCGGCGAACATCACGTTGAGATCGGGGTCCTCGGGGTATCGTATGCCGAAAACCCGGGCAGCCTCGAGTATAGCATCGTCCCCCACAATGGGTGTCTTGACGCCCACCTTCCCTATATCATCGTCCCGGTCAACCGCTAGCACCAGGATTCTCTTCATCCTCCTCGCCCACCACGCCGTACAATGCTTTCATCTCGAGGAGGGTCAGCGGCTCACCCTTCTCCAGCTTCTCCAAAGCCCTTCTTCTAACCTCCTCTAGTGTCCTCCTGGCCTTCTCCGTGTCTATACCCTTTCTCACGTTCTCTAACTCCTCCCTAATCCTCCTCAACTCTTCCAGCCTCTCGCCTATGGCCTGGCTAACCTCGTCTATCTCCCTCGACACGCGGCTAATCTCCTCGTCAAGCTCGCTTATCTTCGCCGACAACTCCTCTATCTGGCTCCTAACTTCCTGCATCCTAGCCTTAATCTTGCCTATCTCCTCCCTCGTCTCATCTATGCGCTTCCTCAAATCCTGCAGATCTAGGCGTATCTTGGTAAGCCTCGCTTTCTTCTCGACAAGCTCCTCGAAAGCCTTCCTCGCCTCAATAGTCTTCTCGAGGATAGCCTCGAGCCTCGCAATCTCGTTTATAATTTCGCGTTCAACCTCGAGGGGGAGCACCTGAGTCTGCTGCTTCCACTCGAGCTCCTCTAGACGGGCGCGTAGCGCCGTTATAGAGCGGCGCGCGTAGGGCCTAAGCTCCTCGAGCACCCTCCTCTGAAGAGCAACCTCCTGCGTGATCGACCTAAGCTCCTGGAGGAGGTTGCGGCGCTCCTCTTTCAAGGAGTTCAGCTTCTCTAGGAGTTTGCTCCTCTCCTCCCTCAGCCTCCTAAGCTCCTCCCTAAGCTCCCTGACGCGCTCAACCAGCTTCCTCCTCTCGTTTCTCAACCTCCTCACGGTCTCTATGAGCTCGTACCTCCTCTCCTTCAGCCTCTTAACCTCGTCTCTAAGCTCATCCATCCTCCGGATAAGCTCCTCCTCGCGGGGGGATAGAGCCAAGGCTCTCAACCCCTATCCTATGCGGGGCTTATGAAGTAGCTTACTATCTGCGACCATGCCAGTGCGACCAGTGCCGCCGGGAAGTAGAAGGTCCAGAGAGTCTCGAGCGCCCTATCAAGCCTAGCGCGTCCATAAACGGCCCTGAAGAAGACCGCTGCGATCATGAAGAGGAGGGCCTTGGCGACGAGCACTATGGCGCTGAGGGGCCACGTGGTTGCAGGCAGCCAGCCGCCTAGGAATAGTATGGCGAACACGAGGCCTAGTATGTAGAGCTTGAGGTAGTCGAGGGCCATGACCACCGCGAAGAGGACCCCACTATACTCGCTATATGGGCCCGCTACTATCTCCTGCTCGCCTAGAACCAGGTCGAAGGGTATACGGTCGGTGGCCGCTAGAGATGCTATGAAGAAGACCGCTGCGGCTATAGGGTTTAGTATGAGGCCCGGTATGCCCATCTTAGCCTCTTTCTCGACTATCGTTGCTAGGTCTAGAGTGCCGTATATCGAGGCTCCGGCTAGGGCCGCTAGGAGGAGCACGGGCTCGTAGCTAGCGTTTAGCAGCGCCTCCCTCAGCGCGCCGAGAAGGCTAAACCTGTTGTCACTAGCCCAGCCCATCACTATAACCGGTATAGGCGAGATGGCGAGGGCTGCTAGCACGATTAGCAGGGATATGCTACTCTCCACGGGTATGGCGTGGGGGCCGCCCGGTATGACAGAGAAGGCGACTAGTAGCACGGCGGTTGTGAGAGCGGGGGCTGCTATGAAGGCGACTTTGTCCACCGTTGCTGGTATTATAGGCTCCTGGAAGAAGAAGCGTATACCATCCGCTATGGGCTGCAGCAGCCCGGCTAAACGCGGTGAGACGTAGTGTGGCCCTATCCTACGCTGAACGCGCGCAGTCACCTTCCTCTCAAGGTAGATGACGAGCATCGCCATTACTAAAGCGGTTATAGCGCCCGGGACGAGTATTGCTGATAACAGGCGTGGTGATAGCAATGCCCGCAGGAGTGTCATCAAGCCCCGCAACCCCCTGGTAGCGGCGTGAGTGGAGATTGACTTACTTGTCGGCTTCTGGTGGGAAGTAGTCGAGGCTCCCGTAGATAGCCGGGAGGTCCATAAGCCTCTCTCCGATAGCAAGCTCTCTAAGCAGTATAGCGTTCCTGAAGGATGGGGTGACGACTCTCATGCGGAGGGGCCCCGTACCCCCCTCGCTCACCACGTGGTACACTATCTCGCCTCTCCCCGCCTCGACCCTGGTCACCGCCTCGCCCGGCGGCACGCGCAGGTTGGCGAAGAGACCCGGGAACTTTGCGATACCGCGGTCGACGAACTGTTTCCTCATGGCGGGCGGTATCATGTTATAGAACTTGTCGGCTATGATACGCCCCTCCGGGAGTTCTCTAAGAGCCTGTCGTACCAGCTCTATGCTCGTCTTTATCTCCTCGACGCGTGCCCACATCCTAGCGAGCGCATCCCCATCCCTGAGCACAACGGGCTGGAAGTCGAGGTTGGCGTAAGCCTCGTACCCGAGCATTCTAGCGTCGTACGCGACGCCGGAGGCGCGGAGATTGGGGCCCACTATGCCGAGCTTAGAGGCTAGCTGCTTAGGCAGAACGCCCACATTCTCGTATCTGTCGCGGATTACGGGGTTGTCGAGGAAGGCCCTCCTGTACTCCTCGAGTCTCCTCAACTGGTATTTCGCAGCCTTCTCGAACATGTCCCGGAAGCCCTGGGGCAGGTCTCTCTTCACACCGCCCGGGAAGACATAGCTATGTGTGAGCCTCGTACCGGTCATAGCCTCTATTAGCTTCAGCCAAACCTCTCTATCGCCCATAGCCCACATGAACATTGTGGAGTGGTTGAGGAAGATCCCGGCAATCCCCATGCCATAGAGGTGGCTTGCAATCCTGTTAAGCTCGCATAGTATAGTGCGCAGGTATTTCACGCGATCGGGCGGCTCAACCCCCAGGAGCTTCTCGACAGCCTCAACGTACCCGAGGATGGTGTTGCAAGCATCAACTATATTCATGCGCTCTACGAGGGGTATGGTCCTAATCCATCCCTTCACCTCGCTCAGCTTCTCGACGGTCCTATGAACCCAGCCCATGTCGACGTCGACATCAACGATTATATCGCCGTCGAGGTAGACGAGGAGCCTCATGTGACCGCTTGCCGGGTGCTGGGGGCCTACAAGAAGCTCGAGTATCCTAAGGTCGCCCTTCACCCCCAGCTCCCTGGCTATAAAACCCCCCAGCGTATGCGCCACGGAGACCACGCCCCAGCTAAGCCTATACTCCGCTCCTTGACACGCAGAGCCCGAGGTTTAACCGTGATGACTGCCGGTATTGGCTCACCCCAGTGGGGTAGCATACTAGAGGGCCTCGATGCAGCTAGGCTTGTAGAGAAGGTGCTCGAGGAGCTCGTGGGGAATAGGTTGGTGGCCAGCGCCAACCCCGAGGTGGTGCTCGAGCTTAGAGCGCGTAGAGGGAGGAGCGGGGGAGCCTGCCTAGAGGCGATGCTCTCGATACTACTCGAAGACGAGGGCCCCGTTGGGCTAGAGCCGAGCGTAATAGCGGGTCTGGCAGAGCGTCTCGAGCGAATGGGCCTCGAGATAGCTGGTTTCAGGAGTGTGGAGGGTGGTGTGCTTCTGGTGCTTCGTGTTGAGCAGAGTGGTGATTGCTGAGGGCGTGGGGAGAGTTTAACGTTAATGGGCATACCGATACTATGCTAGAGTGTGGTAGAGTGGATAGGGTATGCCGGTTAGGAGGGTGAGGCGGACAGCAACACTCGACGATTTCATATCAGCGGCTAGGGAGGCTGCGAGCCAGGTTAGAAGCGGTAGTGTGGACGTGGAGGCTATGATATCGAGGCTAGCCGACGCGATAGTAGAGAAGAGCAGCTCTCGACTCGAGGCAGTGCTGAGGGAGAGGTGCGGGGGCGGGCTCACAGAGGACGCGGTGCGCAGCATAGTCAGGGAGGTCGTGTCGCCAATACTATCCGATATAGTCAAGCGCCTAGAGGCCCTCGAGAAGAAGGTTGAGGCTCTTCACGCTGCACTAGCCTCCAGCGCTCAGCAGAACGTGCATCGCAGCGAGGGTGCGGGGGCTGAGAGGCTCCCCGGCTGGGCTAGGAGGATAGCGCGTAAGCTGGAGACGCTCCCCTATGTCAGGCTACACGAGGAGAATATAGACGTGTACACCGTGAAGTCAAGTGTTGATGTTCTGCGCAAGCTCGGGACGGTGCTTGTCGAGACCCCCGCGGGCGTATACCTGGTGAAGAGGAGCGAGTGGTTGAAGCTCCTGGAGGCGCTCGCGGGGATAAAGACTCGTGACGAGGAGGCGGCTCTGAGGAGGGCAGGGCCCCTCGCGGAGGTGGTCGCGGCGCTCCTCCGCTCAAACCTCCTCTACTATAACAACGGGTGGCGTGTCCTACGCGACGCTTACCTGGATCCCGTGCTTACATGACCCTCGGCCTGGACTAGGCTCTTCATTGGGGCCCGGGGCCCCTCTCGGGCCCGATTCCCTCACCATCGGGCTCCGGGCTAGTCCGGGTAGCCTCGTGGCTTGTAGCCTATACTCTCGAGGTACTTCCGGAGAGCCTCGACGTTCCACGGCCACTTTGTTTTCCTCCTCTTATCCACGTATATGCCGAGTCTCATAGCCTCCTTCACGCCAAGGCCTACCTCGCGTATCTCCGGTATGCTGAAGCCCCTACCCTCCCTAACACCCGGATCGGCGCCACCATACTTCAACAGCCTGGGCTTCTTCACGATCGCGCGCGGCGGCTCGTAGATCTTCTCGTTGCCCGCGCTCAACCCGGGCGCACCCGGGTGCGTCGCAGGCCACCAGCCCTATATCAACTAGCCTAGGTCGTTGAGCGGCGAAGTGTAATCCTCCTTTATCACCTTGAGCACGACGCTCGTCACGGTGCGGTTAATAGCCCTCATCTTATTCAGCTTCTTGAGGAACATGTTAAGCTCGTCGATATCCCTAAACTTGCCTATAAGCACCAGGTCGTAGTCGCCCGTTACATCATATACTGCCACCAGGTTGTGCTCCTCGCGGAGCTTGTTGGCAACCTCCTCTATCATACCGCCCTCCACGTCAACCAGTATCACCGCTGTCACGGGGAAGCCCAGCTGCATATAATCGGGGTATATCGTGAACTTCCTTATCACACCCTCCTTCACGAGCCTCTGGAGGCGAGTGTGTACAGTCGAGACGGCTATACCGAGGCTCCTTGCAATCTCGCGTAGGCTTGCACGAGCGTTAGAGGCGAGCATCTTCAATAGCTTGATATCAATCTCGTTCAGCATCCCGATACACCGCTATACGTGTCCACTAGGGTCACGCTCCGCGAGCCTTATTGACTGAGCCCCTCGTCCAGAAGTATACGAGGGGATGGAGCAGAACCTTGGCTGGCTTAAGACGCCTCGTCCTAGACGTGCTTAAGCCTCTACGCGACCCCTCCCTCACCGACATGGCGTTAATGCTGACGCGGGTGCGGGGGGTGAAGGCAGTCAATATAACAGTAAACGAGGTTGATGTGGAGACACTTAGCCTCACGGTGGTGGTCGAAGGCGACGATATAGACTTCGATGGTGTTAAGAGGACTCTTGAGGAGGTTGGAGCAGCGATACACAGCATAGACCAGGTCGTAGCGGGCGAGAAGATAATAGAGGTGCCTGTGCTAAAACGAGGCGAGTGACGAGGGGCACTAGCCGCTCAGCAGACGCGCGTACCCGGCGGCACCTCGCCTTCAACTGTAACCAGGTATGGGCGCTCCCCCTTCTCGCAACCCGCAGCGAGTATCATGCCCTCGCTGACGTACCCTCGGATACGTTTCGGGGCGAGATTCGCGACGACAACTACACGCTTGCCAACCAGATCCTCAGGCTTATACCACTCGGCTATACCCGAGATTATCTGCCTCTCCTCGCCGCCAAGATCCACTATCAGCCTGAGCAGCCGCGTGCCCGGGATATGCTCAGCCTTCTTCACCAACCCGACGCGGAGATCTATCCTCGAGAACTCGTCTATGGTTATCTGCTCCGCTGGCTTACTCATCTCGAACCACCTAGCCTCCTAACCTCCTCTACAAACCGTTGTACCAGCTTATCCACCTCCTCGAGCCTCCT
>CAZTIR010000065.1:0-7339 GCA_964613695.1 uncultured Desulfurococcales archaeon | reverse complement strand
CTGCCGCCTAGGGATGCTAGCTGCTCGGGCGTGAGCGGGAACCCTATCTCGTACAACCTGCCTCTCACAACTGCCACACTCGGCTCGAAGAGCGCCGGGTGGGCTACCACCGGTATCGGCTTGCCACGAGCCTCCAAGAATCTCTTAACACCGCCAGTGTGATCGGAGTGTCGGTGACTCAGTACGAGGTAGTCGAACTCGCCCGGCTTGAAGCCAAGCACATCCATGTTGTGGAGTAGGGGTACCCCCGTCTGCCCAGTATCATAGAGCATTAGGTACGTGTCGCCATCCACAGTCTCGGCTTCGATGGCCGCAGCGAAACCGTACTCGGCCAACAACCCGTCTATGAACAGCGTAGTATTCTCGACGAGTATGGTTACACGAGCCCTTTTAAGACCCTCCAAGACAACCCAACCATACTAACCACAAGATATTGCCAACAGTTGTGCCTTACGCGTACAAGCGTAATGGATACTACACCCGCAAGACTGGAGGCTAGACACGCTTACCCATACCCACCCCAAGCCTATGTATACCTCTCTAACGCTCCCGCGCTCAACCCGATCTTAAACAAATCCTGCAGCATAAGAAGCTCTAAACCAGCCGAGAACGACCTACCTCCACCAACCCTGCGAGAAAGACCGCTCCACCAAGCATGTGACCGGGAAAACGAACAGGTGGATACTCTTGGCGAGGTTAGTGTGGCGCCGGGGGCGGGATTCGAACCCGCGCGGGGGTAGCCCCCACCGGCTCTCCAGGCCGGCCCCTTAGGCCGCTCGGGCACCCCGGCACCCTAGAACGGCTCCAGAAGAGTATGGAGACCGGCCAGACGCTTAAAAATATTGACTCTCTAGCGGCGGCGTACACGCGGCACCTTAATCTCTATATGCACGTTCTCTGGCACTCTTATCCTCATCAACTCCTTCATTAGCCTCTCGTCAAGCCTCACCAGTATCAGCCTCGAGTGTATCCTAAGCTCCCACTTATCCCATACCTTTGAGCCCTCGCCGTGCGGGAGCCTTAGCGTTGCAACAACTAGTCTCTTCGTGGGCAAAGGTATAGGGCCCCTAACCTCTACCCCCATTTTCTTTGCAATCGCTACTATCTTCTGGGCTACATCGTTAAGGCTCTGGACGTCAGGACTCCATAGCTTAATCCTAGCCATGGGCGAGGCTGACATTGCAACCGGCCCCCGACGCGGAGAACGAGGGGGCATAGAGGTTTTAAAAATAGGGGTGTTACGCCAGCTTTACTTACCTCTAATCTCGACTTTCTTAGGCTTCACGTCAATCACTACACCAATGCCAACGGTCTTGCCCATATCCCTCATGGCGAACCTGCCTAGGCCTGGGAAGTCGCTGAACTTCTCTATCACCATGGGCTTTATCGGCTTGAACTTTACTATTGCAACTTCACCCTGCTTGATGAAGCTCGGGTTCTTCTCTATGACCTTGCCCGTCCTCGGGTCTAGCTTAGCCACTATCTCCGTTATCCTGCAGGCGACGCTGGCCGTGTGTGCGTGCACCACTGGCGTGTAGCCGGGCGCGATAGCTGTCGGGTGCCAGATCACGAACACCTTTGCGGTAAACTCGTCTGCCACGGTAGGCGGGTTGTCAAGGTGACCGGCTACGTCGCCACGCTTTATATCCTTCTTGGAGACGCCTCTCACGTTGAAGCCAATGTTGTCGCCGGGCTCAGCCTTCTCTAGCCTTGTGTGGTGCATCTCGATGCTACGGACCTCGCCCACCACGCCCGGAGGCATGAATACTACCTTGTCGCCAACCTTGAGGACGCCCGTCTCCACGCGACCTACTGGCACGGTGCCAACGCCTGGGATGCTATAGACGTTCTGGATTGGGATGCGTAGCGGCTTGTCGATCGGCTTCTTAGGCGGCTGTAGCATGTCCAGCGCCTCTACTAGTGTCGGGCCGTTGTACCACGGCATGTTGGGGCTGCGCTCGATTAGGTTGTCACCAGTCCAGGCGGACACGGGTATGAAGGGTATCTGGTCTACCTTGTAACCAAGGCTCTTCATGAACTTCTTGAGAACAGCTACTATCTGCTCATACCTCTCCTTGCTCCACGGGGGCTCCGTCGCATCCATCTTGTTGACAGCTACTATGATCTGGTCGATACCCATAGTCTTGGCTAGGATTAGGTGCTCTCTCGTCTGGCCCTCGGGGCTCATGCCAGCCTCGAACTCGCCCTTCCTAGCCGATACTACTAGTAGCGCTGCGTCAGCCTGGCTGGCACCCGTTATCATGTTCTTCACGAAGTCCCTGTGACCAGGTGCGTCAATGATGGTGAAGTAGTATTTCTTGGTCTCGAACTTCATGAAGCTGAGGTCTATGGTTACACCGCGCTCCCTCTCCTCCTTGAGCTTGTCAAGTATCCATGCGAACTTGAAGCTCTCCTTACCCCTCTTCTTAGCCTCTTCCTCAAGCTGCTTCAACGTCTTCTCGTCAACATAGCCTAGACGGTATAGCAGGTGGCCTACTAGCGTGCTCTTACCGTGGTCCACGTGCCCGATGACAATCAAGTTCAAGTGTGGCTTCTTCTCGCTCATGCCTACTGCCACCCTTCGTGCAACTCCAAACGCTATAAGGCCGTTATAAAGCTTAGCGTGAGCTTAGAGCTATCCTCTCTATCTCCTCCTTCTTCCTGATAGCATAGCTCCTCGAGTCGTTATTGGCAGCAGCTATGATCTCGTCCGCGAGGCACTCCTCAATAGGCTTAGGGTTGTTGAAGGCGCACATACGAGCGCCCTCGGTTAAATGCTTTAGCGCGACATCGACACGACGCTGAGGCGATATGTCTACAGCCACGAAGTACGTTATACCACCATACATTATTCTCGTAACATCCTCGCGAGGAGCTGCATTCTCGATAGCACGTATGAGCACTTGTATCGGGTTCATCCCCGTCCTCAAGTATATTATCTCAAAGGCCTGCTTTACGATATTGTAAGCCAGATGCTTCTTACCCATGTTACGGCCAGGCCTCATGAGCTTATTGATGAGCCTCTCGACTATGGGAACCTCGGCTTTGCCGAAACGCCTGTGCTCGTGACGACCTCCAGTATGAGGGAGCCACACGGGCTTCAGGCTTATATACCTCTTGAGGCTAGGATCTCTGATCTCGAGCCCTTCGTAGCTCCACTTGCCGAACAATTTTGGCTCCTCCGGTTCAACCTCTAGTTTTTGCTCTTGCACCTGACTCACTAGCCTCACCACCAACCTGTGCAGAGTAAAACCTCCTATAAAGCCGTGCTCTAAATAGGCATGTGTATGTGCAACTACTAGGCTAGGGGTGCCTGTTGCCACCGCCCATAGACCGTGATGTGAAGCTTCTCGTCGAAGAGGTTATACCCCGCGTGACCGAGTATGGGCCGCTGCTGGAGCTGCGGCTAGAGGATGGCCGCATCTTCAAACTCTATTCGATACCCCTCGAGATAGCAAGTGCTGTAAATAAATTGAGGGAGGGTAACAGCTACCCGCCCTACATTAACCGCGAGAGCGTGTTCGACGCACTCGTAGACTTAAGAGACCTTATTAAAGACCTGCTTGACAAGCTAACGCGCGTAGTCATAAACGAGATGGATCCCGATACTGGCCTCTATACAGCCGTTATAGAGTTCAACCTCGGCGGGATAATACTACGCAAGAAGATGATACCAAGCCACGCCACATACCTGGCTCTACTAGCCGAAAAGCCGATATACGTATCCAAGAGGCTTGTGGACGAACAGGAGCTGCACGAGCGGCAGATGGAGGAGCTGCGCGATCTCATCCGAGGCGCTGCTGAAGAAGAGGGCGAGGAGGGGGAAGAGGAGGAAGAGGAAGAATAATTCAAGATACGTCGTCTCTATCTACCTGGTGGGCTTTTGCTTCTTACCCTCTAGTATCGCTTTTAAGGATACGCCATTGACTGTTACTACCTTGTACCTTACGCCCGGAATGTCACCCATAGAGCGGCCTCTAGGGCCGCCAATACCCTCTATAAGCACCTCGTCGTGCTCATCTATCACTAGTAGACCTCCATCACCTGGCACGAATGCTGTAACCACACGCCCATTCTTAACTAGCTGTACTCTAACGCACTTACGTAGTGCAGAGTTAGGCTGGCGCGCCTCGACTCCAGTCTTCTCTAGCACAATACCGCGAGCCATTGGAGCACCCTCGAGGGGGTCGTACTTCTTCTTCAGACCAAGCATTCTAATCTTAAACTCACGTTGACTCCACCTAAACTTAAGCCTCTTCTTCCTAAGCTTACGCGCGGCGAACAAGCCATTGGGCGACTTTTTGCCAGTCATGCTACCCCCTCCCAGAGCCGAGAGTTCAAACCCTTTATAGGAACTACCTTATGCGCACATCGTCTATATCAAAGTATCTCTTGAGAACTAGTCTTGCTAGCGATATCTTACGACCACCCCTACCAATGGCCTTACCCTTATCATTCGGATCCACAGCCACATAGAGGATTTTGCGGTCGCCGCGGTTGACTAGCCGCATACCCAGTATCTTAGCTGGCGCGAAGATGTTCCTAACCATGTCCTCGAGGTTGTCAGCATACTCCACTACATCAACGTCGCGGTTGAATATTTTACGAAGCCTGTTGATAACCGAGCCACGCCTGCCTATGACCTTACCTGCATCACCCGGCCTAACGATGAATATAATACGATTGTTCTCCTCGTCTATTATACAATCGCGGGCTACAGCGCCCGTAAGATCCTGCAAAAGAGACATGTAGCGTATCTCTTCGGCGGTCAAACGAATCTCGTTGCTCGGCACGCCTTCTTAACACCCCTGCCTTTGCCTCCACCACCCGGTGACTATATCCGATTTTCTACTCGGTCTTACCCTGGGCGCTATACGCGCGTATCAGGTCAACAATTCGGGATTGCCCCTCATCGATAATACCGAGGCTCATTACTGTGAAGGGTTTGCCGCATACTGCTCCCAGTTCGACACTTGTTCCTGGATATACGTAGACAGGTATATCGCCCAGCTGAGCGTAGTAGAAGATCTCTTGCTTTATCTCTGGTGGCGCGTTTGCAGCTACAACAACTGCCTTAATTCTCCTAGTTTCAGGAGGCGGAGAGTGCGGCGCGTGCCGAGCACAACCCTGCCTGTCTTAAGGGCGTTGTGGAGCTCACGTTCGAAATCCGTTTGTGCTCTAGTCGCGCTCATCTCTCACTACCCTCCTTTTTCTCCCGCTCCTCTAGGGGCTCAGCACTGGGAATCATATATATCTCGGTTACACCCGTGCCTACAGGCACCAAGCCGCCTACTATAACGTTCTCTGCAACACCCATGACTCTATCAACTTCTCCTCTCGCAGCGGCATCGAAGAGATGCTGCACAGTCATCTCGAAAGCCGCTCTAGCCAACACGCTCGGCTTCTCTCCACTCACACCATGCCTCCCTATCTGCCTAACACGCCCGGTCTGCGTCATGATGTCGGCCACTAGCATCAAGTGACGTATGTCAACATCCAGACCCTGCTCGTCTAGAACACTCTTCATCTCCTTGATGAGCGCGTAACGTGCAGCCTCAATGCCGAGCACCTGCTCTATCTCCTTAATACTATTGGTTATCGTCTTGGTAGGATCTACGCCTGGCACCTCGAGAACATCCTTGAGACTACTGCCCTCCGTTATCAGATAATACTCTTCCCGACCGTCCGGCAGTTTAGTGCTCTGGATGACCACCCTCTTAATCTTCTTAATCCCCTTTATCTTCGCGTTAAGAACGCGATCCTTCTTCTTCTGCAACTCTATGATGTTGATCGCGCCAAGAGACTGCACATCAAGCTCTATTCGAAGAGTGTAGGGATCGTTCTCGTCCACGACCACGCGTCCCAGCTTGAGCTTCTCTAGCACCCTCTTTACCTGGTCGACGGTAACTCCCTTATCCTCTAGCATAACCTTGTCAAGCTTGACTACTATGCTAAGGGTGGCTATATCGATGTAGATCTCGCTTGCTACGTTCTCAACCCTCGTGTACTCTATCATTCTCGCAACTTGCTTCGCCTTCTCGGGATCATACTTGTGCTCCTCATCGAGATAAATCGTCATCATGGGCGTAGAGGGCTCCTTCTTAGCATCGACCAGCTCTATGAAACGCGGCAAACCTAGTGTGACGTTGAACTCCCTAACACCAGCATAGTGGAAGGTTCGCAGTGTCATCTGGGTGCCGGGCTCGCCTATCGACTGGGCGGCTACCGTGCCTACGGGCTCGCCGGGCTCAACCTGACTTATATCATAATCCTCGATAACCTCGCGTATTATACGCTCCGCCTCCTGCGGGGTCAAGCCATATCTCTTCGTGGCGTCTTGCAGCTTTGAGACGAGCTCGTCATAAATAAGCTTAGGCAGCCTCTCTTTAGCAATCTTCAACAACGGCCCAATCTGCTTCTCGAGTACATCCCAATCGTAAATATAGTTGGGTGGTTGCGGCATGCTATGTTCTCCAACCGATTACCCTCTCTATAACCCTATCAATGTTTACCGCCTTACCGTGCACGCTCTTCATCGGGTCGACGCCGTCCTCACCATACTTTAGCTGTACTAGCGTCCCATCCGGCAGCCTTACAGTGCCATCGTACTCTACTCTAAGGTCTTGTAGGGCGTTAATCAGCCTCCTTTGCATGTAACCGCTCTGGCTTGTCCTGACAGCAGTATCCACTAGGCCCTCGCGACCGCCAGCGGCGTGGAAGAAGACCTCTGTTGGCGTCAGCCCATCGTAGAAGCCATGGTAGACGAAGCCCCTCGCCGCTGGTCCTAGGTCGCCGGGCTTGAAGTGCGGCAAGAACCTGCCACGGTAACCTCTAGCGATTCTCTCACCGCGCACGGTCTGCTGCCCTAGCAGGGCCGCCATCTGCGTTATGTTCAGCTCGTTGCCGCGTGCGCCAGCACGAGCCATTATGAAGACGTTGTTGAACGGGTCTAGGACGTCTACCACGTACTGCTCGATCTTCTTTCTCGCATCCGTAAGCACCTCGATTATCTTCAGCTCCAGTGTCTCCTCTAGTGTACGGCCGGGAACGGGCTCTAGCTTACCCTCCCGATACTGTTGTATAATCTCCTCGACCTTCTTCTCAGCCTCTTTTAGCATCTCCTTGACACGCTCCTTAGCCTCTTTGGGTAGCGCCACATCCTCGAGAGACATTGTGAAACCGTACTTCTCTATATACCTGAGGAACATCTTGAAGAGAGTGTCCATAAGCTTGCGAGCGTAGTCAAAGCCGTACTCGAGTACAAGGTAGTGTAGAACGCTCTCGGTCTGCTCGGCTCCGATCGCCTTCTTGTCGAATACGCCCTCAAGCAACTCACCCT
>CAZTIR010000064.1:0-7457 GCA_964613695.1 uncultured Desulfurococcales archaeon | reverse complement strand
CTAGGATGTAAAGCATGTAATCCTCTATCTCGACGGGCGGCCTCCGCTGGTCTAGTACTACGAGCGTGCTCCTATACCAGGTGGCTGCGAAGGCATGGCCCGGGTTGAGGCGCTTGCTCTTAGCCGATATCAGGTAGGCTTCGTGTACGCCCTCTGCTAGTAGCGCTGCTGTAGTAAAGACTGCGTAGTCTGTGCAGACGCCTTTCCTTACTGCGAGAAAGGCTAGGGGTGTCTCGACGCTACCATTGTGCTTCGCGTATCGCGTGTTGTTCTCAAGCCACTCGAGCAGCCCCCATATCAGTTCCGCCTTGTCGTGGTACACCCCGATAGCCTCTCTTATGAGCTGCATTGTTGTAGAGTTGATGCCGCATGCGAGAGCGTAGAGGAGGTCGTACCCGTTCTCTGCTAGCGACTCGCAGACCGGGGTGCCGTTCGACAACACCTCTAGGCCTGTAACGTGGGGGGCCCTGGTAGCGTTATCCCAGACTATCCTAAACCTCGCTAGCTTGCCGCTATCCCATACTACTACTTTGATAGAGCCCTTCTCCCGTAGCACTTTCTCGACGGGAGCTAGTGGTATGTAGAGGGTCACTCCTTTGCGCGATATTATGCTGAGGTATGGTCTGATTGTTAGCCCCCTTATGGCGTGCCACTCGGGGTCTAGGAAGGCTACTGCGAAGGGCTCGATACCCCATGGTGTATAGAAGGCTACCTCGTAGATCCCGCTCTTCGAGCTCACGACGAGTAGTTTGCCTGCCGCGCGACTATCTATAATCGCGGCTTTCACGGGGCTAGGGGCGTGGAGCCGTATCGTACTCGTGCTTAGCGTTACACTAGGCGTGTTTGAAGATAGTGTGGTTGTGGTTGTCCCGCAGCAGGGGTGGTGAGTTATAACCTGCCATACCTTTCCTCCGAGCCAGAAGAGGAAGAGGAGAAACAAAAAGCCAAGAAGATCGGATAAAAAGTCATCGCCTTTTCTACGTCGCGTCCGCACCGGTCCACGAGCCGCCATCTCATTAGAGCACCGCAAACCACCTACTAGTCACGAGATTAGATGAGAGTAATGCAAGAAAGCCATTGATACCGATTATTGCACAAAATACTTGAAGGTTGACGAGGGCCTAGTAGGGGCGGTGACGAGTACCCCACACAGCCTATTATGGTAGCAGCGTAGCAGCTCCAAAGCCGGGAGTTGCTTGAAGGTTAGAAGGGCTACCGAGCGGGAGGTCTGGCGTTTGAGGGTTATCGCTGACTACCAGTTTGGGGTGGGTGCGGGAGAGTGCCTCATACCGGAAGATGCTCTCGTGGGCGTTTCGCCTAACACTCTGCGTATCAGGGAGGTTCGTAGCCCGGAGGGTGTGCTCCTGGCCACCCTGAGGGCTGGCGACTATCTCTACTCGTTGTCGTTGGAGGGTGCTAGGAGGCTGTTGGCTTGCTTCCCGCGGCCGAGGTTGAGGATTGTGGTAGACGCCTCTAGGGTTCTTCACAAGAGTGTGCCGAGTAGCGCTGTTATCGAGGTTGATGAGGTGTTGAGGGCGGGCGACGAGGCTATCGTTGTTGACGAGTCTGACTCGTTGATCGGTGTTGGTAGGCTTAGGTTGTCGCCTTTAGAGATAAAGGCTGGTGTGGTGGGTGAGGCTGTGAGGCTGAGGAAGAAGGTGTAGTCGTGTTGGCGAGGCTTGTGCTACGCCATCGTGGCGTGAGGGTGTATGAGCTTGTTGAGGGTGGTCTTGATGCTCTGGCTGGCGGTGTGCTGGTGACGGGCTTCCGTGGGTTCGGTGCTGTTGGTTACATCGCGTCGACTCATATCGTGGAGAAGCTTGGGTTGGAGCGTGTCGGGTACATCGTGACCAGGTATATGCCGGAGTTCGTGGGGATGGATTCTAGGGGGATAATCGCGCCGTTCGAGCTCTACGCGTCTCGGGAGCATCGCCTCGTGGTGCTGGTTAACCACGATGTCCCGGTGGAGAGGGAGAGGGACGCGTACGCCGAGACGGTTGTGCTGCTTGCTAGGAGGTATGTTGCTAAGATGGGCGTGTTTCTCGGCGGCTTTGACTCGAGGTTCCGGAAGGGTGGTGAGAGGTTCCGGTGGCTCGCCTCGGGCGGGTGTAGGGTGCGCTTCGAGGAGCCGCCTATAGACAAGGAGTTGTACGTCGTGGGTCCTCTTGCTCTTCTAATCCTCTACTCGGAGCTTCACCGGTTCCCCGCCATAACTATACTACCCTACACCGAGACCGCCCGCCCCGATCCCGCTGCCGCCGCCGTCGCTGTGGAGGTTGTGGGCAGGCTGCTAGGCGTCGAGATTGACGTGAGCGACCTGCTGGACATGGCTAGGAGGATTGAGGAGGTTATAGAGAGGGTTGAGCAGCAGAGGGCTGCCGAGGCGGCGGTTGGCGGTGCTAGCGAGAGGCTCTACACGTGAGCCTCTCTGCACTCCGCCTCGACGAGCTTTACGCTCTCAAAGAGCTTTGAGAGCTCCTCTGCGATGACCCTGCTCCATGGGAGCTCGGGGCAGTGGTAGATTATCAACTCTTTTGGCGCGTAGGCCGCCAGCGCCCTTCTTATGGCCTCGATGGTCTCCCTTACAGAGTCGCTGGAGTGCATGTAGGGCGCCTCGAACTGGGAGAGAGGGTATGTCTCGGCGAGCTCCTCGGGTATTAGGCCCAGGGGCGGCGTGTAACCGATTATAGTCGCGTCGTTGTGCTGGCTTCTACTCTCCCGGTAGAGTCGCGTGCTTGTGAAGGGCTTGGCGTCTGGGTGCACGGGTATGAGGACTATTCTCCCTGTTCGAGGCTTGTAACGCTCGGCTACGAGGCGCTTGTGGCGTATGACGCGGGGGTTGTAGTGGTCTTCAAGTATCCCGTAGAAGAAGAGGCCGTGAACCTCCCCGCCCTTCACCCTGGGGTCAAGCTTCTCCAGTAGCTCCGCGTGCCTTGTCAGTACTTGTAACGCTCTCTTTAGGGAGGGGTGGGCGTGCGCCTTCTCCACTAGGAGCTCCCACAGCCTACCCTCTCTTATGGCGAGCTTCACTCTGTTAAGCTCCTGGCGTAGCACGTAGAGGTTGTGTAGTGCTAGCAGCCGGACCCTCTCGTGCCGAGGCATCTCTAGCAACTCTCTAGGCGTGTACTTTGTACAGATTGGGCAGCTGCAGGGGAAGTAGTCGATATCCTCGAGTCTGAGCGTACCGCTCGGCGTCATGTAGCGGTTGTCGCGCGCGTAGAGGATGTAGGATGCAGAGTCGAACATGTCTACGCCTAAGGCCACCGCGAAGGGTATTATCATGGGGTGGCCTGCGCCGAACAAGTGGAGCGGGTGGCTCAGGGGCAGGTGTGCACGCGCCGCTGCTATCATCTCGACTATGTCGCTATAGGAGTACCTCTCTAGGAGTACTGTGGGCGAGCCTAGGGCGTAGACTCTATACCACCGGGCTAGCCTAGAGGCCTCTCGTGCCGAGAGCTCAACCAGGTCTATGAAGCGGCCGCCCTGGACTGGTAGGGTCCAGAGCCTCTCATCACCCTCTATCAATGGTATCGCGTCGCGTGCCCTACGCAGTGTCTCCTCCACAGTCCACTTGGCCCTCTCGCGCGAGTCCGCGGAGCCGGTCGGTACGTCGAGGATTACCGCTATATCGCTCCCTATCCTCTTCTGGAACTCTACCACCTCCCGAGGAGTTATGTCTACACTACCATACCTCATGAGCTGGTAGGCGCCCGAGTCTGTCATAACGATGCCGTCGAAGCCGAGGAGAGAGTGGATCCCCTTCTCCTCGGCTTCGCTACGCCAGCGGCGCCATATCAGGTAAGCGTTTGTGATTATGGCGTTGAAGCCCAGGCTCTTAATCTCCTCTATGCCCACCTCTTGGCGCGCGAGGTCAACCACCGGTAGGAGTGCGGGTGTTTCGAGGACGCCGTGCGGGGTGTACAGTCTCCCGATACGCCCGCCTAGATCCTTGTCACGCACTTCGAATACGCCTATCTCCACCATTACCGCCACCATGGGGTGCAGTTTAAAACAAGGTCTCTATTTTCGCCGTTTCTGGTGGAGCACGGGATGAGCGCGAGTGAGGTGGTATCGTTTGAGGGTAGGGTAGAGAGCCTAGAGCAGGAGAGGATCCCGGAGATACTACTCGCAACCATAACTCCTATCGATGGGCGCGAGTGCGAGGTACAGATGGACGAGCATAAGGAGCTCTTCGTAACCCCGGAGGGGTCTCGGGTATTATTCCAGCTTACACGAGACCTACCAGAGTATAAGGATGGCGTGGACTTCGTGGGCAGAGCGACCGTCGTCACTGTGAGGGAGAGGGAGGGGGTATGGGAGCATATACTCTCGATAGGAGGCCTACTAGTGGTGATAAGGTGTAAGGATAGACTCCCGATAACCCCCACTGAGAAGCTCTACGTGCGCGTGGCCCCGCTCTAGCCGCAATAGACCTCTACACTACTTTCGCTCCACCGCCCGCCTCCTAGGAGTGCGGGAGGAGTTGTTTAACGGGCTGGTGCCTATTGGGGATAGGAGGCTAGACATCCTCCTGTTACCCGCCACGCTCGCGCTAGGCGCCACCCTCATAGCCTATAGTCTCGATGTATTACCCGGTAACGCTAACCTCCTCGCAGCCATCGGGGGATCGCTTGCAACACTTCTAGGAGCCTCGGCGGCGCGGAAGCTCCTCGCCAAGCGTAAGAGATTCGTAGTCTACGAGGTGGAGGCCGAAGACGTGCGTAACGCTTCTCGAAGGCTGCGGGTGATTGGGGATCTTCTTCAAGCACTCGCGCGTAGCGGGGCTACTACTGCAGTGATTCACGTATGCGGCATCCGCGGCTGCAAGCTGGTCCTCCTCCTGCCTAACGTGGAGGGCATCGATAATATTATGCACGGGCTTCTCGCGGGTTTGAGGGTACGCAAGCATGTTGTAGACGATCCTTCTAGACTCTTCGCGCTGCTCAACGGAGGGCGTGGCGAGGCACTCCACGATGTGGTAATCCTCGCTAGTCACACTGGGGAGGGTGAGAGCGTGACGAGGGGGGAGGTTCTCATAGGTATTAGTGAGGATGGGGCGCCCGTCTACGCCTCCGTAGACGAGTTTTGGAGACACGCTGGTATATTCGGTACAACGGGGTCCGGGAAGTCCACGACAACGGCATTCATAACCTCTCAGCTCGCGAGACATGTTAGAGTGATAGTGTTCGACTGGCATGGCGAGTACGAGGCTCTATACCGCAACCTCGGTATCAAAAATGTCAAGATCGTAGACCCGCCTAGACTCCCCCTAATACCCGAGGATCTGGACCTCGAGATAGCTGTCGATGTTATAGAGGATACCTTTGATCTCACAAGACACCAGTCTATGCTCCTATACCAGGCCCTTAAATCAATGAATAGGAGGGACGCCATCCCCACAGATATGGACCAGTTTATTGATAGTCTCCTAGCAACTATCGAGGTTCAGGGCAGTATCCCGAGCCGCGCAGAGCTAGAGATCCGCGCGGCGCTCGAGAGAAGACTGAGGTCGCTTATGACCGGTGAGGGTGAGAAGTACTTCACAGTCACGGGGCTCGTAGAGATACCGGAGGATAAGGGGCTGTACGTGATAAGAGTTAACAAGATAATGCTGCTCCCCTTGCGACGAGTCTACGTCCGCATGATACTCGCATACCTGTTCTACACGGCCATAGCCAAGAACAGAATATTAAACACTGTAGCCGTGCTCGAGGAGGCTCAGAACATAGCATCTAGCGATACGCGCACAATACCATCTATTCTCGCCGAGGCGCGTAAACGCAAGCTAGGCCTCATCATAGTATCGCAGTCGCCTTCCTCACTACACCCCAGCATCATGAAGAATACGAATATACGGATTGTGCACACCCTGAAGAGTGCTCAGGATATAAGCGTTGTTGCCAGGAGCATGAGCCTCAGCCCAGAGCTGAGGAGCAAACTACCAAAACTACCGACAGGTGTAGCGGTGGTTGACACGCCTCAGCTCGAGTCACCCGTACTTGTAAGAATACCGGTAGAGTTTGCTAAGCAGCCACCTCCCTAAGTTCCCAGTGAAAGCCTCGACACAAAAGCAACCTCCTCATCGAAGCCAAGCCAGTCAATCCGCCTATCGCAAGTGGAGCCGGTGATAGCGCGCATCGCCTCAGCTAATACCTTGATAGGGTTAATCGTCGACGTATCTATCTCGCATACACGCCTCTCACCATAGTATTCGCGCGCTTGAATCGCAACAACCCCGACAAGCTCAGCCTCCAGGTTCTCGACTATCTTAGCCCTAGGCCAACCCCGGCGAGATAACCGCGTGTATAGTATTGATGGTCTAGTCCGGAGAACTATGACTAGATATGGTTCGAGACCCGCCTCCCAAAGCAGTTCTACATCATGCGTCTCAAGCAACAAGCTCCCTTTGTCCCTCACCCACTCTGAGACCGCCCTGAGCGCGACCGGCGGATCAATTAGGAAACTCCTTCTACGCCAATCATATTCGCACCAGGCGCCCTTGTAGAGTATAATCTCGGTTAAGCTATTATAGGGGATGTTCAACTTGCGTGTGAGGAGCGAAGCGAGGCTAGATTTGCCGGTCCCGGGAGTCCCGGCAACCACAATAAGCATTAGGTACCCCATGAGGACGGGGAAAGGAAGAAATAAAAATAAAGCACGGCAAAAGGTAAGTAGAGGCCTTACCCTATTTCGATAGCGGGATGCGGTGTAGGCTTTACTCCTTCTCCTCCTCTTCCTTCTTCTCCTCTTTCTTCTCCTCTTCCTCTTCGCGCCTCGCAGCGGCTATAACATCGTCAATCCTCAATATCATGGTAGCGGCCTCGGTACCTGCTTTGATCGCATTAGCCTTTATGCTGACGGGCTCTATGACGCCGAGCTCCATCATGTTCTTAATCTCGCCCGTGAAGACGTCGATACCGTACCACTTACCCTCGGGCTTCTCATGGGCCGCGCGTAGCTTCATTATGATCTCTATCGGGTCTAGGCCCGCGTTCTCAGCTAGAGCCATTGGAAGCGCCTCGAGCGCTTTGGCGAAGGCCTCTACTGCTAGCTGCTCCTTGCCACCAATCTTCGGAGCTATCTCGCGTAGATACTTCGCAACCTCAACCTCCGCGGCGCCACCACCGGCAACGATCTTAGCATCCTTTAGAGCGTCGGCAACAGCGCTTAGGGCGTCGCGGATACTCCTCTCAGCCTCATCGACCAGCCTCTCAAGACCGCCGCGGATTAGGATTGTTACAGACTTCGGGTTCTTGCACTTCTCGACGAACACCATCTTATCCTCGCCAACCTTCCTCTCCTCCACTAGTCCCGCGAAGCCCAGGTCGTCGGGCGTTAGATCCTCGATGTTACTCACTATCCTAGCGCCAGTGGCGCGGGCTAGCTTCTCCATGTCGCTCCTCTTGACCCTCCTAACGGCCATTATCCCCTTCTTGGCTAGGAAGTGCTGCGCAACC
>CAZTIR010000063.1:0-7472 GCA_964613695.1 uncultured Desulfurococcales archaeon | reverse complement strand
ATAGTGAGCAGTATCCGCGACCTAACGCCCGACGACCTGGGCTTCGCGGGGCTAGTGGAGGAGAGGAGAGTGGGCAACGACAAGATGGTCTTCATCGAGAAGTGCAAGAACCCGAGGGCTGTCACGATCCTCTTGCGCGGCGCGAATGACATGCTGCTTGACGAGGCTGAGAGGAACCTGGAGGATGCCCTACGCGTGCTAAGGAACGTGCTAAGGAAGCCGAAGATTGTGCCAGGCGGTGGCGCCATGGAGGTCGAGCTTGCTATGAGGCTACGCGAGTACGCCAGGAAGGTTGGTGGTAAGGAGCAGCTGGCTATCGAGGCTTACGCCGACGCGCTCGAGGAGATACCGATGATACTAGCTGAGAGCGCTGGCATGGATGCCCTACAGACCCTAATGGATCTCAGGAAGCTACACGCAGAGGGTAAGAAGTACGCGGGTGTCGACGTCCTAAACGCGAAGATCGTTGAGGACATGACCAAGATTAACGTGCTAGAGCCGATACTGGTCAAGGAGCAGGTGTTGAAGAGCGCTACTGAGGCGGCGACAACGATACTAAAGATCGACGATATCATCGCAGCAGCTCCGACTAAGAAGGAGAAGGGCAAGAAGGGCGGGAAGGGCGAGGAGGAGTAAAGCCGGATAATACGTGATTTTCTAACCTGAAATCAAGCCCTTTTTGACACACAAATGGCCTCATCCCGGCCATGAATAGTTTTTAAGCCCGTTTATGTAAGTGTAAAACCCTCTCCTAGCTAGCTTTGGCTGGGTGACGGCTTCGTGTCGCTGGATGCTGGAGAGGAGATTGTGGAGAGGGAACACGAGGCTAGTGAAGAGGAGGTTAGGATAGGGCCGCCCTGGTTGACTCGCTTCGAGCGCGCTCGCATCATAGGAGCTAGGGCTTTACAGTTGAGCATGGGTGCGCCGCCTCTTGTAGAGGTTGAGAGGCTCCACCCGCGTATACGCGAGGATCCTGTTCTCGTTGCGCGTGTCGAGCTTGCTAGGGGTGTGCTCCCTATAACCGTCCTGAGGTATACTAGGAGGGGTGAGAAGCAGGCGATACCCCTCCGAGTTCTGCTTAAGAACATGAAGCGCGTGGAGAAGTATTGGACGAGGTTGTTCCTCGATGAGATCCCGAGAGAGTACGCTTAGCGAGAGTGAAGTAAGCCTGTTGTGTAACGCGGCGTCCACCTGTTTTACCGTTAAGGCTTGTAGCGGTAATGTTGCGGTTGTTGTGCCTAAGCCCGGCTGGGTTGAGTGCTTTGACCGCATGATTAGCGAGTTGGAGGAGAGGGGTTTTCAAGCCAAGCTTGTTGAGAGAGCAGGCTCGCTCTTCCTCGTCTTCTTTCGGATAAGGCGAGGCTGGAGGCCATACACCTACCTACTCGCCTTCCTAGTCACACTTGTCACGGTGCTTATTGCCGGCTTTGACGTTGCCAGAGCTTTTGCGACTATCGCTAATAGGGGTAACCTGCCGCTCCTGGCCTTCACCTTCCTAGCCGGGCTGCTAGGGCCTCTCGTGGCGCACGAGAGCGGTCATCTCGCAGCTGCCAGGCGGGGTAGGATACCGGTTTCGCCTCCCTTGTTTCTGCCAGCGCCTCCCCCTAGCCTTGGCGGTATAGGCACCTTCGGTGCTCTCATAAACATGCGTGGCTTGGCCCGCGATCGTGAGTCGCTGGCTCTACTGGGGCTCATGGGGCCTCTCACTGGGTTCCTGGCCGCGCTCCCCCTGGCGTGGATCGGTTTGAGAGTATCCCTTCTACTACCTGCAAGAGCTCTTGGGAATGCCGCGAGCGTGGGGTTTGCGCCTCTGGTGATGTTGTTGCTCGCGTCCGCCGTTGGCGGATCTAGCGGCTACGCTATAGTACTACATCCCCTAGCCTTAGCTTCATTCATAGTGTTTGTTGTCACGTTCCTAAACCTGCTGCCGATAGGGCAGCTTGACGGCGCTCACGTAGTATACGCTATCTTCGGAGAGAGGGTTCACGCGGTTGCAGGTTACGCCACCCTTGTAATATCCATGCTCGCGGCGATACTAGCACCGAGTCTCTCGGTGGTTGCCGTGTTCTCGCTCCTAGCCTACATTATCAACGCCGTGCTGGCTAGGGGGAGGCACCCGGGCGTCCTCAACCCCTATAAGCCGATGCCCGCGTGGAAGGCTGGCCTTGTTGCAGCAGGCTACTTCCTGCTCCTGGTGCTGACGGTGCCCGTGCCAGTGGGCTAGCAGGTACTACGTTGGGGCTATGCACGGGCCGTTTATCCTAGACTCTCCACCGGGTATGGTGGTGTGAGCTGCCAGCCGAGGAGCTACACGCTGATTATAGCTGAGAAGCCGAAGGCGGCTGCTAAGATAGCAGAGGCGCTGGGCGGGGGTAGGAGGTGCAGTAGGTTCGGGGTACCCTACTGGGTTCTGCGTATAGACGGGGGCGTCTACGTGGTTGCACCGGCCGCTGGCCACCTCTATGGCCTCTACACCGACGAGAACGGGTTCCCGGTCTTCACGTACAAGTGGGTGCCTTTGGATGTAGCCGAGGGGGCTAGGCACGTTAGGAAGTTTATAGCGCTCCTCGCCTACCTCGCGAAGAGCGCCACGCGGTTCATAAACGCGTGCGATTATGATATCGAGGGCTCGGTAATAGGCTACCTTATAATAAGGTTCCTTGGCGACATCCGCAGAGCGTATCGCATGAAGTTCTCCGCGCTGACACCCGCAGAGATTAGGAGAGCGTTCAGGAGGCTCACCCCCCTCGACTGGGATATGATAGAGGCTGGACTCGCTAGACACGAGCTCGACTGGCTATGGGGTGTTAACGTTAGCCGCGCGCTTATGCACGCGGTGAAAAACGCTACTGGGAGGTGGGTTGTTCTCAGCGCGGGCCGGGTTCAATCGCCAACACTCGTGGAGGTTGTACGGCTCGAGACGCGTAGGAGGCTGCATGTGCCACTACCCCGCTTTAGGGTTTCAGTCAGGTTATCGAAGCTCAACATCGAGGTCACCCTAGCAACCGTGGATAAGATGGTGGAGGCTGAGAGGATCCTGAAGCTTGTGAAGACGAGGGGGTATGCTAGAGTAGCCAACGTGACCAGGAGGGTTGAGAGGAGGCAGCCTCCACCCCCATTCAACCTAAGCGACTTGCAGATGGAGGCTGCGAGGATCTACGGCTATAGCCCTGCTTTCACACAGGAGGTGGCGGAGCAGCTCTATCTTGAGGGCTTGATAAGCTACCCTAGGACTAATAGCCAGAAGCTGCCACCCACCCTAGACTATAAAGCCGTGCTAGACGGCTTGGCCTCGAACCCCACGTACACTAGGCTAGTTAGGCTGCTCTACCAGGAGACTAGAGGCGTTCTTAGGCCGGTCCAGGGGCCTAAGGATGATCCAGCACACCCCGCGATATACCCTACTGGCGAGCGGCCGCGGAGGAAGCTGAACAGGGCGGAGGAGAGGATATACGATCTTATAGTGCGTAGGTTTCTAGCTGCTTTTGCTAAACCAGCCCTAGTGGAGCACACGATAGCTACCCTCGATTTTGGAGTGGCCCGCGTCCGTCTAAGCGGCTTGAGGGTTGTGGAGGAGGGCTGGATGAAATACTACCATTTTGCAAGGCCGCGCGACAGTATAGTACCGTTGGAGACAGGCGAGATACTCAAAGTGCTGGATGCGAGCGTGGAGACCGTCTATACTGAGCCGCCGGAGGCGTACACGAAGGCTAAACTAGTCAAGTGGATGGAGAGGGTTGGCATAGGAACGGAGGCTACACGCGCGAGGATAGTAGAGACTCTCTTCGAAAGAGGGTACCTGAAGCTTAGCAGCGGTAAGATAACCGTCACCGATCTGGGCTTCGCGGTGGCCGAGATACTGGAGAGGTTCTTCCCGAAGCTGACTAGCGTCGAGATGACTAGAGAGTTTGAGCAGCTTCTCGAGGATATCCGTAGGGGTAGGAGGACGCGTAGAGAGGTTATCGAAGAGGCTAAGAGGATTCTACGCTCGCTCCTCGAGGAGTACAAGAGGAGTGCGATGAGAGAGGCTGGTATAGAGCTTGCCAAGAGCCTCGGCCTCGTAAAGCCTAGGAGTAGGTGCGCAGTGTGCCACCGCGAGGCTCTACCAGGCTCAAGGTACTGTAGGTTCCACGCCGCAGCACTAGAGGCTCTGGAGAGGATGTATAACGAGTGGGCTGAGAGGCTGGGCAGGCGTATCGCATGGAGGGAGTACTTATCCATCATCGCTAGGCTTCGGGAGACCGGCATCTGGGTGCGTGACGTTGCTCAGCACAAGCTATCCTCGGAGGAGTAGGCTTAGAGCACCCAGGTAGGGCACCTTGTAGATATAACCGTTCACCTCCACTACCTTGCCTATTATCCTCTTGTAGCCGACGCCCATCCATAGTATGCTATACCCGCTCCGGAAGACTAGCCTACAGGGGCAGTTGGAGCAAGTCATGTCTGGAGTGTCGGGTATCTTGTTGTTATCACCCCACGTTATGAAACAATATACTCCACCGTCATTACACACGCTTACAACCCGGTGGATTATCAGGTGGCCGCCGCAGCCCCTATACACCACTATATCGCCCACATGGATGCTCGTCGGCGGTACCCTCTCGACTAGGACTAGGTCCCCGCTCTGGAAGAGAGGTAACATACTATGACCCTCTACAACCACGAGCGTGAGACCGAGACTAGACCAGAGTATCTTCACAACGATTGCTAAGAGTATAGCTACTATTAGAGACGTTATAGCCTCCCCCACCTCCTTGCGTAACACCTTCCCCTTCACGACCTACCCTGCCTCCAACCAATCAAGCCGGTAGGGAGCTTAATGCGAGACTCCGCACAAAGAGCGCTACTCGCGGGTAGGGAGGGTATCCGTGCCACCAGCTACACGGTACTCCTCATGGCCTTCGGCGCGTTTCTCCCAGTCTTTCAACCCTGGCTCTTCACGGCACCCTGCTCGGAGCGCGCGGCGCTAGCGATAGCTGAGGTCGCCAGCGCAATACTTATCGCAGGTTACACCCTCCTCTACTCACAGCCTCGTATGAGGTCCTACTTCTCACTACTCTTCCGTGGTATAGGGCTATTGGCTGTAGGGGCTTCTCTCACCGGGGTCGTCATTCTAACATCAGGGCTCGCATCGGCGCTGGGTGTTGTGGGGGCATCGTCGCTGATACTCTCAGCCCTCCTGACACCAGATGGTTCAAGGCTTCTAGAATATGCTGCAACAAACTCTCTAGACGATATACTCTTCTATGCGATACTCGTGGCGGCGGGCGCGCTCGTATACATGACCGGGTTTAGGGTCGCATCCTCCCTCATTGAGGCGGCGTCGACGCTACCGGTGTACGAGCTTGTGACGAGATATATGAGGAGAAACGGTCTCAACGAGTATGATAAGATGGTGGCCAGCAGCTTGATCTACGCGAGCATATCCCTAGCGGCATTAGCTATCCTCTCCTAAAGCTCGTCAATATCTATCTCGAACACGGGCCCCTCCCTCTTCTCCTTCCTCTCCTCGACCAGCTTCTTACCCCCAACCTCCATCTCGTCGCCGCCAACCTTTATCTTCGAGATGGCCGCCCTCCACTTGTACCCACAGTTGGGGCACTCGAAGCTCGCCATTATCGTTATCGTTATCCTCCCCTTCGAGTCGGGGAAGGGGGAGACTAGTTGCCAGGTCTTCTTAGGCTCTACTTTGGTGCCACAACGGGGGCATATCGTGGGGTCTCGTCTAGCCCGCGGCATGGTTACACCGGGGCTACTCTCCTAGCCTAGCCTCCTTATGCGTACATCGGGATTATACTCGGAGAGAGCAGCCATAAGCCTCGAGACCAGGCTTGTTAGCATCCGAACACCCGTCGTCAACATGTAGAAGGTGACGATATACGTGGCCGTGTCGCCCTCCACGGACTTAAGCGTCGCTTGGACCTCGAGGCCCTTGATGCCACCCTTGAATTCTGACAAGACTCGCCTTAACCGAGCCGCTATATCCTCTAGCCTCTCGCGGGTCTCGTCAACAGTGCTCCCGCGTACACCATGAACGCGCACCTCCAGCTCGACCACACTCCTATCCATAGGTTCTTTGCGAACCACCTCCTCGAGCAGCTTCCTGTTGGGGATTACCAGCGTCTCCCCCGTCATGGTTTTCAGGGTTGTCGTGAAGAGGGATATTGAGTAGACAGTGGCTCTCACAGAGTCGCCTATTATAACCTGCTCGCCGGGGGCTAGTACACGCTCGCTCAGTATAATATAGTATGAGTAGGCGTTTGCAAGTATAGGGGCCGCTGGTATAGCTGCTACTAGAGCGGCTAGCAGAGCTGCATAGAGCGCCTCATGGACCCCTGTGAGCATGTATAGTGTGACGAGCGAGGCTATCACAAGGCTCAGTAGTGAGACTAGGCTAACAGCCCTGGCTACAAGCTGCTCTGAGATGATGTTGCGCTCTGCTAGCCTATTGAGCCTAACCCTAACAACCCTTATGAGGAGCGCTGCGACGAGGAAGGGTATCAGGGCTGCTATGTAGCGTAGCACGTCGTAGTGAGGGGCAACTTGCATGCCGAGCCACCGGAGGCGGCTAGCGGAACGCTTGTATAAACTCCTCTATCTTATCCTGCCTCACTAGAGCAATTATAACATAGTTCGGGTGTAGCCTATCGACCTCAACCGGGTCCCGCATCTCCTCGCCGTCGAAGATAGCTAGTATTCTCGATTCTCTCGGCAGCCGTATCTCCTGGAGGCTACGGCCCACGCTCGAGTCTGTATCCGAGAGGGTGAATGAGATGAGCACATAGTTCCCAGTGAATACCGGGACTAGGTTGATTGCAGTATACTTACCCTCTATTATAGAGGCCAGTAGCTTAGCCGTAACAAGGGGCTCCGTTATAACGTATTCTACCCCGATCTTCTCCATGAGCCTCGCGACTAGCGGGTTCCGTGCGCGGGCGACGACGCGCTTAACCCCATAGTCTTTCGCTAGCGTGGCCACAAACAGGTTGACCTCGTCCTTGTTAGTGGTTGCTACGACGACGTCGATTGTCGTTAGGTCTATCTCCTCGTATAACTCGGGGTCTGTAGCATCGCCCTCAATGACTGTTACATCGGCCTCCATGGACTCTCTGAGGGTCCTGCACTTCTCCGGGTCCTTCTCCACTATGATAACATCGTTGCCCTGAAGTGCAAGGATACGGGCCAGGTGCGAACCAACCTGACCCGCGCCTATTACGAGGATTCTCAAGCAGCTTCAACCGCTATTTTGCCATCCACCCTCTCCTATTAACCTAGGTGGTGTCTTCTCGTGGTGCTGGAGAACGCGTTCGAAATCGTGAGAGTTAGGGGGCGTATGATACTCGATTCTAGAGGCGACCCGACGGTCGAGGTCGAGGTCTATACGAGAGGCGGTGGGGTGGGGCGGGCTGCTGCGCCCGCGGGTGCAAGCAGAGGTAGACACGAGGCTGTAGAGCTGCGTGATGGTGGGAAAG
>CAZTIR010000062.1:0-8383 GCA_964613695.1 uncultured Desulfurococcales archaeon | reverse complement strand
CAGTCCTATCCTCGTCCCCCGTCTATGGCGCTCTATCGCGGAGCCCTCTAGCCACTCTGGCGCGAGGCGGCTGGGGAGGCACAGCATCAGTATCTTATGCGAGGTTCTCGCAGATGCTGGGGAAACCTGTGCACCCCTACCGCTTCTCGATGTTTTACCGCGTTCGCTCTGCTAGGGCCACGGGGAGAATGTTCTAGAAGTGTGCGCCCCGCCGTAGGTATTCTATTATCGCGCGTAGGCTCCACGCCGTGGCGCCGTGCTCGTAGTATGAGCGGTAGGGTCCCTTGTCCTGCACCCATGCTACGCCAGCCACGTCGATGTGCACCCAGGGTTTGCCCTCTGTGAACTTCTCTAGGAACTTAGCTGCTGTTATCGCGCCTCCCGGTCTACCGCCCACGTTTGCCAGGTCGGCTACTTTCGACTCGAGTTGCTTCTCGTAGATGGGCCAGAGTGGTAGCGGCCACATGTACTCGCCCGTCTCCTCTCCCAGCTTGCGGAATGTCTCCAGGAGCTTCTCGTTGTTGGAGAAGAGTGCTGCCGCGTGGTTGCCTAGGGCGACCATCGCTGCTCCGGTTAGCGTGGCCACGTCTATTATCACGTCTGGTTTTAGATCGCGAGCCGCGTATGCTATCGCGTCTGCTAGCGCTAGCCTACCCTCGGCGTCCGTGTTGAGAACCTCTACGCGAAGACCGTTGTACATCCGTAGTATGTCGCGTGGCTTGTAGGCGGAGCCGCTTGGCAGGTTCTCGACTGCGGGTAGGAGCGCGTAGACGGTCACAGGCAGCTTCAGCCTGGCGGCCGCCAGTATGGCGCCCAAGGCTACGCCACCACCGCTCTTATCGTACTTCATGTCGAGCATGCCCTCAGCGCTCTTGAGGTCTAGGCCGCCAGCGTCGAAGGTGACCGTCTTGCCCACTATGGCTACGCGGCGGCCCCCGCCACGATACCCTAGGATTACGAGTCTGGGCTCTACAGCGCTACCCTTACCCACGTAGTAGATGCCCTCCATACCCGCCTCTAGCAACTCCCTCCCACGTATCACGTGCACCTCGAGGCCATTCTCCTCGGCTATCCTCCTAGCGAGCTTCTCTACACCCTCGGGGTCAAGGCGGCTTGGAGGCTGGTTCCCGAAATCCCTGGCAAGCTTAACAGCCTCGGCTATGACCCTAGCCGTGTCGAACGCCTTGTCGGGGGCCTCCAGGAACCCTATCCTCTCGAGGCTCGAAGCCCTCCTATCACGAGCGTCGAGGAAGACGTAGTTAGCCATATCGGCCGCGACTATGAGCTGCTCGTAGACCCAGACACGGTCCCTACCGGTAACAGAGGCGAACCCGTTATCATCAACCACGAGGCTCTTAACGCTCTTCTCGCGCGCACGGCGCACGAGCCACCCGACCGCCTGCCTAAGCCTCTCGACAGGATCCGGCCAATCGCCCTCAACACCCGCCAGAAGTAGGCGGCGTGGCTCCGAGCCCCGGTATACTAGCGCAGTATCCCCCAGCCTCCCCTTGAAATCGCCAAGCTGGTAGGGTATAGAGGCCTCGGGATACCCGCGGGGCGGTTTAGAGCCGGTCACGATGCCTAGAGCATCGTAAGAGGGTATCCTGTCGCGAGAGACGGGCTCGAGTATTGTCAAGGATGAGGCCCGGTCTTGGGAGGGGGAGCCTCTAAGCTAAAAACGTGGCCGTCGCTAGCCTATCCTCGTCGTAACGAGCGTCTGTGTCGCCTTCACAGCGCGGAGGCTGCGAATGCCCTCAGTCACTATCTTGAACAGCTCGCTCGTACTGGTGGCCTCGAGGTAGACTACTAGATCGTAGGGGCCTGTCACTAGGTGCACCTCGCGGACGCCGGGGACGGCTAGTATCCTCTCAGCCACCTCCCTCTCCCTACCAGTCTCTACGTTGACGAGCACGACGCCATGCACCCTCTCGCCCATGTAGGGCAGGTACTCGAGAGCCTGGAACGCCAGATCAGTCAGAGTCACTATCGAGTACTCGCCCTCCCTCTTAACCACGAGCCTCGTCACGTCATTCTCGTTCATGAGCTCGGCGGCGGCTCTCGAGTCGAAGCCCGGCGGCACATAGATGACCTCACCCCTGGCATAGTCGCCTATCCTAGCCTCGGGGCCGCCCTTCACCAGGGCCTCGAGGAAGTCCCACTCGCGTAGGACGCTAACCCCATCCTCCCTTCTAACAAGGACCTCCATCGACCCGGTCTCGTCCATAGCCTTAGCCGCGTTCTTTAGGGGAGTGTCGGGGGGCAACACTACAAGCCTCCTCGTAACGGGCTCTACGCGTGCGAGACCATAGTTCAGCCTAGACCAGATGGCGTAGGCTGCAAACCTTGGCTCCAGGATACCCTTCAGCTCGTTAGTCTCGTCCACGACTGGTAGGAACCGGACACCCCTCTTCTTCATGATCTCGAGCGCGTCGGACAACAGGTCCTCGACCCGGACGGTGACCGGCTTCGAGACGGCCTGCTCCGCCACACTAGTCTTGTCTATGTCCACGCCAGCCGCTACAGCTCTCACAAGCCTACGGTAGCTTAGGACCAGCTCCGGCCTCCTCATGACGTCTAGCGTCACGACGCCAAGCATCCTGTTCTCGAGCATAACCTCGGCCGCCTTCCGCAACGGCTGGTCGGCGGACACTATAGGCAGCCTCTTAGTCTCCATGACATCCCCTACGCGTAGCATGACCATGCCGAGCACCACCATCTAGTAGGTGGTGGGCCACGCAAACCCTTAATGGTTGTGGAGGAGGCTAGACACCCAAAGGCACTATAACCAGGCGTTGTACAAGGACTAGGTTCTATGGTGTCACCGCTCCCAGAGACACCTGCAACACACCGGCTACTCGAACACCGGGGATGAGCGTTTGGACAGCCGCTCGGAGAAGGTTAGGATACCGAGGGGAGCGCGGGTAGGCAGGTTTCCCGTTATGGCTTTGCTTCAGGCTGCTCGCTACTACCTCCTGTACGGCGATCTCGAGAAGGCTAAGAGCTTCGGGCTAAACCGCGCAATATTCTACGCGTGGGCCAAGTACTATGGGCCTCACACGGGCCACTATATGCTGAAGAAGAGGGAAGCCCTCCCTAAGCACATACGAGAGATTGTCGTAGAGCTTAGGGCTAGGGGCGAGAAGCTGGACAAGCCCCGCGAGGTTGTAGACAGGGAGGGTAAACGGTGGCTCATCCTCTTCGAGGGCAATGAAGCTGTGCCGGTGGGGCCGAGAGGCTGGTTCGAGATGGGTGGTCAGGAGCAGACGCCGAGGGACTTCGATAGGCAGGTTGCGTCTAGCTTCGAGGCCGTCGGGATACCATTCCAGGTGGCGTGGGAGGCCGCCCTAGACTATCTGAAACGCTTTCCGCGTGAAGTTCTACTCAGCCCCTCCCGCTTCTACCGCTACGTGTACGAGCCGGTGAGAGACTCCTTCGTTGATAGCGTGATACGGCCGTACGTTGAGAGGCTAGGAGAGGGGAGTGGAGGGAGGGAGGCCGGGGGCGAGGCTGAGGTAAAGCCGAGGCGTGAGACGGGGGGAGTGGCTAGCGGAGGGGTGGCTAGGAGGGAGGCGGGCAGGGGTGCCGGATACCCGCGTGTTAGAAGGCTTGACGAGTTTCTAAAGAAGGGTTAGGCTTCTAAGGCTCAACCCTTATCAGCTCCGATGCCTTCTTCACCTTCTCTAGTGCCTCCTCCGGCGTAGCCCCCGTGGCCAGTAGGACGGCCATACGTCTACCAGGGTATGTCACCGGCTTCCCAAACACCCTAATGTCCACGCCCTGAATCGCGAGCGCTTTGCCCACCCCCGTCACCCGCGGCGCCCAAACGTTATCGAGGCTCGTGTATATTGCTCTGCTTGCCGCTGGTGTAACCAGCCTAGGCTTGGGCACGGGCAGCCCGACAGACGCACGGGCGTGTATCGCGAACTCGCTAAGCTCCATGCTCTTCAGTGTCACCAGGCCCGTGTCGTGGGGCCTCGGGGCGACCTCGCTGAAGAGTAGGCGCCCATCCCTCGTGTACAACAGCTCTACGCCAAAGATGCCAACGCCCCCGAGAGCCTCTGCTATCTTCACGCCGATCTCCACAGCCTTGTCTAGGAGCCCACGCGGCCTGCTAGAAGGCTGCCAGGAGTCTATGTAGTGGTACTCTCCATACCTCTGGTGCTCCACGGGTGGCAGCGCGTCTGTGACAACGTTGCCCTCGGGTGTGACGTAGCGGTAGGCTAACACCGTGAACTCGGTCTCGAGGCTCACATACTCCTCGACGATAACCCTCCTGGAGGCCCCCCTAGCGTGGGCCACAGCGTAGCGGTAGGCTTCCACCACCCTCTCTCTACTAGGCTCCTCGACCCTAACATGACCGTGCCCACTGCTGCTCATCTCCGGCTTCATGAGGCAAGGGTAACCGACCTTCTCACAAGCCTCGTAAGCCTCATCCTCGTTGCTCGCGAAAGCATAACGGGTGGTGGGGAGACCCAGCTTCTCGGCCGCAAACCTCCTAAGCTCAATCCTATTCATGGCTATGGCGACCGCTCTCGCGTTCGGGATTATATTGTAGCCCTCCTCCTCGAGCTCTTGCAGAGCGTCTATACACACCGCCTCTATCTCGGGTATCACGGCCGTCGGGTTCTCGCGCCTAACGATAGTCTTCACTCCGTTACAGTCGAGCAGGTTGACCACGTAGCGGCGGTGGGCCACGTGCATAGCAGGAGCCCAGTCATACCGGTCGACAACCACGACCTCAAACCCGAGCCTCTGAGCCTCGATGGCAACCTCCTTGCCCAGCTCGCCCCCGCCCAGTAGCAGTATCTTCACGGGCCTCGAGGAGACCATGGGGGAGGGTATAGAGTCGAGAGGCTCGGGTATACCCACGCTTCGCAGCCCCAAGCCTCGAACAACTCGGGGGGTTTAATGGTGGAGTGCTGGCGGCCTCGGCGATCCCCCGCTAGTCCTCACTGTAGTCGGCGCCCTTGGTTCTCGTCACCGGCTCCGCTGTGATAACACATACACCAGGAGGGTCAAAAACGCTAACACGATGAGCTCAGCCACGTTTATGTATATGCGTAGGAAGGCCGCCCACAGGGCTAGCAGGGCGAGCACTAGCAGACCGAAGGCCGGTGCTAGGAGGCGCGCTAGGCTAGGCTTAGACAAGACTAGCAGGAGGAGCACGAAGAGTAGTATGAGCAGGAGCGTCACTCTACCAGCCTCCACACGTTTAAACAGTGCACCACTGCACAGCCTCCTAAGGGTAGTGGCTGGCATGGAGTGGAGGATACGCGGTAGAGCGATACGCCTAGGAGACGATATCAACACGGATTTCATCATCCCCTACCAGTATAAGGCTAAGACCCTGGACCCGAAGGAACTCGCGAAACACGTGTTCGAGGGGCTGGATCCAGAGCTCCCCAAGAAGATAAAACCCGGCGACATAGTGGTGGCTGGCCGCAACTTCGGCTATGGTAGCAGCCGCGAGCAGGCACCACTCGCCATCAAAGCCGCTGGCATCCAGGCGGTGATAGCCGAGAGCTTTGCAAGGATCTTCTACCGTAACGCGATAAACCTAGGCCTCCTGGTGGTCGAGGCCCCGCGTAGTTTCATAGAGGGTGTCGAGACGGGCGACACCATAGAACTCGATCTGGCCGAGGGCATCGTTAGGAACGCGGACAAGGGAGTGGAGGCGAGGATTAAGCCTCTCCCGGAGTTCGTAAAGCGCATCATCGAGGCTGGCGGCCTCGCTGCATACTATCGGAGGTTTGGCAGGTTCCCGTGGGAGTAGCGCCTCGGAGCAGCCAGGGGACCAGTCACCACTCCTCCACAGTCCACCCGACGGCTCCTCACCGGCGCCGTGTCGTGTATAACACTTCTTCGAAGGTTTTTAGCATGACCTCGCCTCTGCGTAGAGGCTCGACTCCCGGTAGACTAGGCAGCCTTTACGCACAGCCTCCCACACCTTCTCGAGCCTAACGTCGGCCAATAGGGGGTCTAGCAGCACCTCTATCCTATCGCCCCTGTCGACCCCCGCCAGGCACCCGTTGTAGACGCCTAGTAGCATGAGCTGCTTTGCTATTGGTGTATACGGCTCACTCCCCTCTAGGCCGTGGTGGATGCAGACCCTCACCGGCCCATACTCGCGGATCTCGACAATACCCTTGACCTTATAGCCCCTCTCGATGCCCCTCACTATACCCTCGAGCCTCGACTCATAGAACCCGTTCATGAACAAGACTAGCCTGTCGAGACTAGATGCTATGGGCGCAGCGCCCAGCAAACCCTGGAAGTCTATCCACGCTGCTATGATATTGCCTAGCTTGCGCAGATCCTCCACCGGCAACCTCTTCGTGTAGCGAGCGCGGCCCAGAACCTCTGTAGGCTTCCTAGCCCTCCTGCTAGACGCCCTTAGATGCTCGTAGAGGCGCTCAGCAAGCCTAGCCAGGGGCTCCTCCTCGGCATCGACGACGCTCCTTCCGACTAGTTTAGCCGTCTCCGGGTCCGCTTCGAGAAACTTCACAGCCTCCTCGGGGTGCCCGGAGAGGCCGGGGTAGAACGGGTCGACGGTGGAGCTCAACGCGGTCTCGAGAGGCGCCTCGAACCAGTCGAAGAGCTTCACGGTCAACGCGCCTATAGCCCTGTTCTCGACTTCAAGCAACTCGGCTAGCCAGAGGTCGGGGCCCTCGAAGTCACCCTCCCTGCCCTGATCCAGGCTAAGCCAGTAGCCCATGGCCAATCCCAGGAGACCCTTATCGCCCACAACTGTAACCTCGGATAACATGCCGAGGACGAGGCTAGTATGGGAGGCGTTGCTAGCAGCAACCAACGCTGCCCTGGTCAAGCCCTGCGGCCTCTCACCACGCGCAACTACTATCGCTGGCGCCCTGTACTCGCCCGAGACTGCTATACCAGCACCATACCCTATTAGCACCGAGGGCGTTTCAACCCGCGAGGGGGGCAGTGGGTCGGCCACCATCCAGACGTCTAGGTTCTTGCCGCGGAGGATGCTCGCCAGGACCGACGCCGCCACAAAACCGTCGACGCTAGGATAGATCCTCACCTCCAGGTAGCCATACTCCCTCTCTATAACCGCGAGCTGTGAAACACCCGCAGCGTAGAGCTGCCGCTCACGCTCCCGCCTAGCCCTCTCTATACTCTCGTCCAGCGACACACTAAGCCCGGTTAAGCGCCGTGCACCCACAAGCACAATAACCTAACCGATTCAAAAAAAAAAAAAAAAAAGAAAAAATAATAACACGCCAAAGCCACCAAAAAATCTCCAGAATCGGGGGGGTACATGCGAAAATGTAGAAAGCGGAGGGGGAAAAAAATGCGTCTATTTCGGCGTAAGCCTAAGCGGAAACTAGACGAGGTGGAACAGGCGATACTGGCACTCGTAGCCGCATACCAGTCTCTCTACAACAAGCCCCTGCCGGGCAGAAAGAGGCTCGCCGCGCTCCTAGCCGCACTCAAGTTCCTGGACAACCCGGGGCTCAGGATCAACGCCAGGTTCTATATACGAGGGTTTAACCTAGACTCTCCCCAGTTGCGTAAAGCAGTGTTCTATCTACAAGAGTATGGCTTGCTTCGCGAGCACAGCGAGCCATGCAACAAGGAGGTAGAAGATTGCGATGACGTTGGAAGCCTGAACATATACGCTATTGATAAGCGTGCAACTAGGCTCGTGCCTAAAGAGCTTCTCGAAGCTGCCAAAAGAGTGGTGGCTAACTACGGGCACTTAAAACCTAAGGACGTCGTACGCGAGATTATGGCGAGGTATGGTGTACCCGAGCATCAATGGATAGGGGCTCATATGCCTCTCGAGGAAATCATACTCGCCTATGGGGGCGAGGGGAGAGAAGGTTAAGAGTTATCAGCTCATCGACCCCTCCTCATCGCCTCCCTGGGCTCAGACTATGTCGGCATCATCACACGCGACACGCGTTATACTAGCAACGTGCTCCACACTACCCATCGTCGAGTCGTTGCTATCGCTAGCGGATAAACTACTCGTAATAATCGACGGCGAGGATTGTAAGATAGACGAGAGTGTGGAGAAGGGGCTAGACGTGGTTAGGATGGAGCCGGGCCCTCTCACTAGGCGCGCGCTCCTAGACCTTCTCGTGGAGCTGTCAGCTGGCGTGGATGAGGTGATTGTAGCGTGCAAGGTTCTAGAGTATAGCCCGGTTGCCGAGGCCCTTGTAGTGTATAAGTGGCTGTTGGAGAACGGTTACAGGGTACGCGTGATAGGTGAGTGTGGAGAGACTCTCCTGGGGAGGCTGGGTTTTGAGCGGGTTTGAGAAGAACTAGCGCGATAATAGTATGTACTCGTCGCCTCCCCACACGTCTCTTATGACGGGCGACTCGAGGACGAGCAAACCCGTCTTATCGTATATGC
>CAZTIR010000061.1:0-8391 GCA_964613695.1 uncultured Desulfurococcales archaeon | reverse complement strand
CTATTTCGTTTAGTACCGTAAATCTTCGGGGCGCTATGTGCTACGCGCAGCTGGCACAAGCTTTGCGAGCCTCTCCTTATACTCGGAGCGGTTTAGGAGCATGCTGACGAGATAGTGGGGCATCTCGTGTCTAATGAAAGCCTCTATGACCTTACTCTCCGCCTTCCTCAGCAGCTCGGCGAGCGTCGAGACAGATAAGCCCAGCTCGCCAGCCAGAGCCTTGAGGCTTATCGAGCGTGGGAAGCGGTAGTAGCCGGCTAGATACGCATAGATGAGGATAAGCTCCTGCTTGTATGTTAGCATATAGTCATACCCGTTTATCTCATGTGCGAGTATAACCTTGAAGCCCATCCTCTTAAGATCGTTGAGTATCTTGGGCTTCGCTGCTATAACCTCGTATAATATGCCCTTGGGATGTATTATCGAGGACTTTATCATAATGCCGGGGGGTGTGCGCAGGTGCAGGCAGACGAAAGCCGGGTCATTGGGGCACTTCTCGAGGCTGAATACTATGCGATAGATTATGTTGAATTTGTTGCCAAACACTTTTTGATAGGCGACGCCGCCCTCTGTCCTCATAACGTGTTCGAAAGTTTCGAGGTAGGCGGGTGCGCCACTAACACGGATCCAGACCTCGCGGGTACGAGAAACGTAGTCCACGTTCACCGAGAGTATCCTACCCGCGAGACCTCCGGGAAGCAGCTGGTATATGCGTGACAGGGGGTCGGAGCCGTTATGCTCATCGGGAGTCTGCACGCCCTCCCTTTCTCTTATGCTCCTGTCTTGTGCTTCCTCCCATGCCCTACGGAACATTTTTACAAGCGGGCAGCTGGTGTGAGGCGAGTGTATGAACGCAACTAGAGGGGAGGCGGGCATAGTCCGACACTCTCGGGTAATAACTAACGAGTCGTAGGTATTTCTGCACTATCCTACATTCTTTAATCTCAACGAAATGTAGAAAACCATTATTAGGAGCAACGCTAGAATCGCTATGATGCACTCTAGACCACACGCTATACGGATAGGGGAGCCCGGCTCTAGGAGATAATGGCCGTAAAGAGCCTCTAGCAGCGGCTTACATCTATACTCGCGTGCCAGGCTCCCCACCTTGTCAAGAAATGCTCGAAAACCTACTATCATGCCGCCTGGTCTACGTAGAGACTCCTGGTATAGCTCGCGAAGTGCCTCGATATACACGTTCGTCGGGCAGGCAATCCTACTAGCATTGTAGAGCGCGAGGTGTAGGAGAAGATAGCTGCTATATTCACCCTCGCTCTCCTCTATAAGCCTCCAGGCGGCCTCACTACCCAAGCATCTCCTAGCCGCAACCCATGCTAGCAGCTGAGCCGCACCTTCCTGGAAAACCGGGTCGCCATAAACAAGCCCATTTATGATCCATGAGTGGGCTACCTCATGGACGAGTATCATTTCAAGACGCGAAGTGTCCACGTACTCAGGCACCTTAACCACTATGACGTAGCCCACACTGAGGCCGGTATCCGAGGGTATTAGCTCGAAGACCCCCGAGTCGACGATAATAATGACTCTTGGACGTAGAGGGGTGGAGCCTAGGAGCGCCGAGAGGTCTTCCACAGCACAGGATGTGCTACGCGCCAGCTCGGGTAGAAGCTCGTCTAAACTCTCCGGGGCTATAATGGTTAGGTTGAACTTATCAAAATCTTTGACGACAAGGCTCTTGTCACAAACGAGTACAATCCACGTGTAGACGTGGAATCGCTTAAAGCTACTAGCGTCTACCCGGTAAGGCCCACCTAGGGGACCATAACCGCTCCAGTCTAGACCCGTTCTCACCGTGCATGATGCAGGAGCCTCAATACTAACCACAACATAGCCGTTGCCGACGCCCATCACCTCGTCTAGCACATAGCTTGGGCACAAGCTCGATAATAGATAGTAGAGTGAGATTATCGAGACTCGTTTATCGATGAGCCTTAATTCTTCGAAAAGAGGGTTAGGAGTCACTCTACCCCGGCAAACATAGTTTACAAAACCCCTGATACCGATTATTACATTCCAGCCCCCCTTCTCGAACCCGGTGAACTTTATACTCACGTAGAGCGTGCGAGACTCACGAGGAGAAGCGCCACAAGCAACTGGCACACTAAATTGTGGAGGCGAAAGCGGTGAGAGGAGGACAAGAAGGGAGAAAATAAGGATGAGGGGGAGTAAGCGCACTTGAGAACCACCTGAAAAACGTGGAAGGGGGTCTAGGGATTCCTTTAATCCCTACCTCCTAGAGATTGCTATGATTGCGCCCACTAGAGCTATTATGATTGCGATGGCAGCCGCCGCCATCATCGTTGCAGCCATACTGTCAAGGCTCTCCTTGATGCTAGAGACTTTGGTGTTTAGCGTGCCAATCTGAGTTGCTATGTTCTCGGCGGCACTGGTGCTCATCTTGATCTCTTCGCGTATGTTCTGGAGCTCCTTGAGCGTCTTCTCAATGTCGCTGAGCATCTTCATCATCTCCTCCTTCTGTGGCGCGGCTGCTGGCAGCTGCTGCGCCAGCTTCTTGAGGTTCTCGATCTCCTGCATTATCTTCTCAATGTCAGCCTTGCTCGGCAGGTTCTTGAAAGCTGCTAGCTTCTCGTTGACGCTCTTAACGCTCTCACTCAGAGTCTTTAGGCTCTCAGTTAGGCTGCTCACATCTGTCTCAACGCTCTTTATGCTGTTGAGTATCGTCGGCACCTGCTCCTCTAGAGCGGCTAGCTTCTGCTGCAGCGTCATGAGCTGCTGCTCTAGCTCAGCGATCTTAGCGGCTAGGGCTGGCTGGTAGTGGGCACCCTTCGCGGCAGCCTTCAGAGCCTCTATCTCGGTCTTGAGGGTCTTAATCTTCAGTGCGATGTCGAAGTAGCTTATCATCTTGTTGAGGGCCTCCATCACGGTATCGACGATGCCGAACCAGTGGGTGTAGTCTGGGCCCATCATGAAGGCGCCGTTCCTCCACCTCCTGCCCTGGTGGTGCCAGATGTAGTACCACATGACCTCCATGAACTCGTCTAGCTTGTTCTTCGGGTCTTGTATGCCCAGCTTCCAGGCCAGCTTCAGCAGGTTGAAGGCGAAGTGGGCCACGATGTCATAGTCTATCATGTTCCAGTCGGCGACTCTGAAGTAGTGCTCGGCCCACTGGTGGCTGTGGCAGAGCGTACAGACCTTTATCATCTCCTGCCTGTGCTTGGCCAGCTCGCCGGTGAACTTGATCTCGGGTAGCCTCGGGAAGCATACCTGGCCGGTCTTGCAGGTGTCCTTGATCTCGAAGCCCATGAAGACAGGGTACTTGTATGTGCTGTTCGGGGGTATCTTCTTGGCCGCCTCTAGCGCCGCCTGCATATCGTTCTTTAGCGCGCTGAAGCCGCCCAGGAAGAGTGCTACTTGAGCCTTGTCGGGTATGACTATCTTTGGTATGGCGAAGAAGTGCATCTGGTCCCACACTAGCCTAGCCTCTAGGTCGTGGGTGCCCTTGACCACTATCACCTCCTTGCCGTCGGGGCCGACCCTGCTGATAGTGCTCATGTGGCAGGTGGCGCACGTTGGCGCGTTGAAGTCTATGCCCACCCTCCATGGTATCCTCTCCCAGTTCCAGTGGCTGCCGTAAGCGTTCTCGATGTTACCGTGCTTGCTCTCCTCGTAGATCTCGATGTGTGGGTGGTCGTAGCCTAGGTGGCACTGGCCGCAGGTCCACGGCTTCCTCGCCTGCTTGACGCTGAAGAGGTGCCTCGGGTGGCACGCGGTGCAGGTGCCGATGCTGCCGTCGGGGTCGATACGGCCAGCGCCGTTGCTCGGCCAGCCCCAGTAGGCCATCCTGGTTACCGTCATGCCGTGTATCTCGACGTGCTCAACCTTGTAGGGTATTACGAGGCTACCGTGGCACTCTAGACAAGCGTGGTAGACGTAAGCGTTCCTGAAGTACTCGTGGCTCATGACGTTGCTAACAACCTGGCTGTACTCCGGCATGCCTAGCGCCGCAACAGTCAGTTTCACATGGTCGCGGTAGAGGACGGTGGTGTTTAGGCCGCCGCTAGCCGGGTATAGCGGGCTAACAATATTCTTGAAGTCGAGGTCGTAGGGCGTTATCATACCAGTCGCTTCTTTGACCTCCTCTAGTAGCTTCTTCTCCTCCTCCGTGGCCTTGCCGTTGAGGTAGTCGTAGAGCGCCTTTAGGTACTTCTCGATGAAGTTCCAGTAGACTGGCTGCATGTCACGCTTCTCGGTGAGATAGGGTGGGAAGTACTCCTCATACATCTTCTTGGCGTTCTCGTCTCCGAACGGGTTGGCACCCATCTTCTTGAAGTAGGCTAGGAGCTTCTTATACCATGGTATGAATGGCGCGTTGAGGGCTGCCGTGGCGTGCCAGGTCCAGCTGATCTCGGCGTTCTCCTTGGGGTGACACTGGCCACAGTCCTTCCTGGTGACTATCGTGACTATCTTGAAGCCGAAGTGGTTGACGACGTCGGGTCGATTCTGGTCAGCGAACATGCCGTGGCACTCATAGCATCCTACGACGTACTTGTAGCCTCTGAATTTCGGCGCAGGAGCCTTGTCTACCCACTCTGTAGCGTTCATGGCCTCATAGAGCTTCTTCACGTCGTCCGGCACGTGCTTAGCATGAGCGCTGTTGAGCCACTCGTAGACTATATCGGGCGTGTACTTAATGTGGCAGCTTAGACATGCCTGTGTCTGCGGGCTTACCTTACCGCTTTTGATGAGCTCGTTGTACATCTTTATCAGCTCGTCGCCGAATACGACCTTATTGCCCTCCACGGCTGCAGCCGCCGCCATGGGGGCTAGTGCGATGAGCGCTAGGAGCAGCACCGAGGCTAGAAGCAGGTGTAGGCGGCTCATACTCGTCCACACCTCACTTTTCCAATTGAGAATCGTAGACGTTGCATAGCCTCTAGTTTAATCCTGGACCACAAACTTTCGGGCTTTCACCTCAGGGCTCTCGTGGAGTTCCGCGTTCTTTTTCACTAATTCGGCTCGTCTCGTGTAATCGGGTTTCGCGGGCTTGCCCGGCGAGCGCAGTAGGAGTCTTTTCGAGGAGGCTAAGCGCCTCTTCCCCGGCGGGGTTAACAGCCCCGTACGTGCAGCTGTGAAACCCTACCCGTTCTACGTGGAGAGGGGTGAGGGGCCCTACATCTACACGGTTGACGGCGAGCGTCTCATAGACTATGTGTTAGCCTATGGGCCTCTGATTCTAGGTCATCGTCACCCGCGGGTACGCGCCGCTATAGAGGAGCAGTTGGAGAAGGGGTGGCTCTACGGGGCTCCCTACGAGGCGGAGTTGGAGCTCGCCAAGAAGATACTCGGTTATGTCATGCCCGGTGGTATGATACGCTTTGTCAACTCTGGCACAGAGGCGACGATGCTAGCCATTAGGCTTGCGCGGGGCTACACCAAGCGCAAGTATATCGTGAAGTTCGAGGGGTGCTACCACGGCGCCCACGACTATGTGCTCGTGGGTGCTGGGAGCGCTGCCGCGGAGTACGGTGTGCCTACGAGCGAAGGTGTGCCAGAGGAGGTTGCAAGGCTCACACTAGTAGCCAGGTACAACGACGTCGAGAGTGTTGAGAAGATAATGAGGCATCATGGGGACGAGGTGGCGGCCATCATAGTAGAGCCGGTGGTGGGCAACGCTGGCGTCATACCACCGCGCGAGGGCTTCCTAAGAGAATTGAGGAGGATTGCTGACGAACACGGCTCCCTGTTGATCCTTGACGAGGTTATCACCGGTTTTCGTCTAGGGTTGAGGGGTGCTCAGGGCTACTTTGGCGTCAGGGCGGATATTGTGACGCTGGGCAAGGTTATTGGGGGCGGTTTCCCGGTGGGTGCTGTCGCCGCGCGCCGGGAGATAATGGAGTTGTTGACGCCGGTCGGCAAGGTGTTCAACGCTGGGACGTTTAACGCCCACCCGGTTACGATGGTCGCGGGCCTCGAGACTATCAGGGTTCTCGAGGAGACTAACCCCTACCCTGCTATGAGGGAGGCGGCTGAGAAGATAGCGGAGACGCTGCGCGAGGCTGCGGAGCGCAACGGTTTCGACGTCACCGTGAACCAGGTTGAGAGCATGCTACAAGTGTTCTTCAAGCCGGGTGGAGTCTGGAACTATGACGACGCGAGGGCTAGCAACCGTAAGCTCTACGACAAGCTACACGAGATAATGTTGAAGAAGAGTGTCTTCATACCGCCGAGCCAGATGGAGTCTTGGTTCCTCTCGGCGGTGCACACCAGGGAGGTTGTAGAAGAGACGCTGAGGGTCATCGAGGAGGCTTTCCGGGAGCTGAGGGGGGCTATGAGCTAGAGTAGCCGGGCGAGGTTCTGCGAGGGGGTTGTGTTTTGAGGCTTAGGGTTGCGGCGCGGGGTAGTAAGCTCAGCTTAATCCAAGTGAGGATCGCGATGGAGTGGTTTAGGAGGAGTATACCCGGCCTCGATTATGAGGTAGTGGTTGTCAAGACTAGGGGTGACGTGCACCAGGATAAGCCCTTTCACATGATAGGCGGTAAGGGGCTTTTCGAGAAGGAGGTTAACATGGCTGTGCTCGAGGGTAGGGCTGATGTGGCGGTCCATAGCCTCAAAGATGTCCCTAGCAGCGTCCATCCACAGCTAGTGCTGGCTGGTGTCCCTCCACGCGACCCTCCCTACGACGTGCTTGTTGTGAGGAGGGGTTTGGAGCCTAGTCTAGAGGCTCTACCCCCGGGCGCGGTGGTGGGCACCTCTAGTGCTAGGAGGAGAGCCGCAGTGCTCAACGTGAGGCGTGATCTACGTGTCGAGGTGCTTAGGGGTAATGTGGACACTCGTCTACGCAAGCTAGTCTCGGGGCTCTACGATGCGATAATTCTCGCGGAGGCGGGTTTGAAGAGGATATGGGGCGAGTTGCCCCCCGAGATCCGCGAGTCTGTGAGCTACGCTAGGCTCGATCCTCGCGTGGTGCCGCCGGCGCCGGGGCAGGGTATCATAGGCGTCTATACTCTGAGAGATCGTGGTGAGCTCGTGGAGGCTCTCCGTAGGGCGTCGGACGAGAGAGCCTTGATAGAGGCTAGGGCTGAGCGTGCATTCCTCTCTGTGTTCGGAGGCGGGTGTCATGTCCCGGTGGGCGCATTGGCGAGGGTCGAGGACGGCAAGTTGACTATGCACGCGGTTCTCTTCTCCCTCGATGGGGGTAAGAGGGTTGAGGCTATGGCGTCGGGCGACGCTAGCGAGCCGGAGGTTGTGGGTGTCGATGTCGCGCTCGAGCTTAGGAGGAGGGCTTTGGAGGAGGGTGTTGAGGTTTGAGGAGGGGTAAGGTCTGGATTGTTGGCGCTGGGCCCGGAGACCCGGAGTTGATAACGGTTAAGGGCCTTAGGGTGTTGCGCGAGGCGGACGTGGTGCTCTACGATAGGCTTGTACACCCCAAGCTCCTCGAGGAGGTTAGGGAGGGTGCTGAGCTCATCTATGTCGGGAAGGCTCCCGGCCGCCACGCTATGAGCCAGGATGAGATTAACAGGCTGCTTGTCGAGAAGGCTTTGGAAGGGAAGACTGTTGTCAGGTTGAAGGGCGGCGACCCCTACGTCTTTGGACGTGGCGAGGAGGAGTGCGCCTATGTCATAGAGCACGGAGTTGAGTGCGAGGTCGTGCCCGGGGTCTCTAGTGCTATAGCCGCCCCTGCTTATGCCGGTATACCGGTGACCTCGAGGTGGTACGCCTCAAGTGTAGCTCTAGTGACGGGCATGGAGGCCGCCGAGAAGGAGAGGCCGAGGGTCGACTATGCAAGGATAGCTGCAGCGGTTGACACGGTTGTAGTGCTCATGGGCGTCTCTAGACTCGAGCACATAACCTCTGAGATGGTGCGGACGAGGCCCCCCTCGACACCAGCCGCTATTGTTGAGAGGGGTACGCTACCCGAACAGAGGGTTATCGTCTCGACTCTCGGCGAGATAGCCGCGAGGGCTAGGGAGGAGGGAGTCAGGCCCCCAGCGGTCCTCGTGGTTGGCGACGTGGTTAGGCTGCGTGAGCGTCTCTGGAGGCTTAGGTAGCTGGGGTTAAACCCGGGAGGCTTGAAGCGTGTCAAGGTGGGGGTGAGGAGGCCCCTACTATCGGGGGTTCCCACTCTGAGCTGGTGACGAGGGTCCCATTCGCCGACCCCGCCTCAAAGCCTAACCGGTATCATGCGTTTTGCGAGGTACTCCTTAACCTGTCGTACAGTGTAGACTCTATAGTGGAAGACCGAGGCCGCTAGCACCGCCGAGGCTTTCCCGTAAACCACAGCCTCCCAGAAGTGTTCTAGCTTGCCCGCACCCCCGCTGGCGATGACGGGTACTGGCACAGTCTCTGCGACCGCGCGCGTTAGCTCGATGTCGTACCCCTGCTGTGTGCCGTCGCGGTCGATGCTCGTGG
>CAZTIR010000060.1:0-8641 GCA_964613695.1 uncultured Desulfurococcales archaeon | reverse complement strand
GAGGCTGTCCAGCACGGCGCCCGCCTTGATGAGCCTCTCGACGGCCCCCGCATCCACCTCGAGGCGTTTCACGAGATCGTGGAGGACCCGGATGGAGTCGAGGGTGTCCCCCAGCGCCTGGTATAGGAGTGGGTTCTCCTCCTGTAGGTCAAGGTTGTATCCGTGGGGGAGCCCGTGGTTCACGCTCAGCGCTGCGGCGAGCAGCCCGGCTAGCCTCGCGGCTCTAGCGCGGAGAACCTCCGCGGTCACCGGGTTCCTCTTGTGGGGCATGGCGCTGCTGGTTGACACGTGCTCCTCGGGCACCCTGAGGGCTCCTATACCAGGGTGGCTGAGCAGCACTATGTCCGCGGCCAGCCTAGAAGCCTCTATCATCAACACGGCGGAGGCTGCTATAGCGGCGTTGGCGAAGAGCCTTGAGCCCGTCGCGTAGAGAGTGTTGAGGACTGGTGGCAGCGGGTACCTCCCCCTGTCCAAGGGGAGTGTCGTCCCGGCGCCGGGCCCCGAGCCTAGCGGGGAGCGTAGCGCGAGCCACGCGGCCGTGGCTAACAGTCTACCAGCGTCTATGAAGGCCTCAGTGTACGAGTGGAGCCAGTGTCCAGCAGTACCAACCTGGGCGGGTTGGAAGTGGGTGTGGAGGGGGAAGGGAGTCTCAGCCCACGCCCTGCTCTTCTCCAGCATGGTCTCGACTAGCGCGGCGAGCTCGCAGAGGATACGTGTCAGCATCCTAGCCGTCCAGAGGCGCAGGGCCATGGCGACGTGGTCGTTCCTGCTCCTGCCGAGGGGGAAGCTCCTAGCGGCTACACGGCCAGCCCTCTCCTCTAGGATAGCCTCGAGAGCCTCGTGTATATCCTCGAAGCCCTCCATGCCCTCCACGAGCGGCCCTGGGTCCCTTACGAGCTCGCGCAAGACACTGGCGAGTTTGCAGGCGACGCCCTTCTCCAAGAGCCCCTGCTCAGCGAGGGCGAGGACGTGTATCAGCGCGGTCTCCACAACCTCCCTGGCAATGACGTGGTCGTGGCCGACGCTGCTCGTGTACTCCTGTACCAGCTCCGATACCCTCATATCGGGGCGGTAGACGGTCCTGGGCTTCAAGACCCCATCCTCCTGGCGCGCCACGCGGTGAGCGAGTGGAGACCCCAGATTCGTATGAAGCCGCGTGCCTCCTCATCGCTCGGGTACCAGCCTCTATTATAGTCCACGAGCTCCTCGCTGTAAGCCGCGTAGGGGCTCCAACGAGAGACTATCCACAAGCCACCCTTATACACCTTGAGCTTCACAAAGCCAGTGACCCACCGGTTAACATCCTCTATGAAGCGCTGCAACTCCTCGCGCAGAGGCTCAACCCACAACCCCTGATAGACGAGATCCGTCCAAGTCTCATCCGCGAGCCTCTTGAACCTAAGCTCCCTGGGCGTGAGCACAAGCTTCTCGAGGTCGCGGTGCGCTTGTATCAACGCGAGCGCCGCCGGGGCCTCATAGACCTCGCGGGACTTGAACCCAACAACACGGTTCTCGATGTGATCGACCCGCCCGAAGCCATGAGACCCCAGCATGATGTTAAGCGTCTGCACTAGCTTAACCGGGTCCATCCTCTCCCCGTTAACCGAGACCGGCACGCCGCGCTCGAAGCCTATCTCCACGTAGAGGGGCTCGTCCGGAGCCCTCCTCGGGTCAACAGTCCACGCGAAAACCTCCTCCGGGGGCTCATTCCTCGGGTCGTCCAGCTCCCCGCCCTCAATACTCCTACTCCACAAGTTCTCATCGATACTGTACTTCTTGTGAGCCTTGGGTACCTCTACGCCAGCTTCTCGCAGGAGCTGTAGGGCCCTCTCCCTCGTGAGGCTCTTCTCCCTCACGGGCGCGATTATCTTGACGTCGGGGGCGTAAGCCTGGAGCGCTAGGTCGAAGCGTACCTGGTCGTTACCCTTCGAGGTGCAGCCGTGGGCAACCGCGTCCGCCCCCTCCTTCTTCGCGACCTCGGCGACTATCCTCGCTATCAGGGGTCTTGCCAGCGCAGTCCCGAGGGGGTAGACGCCCTCGTAGAGAGCGTTAGCCATCACGGCGGGCCACGCGTAGTCGACAACGAACTCCCTCTTCGCGTCGATAGTATAGTGTTTCACCGCTCCAAGCTTGTAAGCCCTCTCCTCAACACCCTCAAGCTCCTCCTCCTGCCCCACGTCAACCGTGACCGTTACCACCTCGTGGCCCTCCCGGCTAAGCATCGCTACTATCGCCGATGTGTCCAGGCCGCCGGAGTAAGCCACCACAACCCTCAAGGGAACAGCCCGTATCCCAGCAGCAATAGGGGAGAGTTATATAGAAGCGCCCTGTTACAAGAGGAACGGATGAGTTACCATGGGCAATGCTGCAGAGGCGCTACAACTGCTAGAACCCTGCGTAGCCGCCGCAGCGCTCCTTGGGGCTGCGAACTACAGCGCAGCCGCGAGGCTGGTAGCCGCCGCGGGGCTCTCCCCGTCACCCGCGGCAGCGAAGATGAGCATATTGAGGTGGAGGAGTGGCGCTGGGAAGCCATGCCTAGGCTTCTCGTGCAAACCTCTCCTCGAGCTACTCGCAGCCACTAGGGTGGAGCTCCGCGATGGTATAGTGGTGCTCACGTTGTCGAAATCGAGCTTCGCCCGCCTAGAGGCTCTCCTAAAGAAGTTGATGCTGGAGGCTAGGCTCTTCCACGTGGCTCAGGGTGTCTCGTCGCTCACCATAATCGTTGATGAGGAGCACTCGAGGGAGATTAGGGGTGTTGTGGATGAGGTTATTGAGGAGATTAGAGACCAGACTGCCATAATCCTGGTCAGCCCGCGTGAGATACTCGCGACACCCGGCTTCGTGGCCTATATCTCAACGCTCCTGGCGCTTAACGGCATCAATATAACGCAGGTGGTCTCGTGCCACACCGACACGATACTAATACTATCCTCGAGGAGCGCAAACAAGGCCTACGAGCTGCTCGTGAAGGCTGTGAGGCTTGCGAGAGAGCTGCTAGAGGCTGGCGTGTTTAAGGGGGAGGTGGTGGAGAGCCGCGGGGGTTGAAGAGTGGTTATCACCGTCTCGCCAGGCGAGAAGAGGCTGCTGGAGGCGCTCGTCTCCGCGGGCTTGGTGAGAGGCTGGAGGCTTTCAACAGAGGAGATAGCCTCGAAGACAGGTGTTGATAAGAGCCGTGTGGAGGCGCTTGTGAGGCTCCTGGCTGAGAAGGGGGTCCTCCGCGTATCCGAGGAGGAGGTTCTCGTCTGCCGCCTGACCCCGGAGGGTAGGGAGAGTCTCGAGAAGGGGCTCCCGGAGGAGAGGCTTGTCAGGCTACTCGCGGAGAAGGGCGGTGAGGCTAGTGTCGAGGAGGTGCGCGAGGCTCTTGGGAGGCTCTACGGCCCCGCCATCGGGAATGCTGTGAAGCGCGGATGGGTTAGGGTCGAGGCTGGCCGCGTCAAGCTTGTTGAGCGTGGGGAGGCTGTGGAGGAGAGGAGGGTTCTCGAAGCCGTTGCCCGCAGCGGCCGCGTGCCTCCCGGCATGGAGGGTGTGGCGAGGGAGCTTGCTAGGAGGAGGCAGCTGGTCTGCGAGAAGAAGAGGATCACTGTAGTCGAGCCTCTCCGGCCCCTCGACGAGGTGCTCCGAGAGGCTGTCGTCGAGGTTGGTGCGTTGACGAGGGAGCTTATCGAGTCTGGCGAGTGGAGGAGGGTTAGGCTCAGGAGGTACAATGTTAGGGCTGAGCCTCCCCGCATACACCCAGGCCGAGCCCACTTCTTCGTAGAGTTCCTCGAGATGCTGAGGGATGTCATGAGGGAGCTCGGCTTCGTCGAGTACGAGGGGCCTCTCGTGGAGCTCGAGTTCTGGAACTTTGACGCGCTCTTCCAGGCGCAGGACCACCCCGCCCGCGAGATACACGACACGTTCCGCGTCGAGAGCCCGTCGCGCGGCACGCTCCCCGAGGCGAGGCTAGTGGAGGCTGTGAAGGTTATGCATGAGAGGGGCTGGGGCTACCGGTGGAGCGGGGAGGTTGCATCGAGGCTCATTCTGAGGAGCCACACTACGGCCGTCTCGGCTAGGCTCCTCGCAACGAGGCCCAAGCCGCCGTTCAGGGCTTTCGTGCTAAGCCGCGTGTATAGGCCGGACGTGATAGACGCTAGGCACCTCCCCGAGTTCCACCAGCTCGACGGGATAGCCGTCGAGGAGGGTATGAGTCTCCGCGGCTTGCTCGGACTCCTCCGCGAGATACTATCGAGGATCGGGATCAGAGAGGTGAAGTTTAAGCCGGCGTACTTCCCCTTCACGGAGCCCTCTGCGGAGGTCTACGCGAGGATAGGGGGGAGGTGGGTTGAGGTAGCAGGCTCCGGCATGATAAGACCCGAGATACTCGAGGCGTTTGGCGTAGAGGCTCCCGTAGCCGCCTGGGGCATGGGCGTGGAGAGGCTGGCAATGGCGCTCCTCGGGGTTGAGGATATCAGGCTGCTCTACTCGAGGAGCGTGGATTACCTACGCTCCTTCCCGGTCAGGTGGCGCCTCTACGCGAGGTGAAAGGGTTTCAGGATTACACGCCCTCCTTGCGACACCAGCCTCTACACCAGCGTCCGGTGTTTCAGGATACTACCGCTCCTAGTCTAACACCGGGTGCCGTGATGCCCGGGCGGAGGTTGGTCAGGGTTCGCGTAGCCCTCCCACAACACCTCCTAGACGCTCTAGTCGAGTACGCGAGGCGTAGGGGGGTTTCCCTCGACGAGGCTCTAGAGCAGGCTATACGAGCAATGCTCAAGGGAAGGTTTAAGAGGGATAGGTTGGGCTCCCTGCCCAACCGGTGTTATGGTTGAGTGCTAGGCTAGCCGCCCTCATCATAGTGCTTGTTGTGATAGCCGCGGCCGCTGGCTACATGGCTGCCCTGATCGCGGGCAAGCCTTCTACCCTCACACTCACAGTAACCTCGACAACGACCACGACCGTGACGAGGACTGTGACGAGCACCGTGTCGAAGAGCGTTACCGTGACCACCACGACCACTAGAATGGTTAGACTGGAGTGGCCTAGGTTCGTTATAGACGCTCTGGGCCGCAACGTTACGATACCAAAGCCTCCGAAGAGGATAGCAACCCTGTCCCCAGCAGCCACCGAGATACTATGGGCTCTCGGCGCTCTCAACCGCCTCGTGGCCTGCGACCACTACAGCGACTACCCGCCTATCGTGGTGAAGTGGAAGCGCGAGGGCCGTGTCGTCGATGTCGGCGGCTACTGGTGGACGACGCTCAAGATCGAGAAGCTCGTGGCGGCTAAACCCGATCTCGTCATCGCCGAGGTTGGCGCGCACGCGAAGCTCGAGAAGGTGTTCGAGAAGTACGGGCTACGCGTCCTCTACATCATGGGCGGCGCGGCCAAGAGCCTTCGCGACGTGTACCACGACATATGGCTCGTGGGTTACGCTATCGGAGCCGAGGCTAACGCCACGAGATGGATAAGCGAGATGAGGCGTAACGTGACGCTGGTGGAGGAGAGGCTTAGGGAGGCTAACGCTACGAGAGTCCCAACGCTCTTCATCGTCTGGTGGTCGCCGCAGGGAGTCTACGTCGCGGGAGGCGACACGTTCATAAGCGATATGCTGGCTAAGGCCGGCGGCGTGAACGTCGCCTCGAGGTACACAGGGTGGCCGAAGCTGAGCCTAGAGCAGGTAGCGAGTATGAGACCAAAGCTCATACTATACGCAAACGCTTATGCAGACCGTAATAAGACTCTAGAGACGCTCGAGAAGATAGCGTCGACGCCGCCCTTCAAACAGCTCGTCGGGAACGGCGCCAGGATATGCGGCATCTATGGGAGCCTCGCAGACCTCATTCTAAGGCCGGGGCCCCGCGCCGCCATGGGCGTGCAGCTGCTAGCCAAGATACTCCACCCCGAGGTCTTCGGCCAGCCGCCCTCTGGTAACGCTAGCGGCGTCGTCTGCCTCAAGGGTGGGTAGGCTGTGGAGAGCTACTGTAGCCCCCGCCCCCTTTTCCTCCTCACCCTCCTCCTCGCCGCACTCCTCATCCTCTCGCTGAACGTGGGCTCAAGCGGCTACACGCTACTAGACCTCCTCTCGGGCCACGCGCCCCCCGCGATACTCGAGCTTAGGGTCGCGAGGAGCATGGCGGCGTTCTCCACGGGCCTCATTCTAGGCGCGGCGGGCTTCGCGCTACAGTATATGCTGCGCAATCCTCTCGCAGACCCCTACCTCCTGGGCGTGAGCCCGGCAGCCTTCCTAGCCGTAACCCTCTACGCGCTCGCCGCGCCGAGCCTGGCCTCCTACTACCTCAGCATAACCCCCGTGGCCATCGCGGGCGGGCTCGCGGGCCTCGGGTTGGTGGCTCTCCTCTCGAGGCTAGCGGTCGACGCCAACACGGTCATACTCGCGGGGGTTGCGGTTGCCACCAGCCTCTCGGGCGCCTCCTTCGCCCTCGAGTACATCGCGGCCTCGAGGCTGGGCTGGAACCCCGCCTACGCCATCTTCGGTGGCTTCGCTGGCGTACTCCCCTCCGCAGCCCTCCTAGTCACGGTGACCGCAATCGCCTTGGCGGCTTCCCTCCTCGCTATAGCCCCGCGCCTCGAGACACTCCTATACGGCGACAGCGTGGCTCTGCTGGCGGGCTACCGGCCCCGCGCCTCGAGGCTCATAGCGCTCGCGCTCGTTGGGGTCGGGGTGGCCGTGCAGACGGGGTACACGGGCGTAATAGGCTTCGTGGGTCTCATAGCGCCGAACGCCGCCAGGGGTATTGTGAAGTGCGTCGAGGCCAGGAGGAGCCTCACAGCCTCCATGGAGCTGGGTGCTGTGATAACACTAGCGGCCGACACGGTATCGAGGCTCGCGGGGGCGGTGTCGCCGTACGGCGAGATACCCGCGGGCGCGCTGATAGCCCTGGCGGGCGGAGCCTTCCTCGCGGCGCTAGTGGCCAGAGGTTAATACGGGTGGGTCGGGTGCACCGGGTTAGGGCTGTGAGGAGTACCCGGCAAGGAGTAGCCGCTCTCCGGCGATGCCTGATCAGAGTTATGCCGAGCCCCACCCCAACAATCCCGTTTTAAAGGATGGGCGGGTGTGGCGACGGGGCCCGCCACTCTAGGGTGCGCGTACCGTGGCATGGCGTGACATACTTTCTCGTGTGGTGGGGGTGGCTCTCGAGAGGGTAGCGGGCTGCGAGAGCGGCTGCGGGCAGCTCCTAATAGCATCGGCTGACGCCGTCTACGCTCCACTAGCCCCTGTCGACACAGGCTCCGGCGAGCTCAAGATGCTGGCCTCCAAGCTGGCGGGGATACTGGCCCACGCCTACGCCTACAACGCGCTACCCAAGGGCATTGAGGCGGTGCGCTCGGCGCTAGAGGAGGCGGAGGGGGTTATGAAGGAGGGGAGGGATGTGAGCAAGGAGGCTAGGAGCATACTCGAGGAGGCTGGCGTGGTCCTAGAGCCGAGCCCAGCCCCCGAGCCGAGGCACGCGGTGCTCAACAGCCTGAGGTACTACATAGAGGCTTACGAGGAGGCTATGGCGCCGAGGCGCAGGAGGAGAGCCAGGCCACCATCCCAGCAGGACGCGATCCGGCACATTAGGAGGCTCCTGAGGGAGATCGGCCGCTTCGACCCATTCCTGGCCAAGAGCCTCAACACAACCCTACGCTCAAAGGGCCTGGCGGTGTAGCCGCATGAGGCTCTACTTCGTCACGGGTAATCGCCACAAGCTGGAGGAGGCTAGGCTAGCGCTGAGAGACTGCAACGCAGAGATTGAGCTCGTGCAAGCGGACGCCCCGAAGCTAGAGATACAGTCGATGGACGTGAGAGAGGTGGCCAGGGTGGCCGCTCTCACAGCCTACCTCCACCTCGGCAAACCCCTGGTGGTTGAGGACACCGGGCTCTACATCAACGCCCTCAACGGCTTCCCCGGGGCTTACGCGGCCCACGTCTACAAGACGATAGGGTTGAGGGGGGTGCTCAAACTCCTCGAGGGAGTCGAGGACAGGAGGGCTAGGTTCGTGGCCGCAGTAGCAGCCGTAATACCGCCGAGGATCTACGTGGTTGAGGGCGTGGTGGAGGGGAGGATAACCGAGGAGCCGAGGGGGAGCCACGGCTTCGGCTACGACCCCATATTCGAGCCCGAGGGGTACAACAAGACCTTCGCAGAGATGAGCATAGAGGAGAAGAGCAGGATAAGCCACAGGGCGAGAGCCTTCAAGAAGCTATGCAAGGTGCTAGAAGTGCTAGAAGAGAGTCAAGGACACAAAGGATAATACGGACACATATAGCTTATGCCCCCGCCCTCACGATCCCACAGCATTACATATGACTTTTATACTGGCGTTGTATCGGTTAACGGGGATTCCTCGTGACCCCCTCTGCGACGCCATGCTCCCAGGGCTCTTGCGGTATCGACTACTGTTTAAGTAATCTTGTAGCAGATATATCATCTATCATTTCTAATCTTAGAGAAGGGGAGGGAGAACCATACGCCAGAATAATAAAAGAGTTGAATGATCTTGCCGATGAACTCGTCATGCTAGGTCGCTGGATGGATGTCACTCTCCGTTATATACTGAAAGACTGTTCTAAGTTGCCCTTACCTATCACCCCTTTTACCGTCATCACCGTCTTAAATATCCCCATCGTTTAATTCCTCGATATAGCGCCCTACCG
>CAZTIR010000059.1:0-8744 GCA_964613695.1 uncultured Desulfurococcales archaeon | reverse complement strand
ATCCTAGTCCAGGCTAGACGACGGCCCCTATGGGCCCAGACCCGTGCTCCCAGGTGCACCGCTCCCCCAGCCTCTATAAGCATGTTGCCCTCCTAGAAGCGGCTCTAGGCTACACACGGCTAGGGTGTGCGCTGGTGTAGAGGAGGGTGGGGAGAGTCGCCGTACGATGAGGAGGTGGTGCCGCCGCCGGGATTTGAACCCGGGACCTCCGGATCTCCCAGGCGGCCTCGGAGGCGGACCGGCTCGCCGTATGAGTCCGGCGCTCTGCCAGCTGAGCTACGGCGGCACCGTTAGAGGCTAAACGCTACCCAGGGTTTTATACGATTATCTCGAATTCTATTTTGCCGGTGCTCTTCTCGGTTCTCCTCCTACGCTGCCGCTGCACCCTCCAGCCCTCTGCCTCGAGCATCCTCTTGATAGCCTCTCGTATCGCCTCGCTCCTGGACATCTTCTTGGCTTTCGCGTAGGAGTCTAGAGCCTCGAGCAGATCTTCATCGAGTTTGAAGGTGACTATGCGGAGCATGGGAGGGCGCACCCGTGATATAGTATTCCCGGGCGTGCGGGTAGAAGAGCGGTTAGCGTACAAGATGCCCATGGGGGGAGAGGGAGGTGGGCGAAACTAAAACACGGGCTTCTCTTTAAACCCCGTCGCCCTGCTCAAGGATGGTGCCTGTAGAGTGTCGTTGGTTTTCCCCGCCTACCTCGAGAAGTATGCGAGGCTTCTCGTCGAGTACAGCACGGGCGTTAGGCGCGGCGATAAGGTGGTTATCAGGTTCTGGACCGAGGCTCTCCCCCTCGCGAGGGCCGTGTATCGCGAGGTTTTGAGGAGGGGTGGGCACCCGGCCCTCTACATAGAGGATGATGTGGTAGCCGAGATATTCTACCTGGAGGCTAGCGACGAGCAACTCGAGTTCGTGGACCCGATGAGGAGGAGCATATACACCGAGTATGATGTGGTGATAACCCTCTACGCCCCGAGTCACATGAAGAGCCTCTCGGGTATACCGGCGGAGAGGCAGGCTAAGAGGAGTAAGGCTCTGGAGCCCTACTTCAACCGCTTCCTCCAGGAGGCTGCTGAGGGTAGGAAGAGGTGGGTTCTGGCCGCGTACCCGACCCTGGCTATGGCGCAGGAGGCGGGGATGAGGCCGCTAGAGTTCGAGGAGTTCGTGGCCAGGGCTGTTAAGGTGACCGAGGACGACCCTGTGGAGGCTTGGAGGAGGCAAGCGGAGCTGGAGAAGAGGATTGTGGACGAGATACTATCCAAGGCGGATGAGCTCGTCTTCAAGGGCCCCGGTATAGACTTGACAGTGAAGGTTGGGGGTAGGAGGTGGATTATCGACGACGGCCACGAGAACATGCCCGGCGGCGAGGTGTTCACCGGGCCCGTGGAGGATAGCGTCGAGGGTTGCGTGCGCTTCGACTTCCCTAGCGTGTACCGCGGCGTGGAGGTGGAGGGGGTGCGGGTCTTCCTCAAGCGGCGCGAGGTGGTGGAGTATGACGCCGTCAAGGGTAGGGACTTCCTCGAGAATATGCTGAGGGTTGACGAGGGGGCTAGGAGGCTTGGCGAGCTCGCCTTCGGACTCAACTATGGCATCGACCGCGCGACAAAGGAGATACTCTTCGACGAGAAGATAGGGGGCACTATCCACATGGCCCTCGGCAGCGGCTACCCGGAGACTGGGTCTAGGAACAGGAGCGCCATACACTGGGACCTCATAAAGGACATGAGGAGTAGGGAAGCCCGCGTCTATGCGGACGGCGAGCTAATCTATGAGGCTGGCCGCTTCCTACTCGGGGGGTGACGAGACCCCCTGCTGTAAAAAGGCGATTGGTGAGCGAGCCGCGGTTTACCGACCCCTCCTGGCTGCGGCAACCACCACAGCTATTATCACGGCTAGCACGCCGCCAGCTATAGCCAGCCATAGTGGGTTAGCACTCCCACCCACGATACTAGCCCCGAGACCAGCTTCACCTGCATCAGACGCTATCTTGTCCAGCTCGACCCTCATCTCTAGAGAGCCTGCTGCGCCAGCAGACCCCCTGAGGACTATACGCAGCTTGTCGAGCACACCGGTCTTGTCGTAAAACGCTCTTATCGTGAGTGTTGTTGTCGTGTTGCCGCTCCTCCTTACACCCTCGGCTGTCAGCAGGTAGCCCCCGTTCTCCTCCACGAGGCTCACGTTAAGCCTACTCCTCTCTCTAAGCTCTGCTACCACCTTCTTCAACGCCTCTGGAGTGCAGTAGACGGGGAGGGCGCCTGCAACGACGCCAGCCTCTCTCGAGTGGACCTCTAGCCTAGTGCTGCACGATGTTAGGTTTATCATTACGGCCGAGGAGCCTGCAAAGGCTCGCAGAAACGCTTGCCTGGTCGCGTTACCCCCAGGCAGCCCCTGGATATCAAGATGCTTGACCGTGATGTTATACTCGTACACCACCCTCGAGTCCTTGGCCTCAATGAGCCTATAGGTTATGACTCCGCTCACGTCAACCTTTATCACGCCGTGGGGGATTACGGGGCCCATGCTCTCGTAGAGGTGGTAGCGGTACGCGAGGTGCTTAGGAGGCTCTGCTAGCGCAGCCACGGGCATCGCTACGAGGAGCACTACGAGTATTAACGCTAGCCTCTTATTCACCCCTCAACCACCTGTGTTGAAGAAGCAGGCCGCCTCTAAATTACGATACCCTCGCGTTGGGGAGAAGAGCTAGGAGCCATTACACCGCGATAGTCTGTATCGCCTCCTCGCGCCTGGGGTTCAAGCCGCACACGCGGATAGCCTCTAGTAGCTTGTCTGCGAGAGCCTCGGGGGTCCACTCGGAGCCCGGTATCCCAGCCGCCCTCTCGTGGCCCCCTCCGCCGAGGCGGCGCGCGATACAGGTTAGCGGGATTGTCTCGGAGCGTAGGCTAACACCACCCCCGTATATCAACGCGTAGATGTCGCCGTCGAAGCCGTTCCGCACTAGCTCCGCGTGCACCTCGCCCGGGTGCAGCCTATCGTCGGGCACGCGGACAGCAACTATCCTAAGCCCCTCCCTCGCCAGCACAGCAGCGTTCAACGCCACCCTCTCGAGCATGTTCTCGTACTCGTCCCTCATACCCTCCCAGAGCCTGGCAGCCCACTCGGGCCATAGGCGTCCACGAGCCCACTCCCCCACAGCCCTCCTCCTAACGCTCCACCCGTACCAGCGGAGCAGCCTCCGCCACCTGCGGGCAAGCCCATCCCTACCCAGGAAGAGGTCATCATCAATAGCCATCTGGATGAGTCTAGTGCAGACGCCATCCCTGCACCCCAGCCTCTCCGCCATCAGCTGGGCCGAGACCCTACCCTCGTCTACGACAAGCTCCACCCCCATCCCGGCGACCTCGCCCGCAATCCTCTCACTCCACCTGTGATGATCGACCCATAGCACGCGAGCGCCCAGGCTCATAGCATAGTCGAGAGCGGTCTCTACAGTGACGCGCTGCCAGTCCGAGGGGTTGAGGTCGGCCACAATCAGCGTATCGGCCCCGAGCCTCTCAAGGTCGTTGACGGCCTGGGCTAGTATCCTCGGGAGGGCCGTCGTGGAGGCAAGCCTATACCTCTCTGCGCCCATCCTCACAGCTATAGCCGCAGCCGCTATGCCATCCACATCCCAGTGCGAGACCACAACCGCCCTCAAGATGCATCACCGCGCGGACCCCCACAGTGTTTGTACCAGGCGGAAACCGGTTCATAAGAGTGGAGACCGGGGGAGCGCGCCATCCGCCGCCGACCGGATGAGAGTGAAATACTATTTTCAGGCTACCCTCCCTCTATATAAGAAGGGAGCCTCTATGGCATTCGCTGAGGAGAAGCCAAGCCTATCCGAGCTGGAGCAGAGGGCCCTCGAGCTCATAAAATCCAGGGGCGAGGAAGGCATCTACCAGCACGAGTTGTGGAAGCTACTCGGTATAGATAGTCGCGAGGGGTCGAGGCTGGCTCTACGCCTCTACAAGAAGGGCCTAATTGTAAGAGAGCCCGCGGTGCACAAGGGGCATAGGACCTACAAGCTCTACCTCGCAAAGCCCGCCGCCACGACAGCACCGCAGGCCGTGAAGCTCGACATATCCCTCGATCTTGTTATGAGCGTGCCGTGCTTCACATGCCCCTACCTAGAAGAGTGTTACGTGGGAGGCTTCCACGACCCGCGCAAATGCCCGAGGCTGGCGGCGTGGCTACAAGCCAGGAGCGGCGCGTGGAGGAGGTAGGCTAGCAGCGCCTGGGAGGCCTCCGGGCCAGGAACAGTTTTGAGAGGCAGCGCGGATCCAGGCTCACGGGCGGCACACTCCTCCTATACTCGAGGTAGGCCTCCCCAAACCTGACCACAGACTCCGCCTCGTCTAGTATAACCGCGAGCACTAGTATGAGCGCCGCCATCGCCGCGGCTACTAGCACGGCGCCGGGGCTGCCGGCCAGGAGGCCTATGCTGAGCTCGAAGAGGGAGAGGGCTAGGTGCATGGGGTGCCTCATGCACGAGTATGGCCCCTCCTTCACGAGCCTGGTTAGGGCGCCGCGCGGGGCGCCGCACTCCCTCCCGTAGACTGCGAGGTATCTGCCGGCGACGGCCGCGCCGCGTAGGGAGAGTATGAGCAGCGCTAGTCCGAGGAGAATGCAGAGTATCCTGTCGCAGGTGAGGCCTAGCGCGGCGTCTATGCGGGGTCCGAGGAGCAGCGAGGCCGCTACGAGCGCGGCCCATATGGGGGCTCGCACCTTGTTCGGTATCACTAGCCTCTTCTCCGCGAGGCGTATGATTAGAGGCTCTAGCACAACGCCCCCGGGGGTAGCCCGGGTTGTCGAGAGGCTCGTATAGGTTGGGGAGAGGCAGGTGGCTACTCCCCCTACTCTTCCTCGGTCTTGCCAGCCTGGCGGCCGACGTCTGCTACGAGGGTTTCAGGTCTATAATCGGGCCTCTTGTCTCGCTCGAGGGTGGTACGCTCCTCGAGGCCTCGGCTGCAGTCGCTATAGGCGAGCTGATAAACTGGGGTCTCAGGCTCCCCGCCGGCCTCCTCGCTGATGCTCTAGCAGCCTGGTGGGGTTTGACGCTACTAGGCTATGCTCTTACACCGGTAGGCGTCGGCATAGCCCTCTACGCCGGCCTCCCGGGCCTCTATATTGGAGTCGCTCTCGAGAGGCTTGGGAAGACGCTGAGGGGTCCTGCGCGCGACGCTCTACTAGCAGGCCTCGAGGCTCCGCGCGGCATCGTGTATGGTATCCACGAGGCCCTGGACCAGGTTGGCGCGGTTGGGGGGCCGCTCCTGGCGTACTATGGCCTCGTGACGGGCAGCACCTGGCTACTGGTAGCCGCGGGCGTGTTGAGCGTTGCGTGGGTTGCGGCGGCTAGGGTGTTCTACGAGGCCGCTCCGAGGCCGAGGAGGGGGTACAGGAGGGCTAGGCTCTACGCCAAGCTCCTCCTGGTGGGCTCGACTACCGTCGCGATACCGCACCCGGTGGTAGCCGCCTCGATTGCAGGGGGCTTGGGCCCCTCAACCCCCATAGCCTACGCGGTCATCATGGCGTCCGACGCTGTGGCCGCCATACCCCTGGGCAGGCTCTACGACGCTCTCGGAGCCCCCAGCCTCCTCGTAGGCCCCGTGGCTGGGGTTGCGGGGGCCGCGCTACTACTCGCGAGCCCCCTGAAGACCCTGGGGTTGGTGCTCGTGGGGGTGGGAGTCGCTAGCGTGGAGACAATCTACCGCGCCTATGCCGCCTCGAGGGCTGGGAGGGAGGCGGGGGCGTTTGGGGCGCTACAGCTCGGCATAGGCGTGGGGCAGGCCGCCTCAGCACTACTCTATGCTCTGGCAGCCCGCTACGCTAGCCTCTTGTAGCCTCTGCTCTCTCGTAGCCTCTTCTCCTTCTCCTCCGGCCTAGCCACGTGCACGTCAACCGGGTGCCTGTAGGGGTGGAGGCCCAGCCTCTCCATAACCCTCCTGACGACCTCCCTCACCTCACTCTCAGCCCTCCTGGTCACGACGAGCAGGTCGACGTCGTGGGCCCTGTGGAGCTCGCCCCTAGCAACGCTACCCACCAGGTAAACCTCGCCCTCGCGCAGCTCCTCTCTAACCTCGCGGGCTAGGCGTGGGAGCCAGGAGGCCCACGAGCGTATATTCTCCTCCCTCACCCTAAGCTCCTCGTCGATATACTCGTGTATCCTCCTACGCTTCTGCAGCAGGTACTCAGCGGCAAAAGACGCCGCTAGTATAGCGAGGAAGACCTCCACCTGCACCGGGTTCGTGAGGAGAGTGTAGCCCACCAGCACTATGAGAGAGGAGAGCGTAGCGGCTATCGCCGCCGCAGCCACCACCCTGTTCACTCGGGCCTCGCGCCACAGCCTATACGCCGCTATGTTCACCGCCGTGAAGACTAGGAGGAAGCCGGCGCTACCCGCCACGGATATCTGCTCTAGGCTAGCGAGGCCAGCCAGTAGCGCAGAGATACCCGCTATTATCAGGAGGCCCTCGGTAGCCTCCCTCCACAGCCTCCTCCCGAACCAGCCCGGCAGGTGCCCATACTTTGCCACAACGTAGCTAGCCCTACCCGTGCCGAAGAGTGTGGCGTTGATCGCGCTGCTCGTCGAGGCCAGAGCGCCTAGAACAACTAGCGTGAAGCCTATCTCGCCCAGCGAGGGCTTGGCTGCAACGGCTAGCACGTAGTCACGGTACTTGATCACCTCCTCTGGCGACAGCACGCCAGCAGCCACGATAGCCACGAGAATGTAGATGGTTATCACCGTGGCTATGGAGGCGTAGAGGGCTTTGGGGATGACTCGCAGATCCTCCACGTCGCGGGCCGCGTTGGCTATGAGCTCGAAGCCCTCGTAAGCCAGGAATATTATCATGCCGCCGGTCACTACGCGGATTATGCTAGGCCAGTTGCTCGGAGCGAACCGAGACCACTCGACCAGGGCTAGCCCGGCCCCGGCGACCAGGAGGAGTACGAATAGCTTGAAGAAGACGAGACCCTCCTCAACCCTACCGCTCACAACAACACCGAGGGCGTTGACCAGGGTGAACACGAGTATAACCGCGACAGCGAACACCCTGGGCCAGGCGCCGCCGAGCCCCAGGCCGCCGGCCGCATAGGAGCCGAAGGCGTAGGCGTAGAGGGCTATCATGACCGTGTAGGATAGGAAGAGGAGTAGGTTGAGAGCGCCGCTAAGCAACCCGGGCCCGAAGCCCCTCACCAGGAACTCTATCGTGCCGCCCCTGCTGGGGTACCTCACCGATAGCTTCGCGTAACTATACCCCGTGAGAGCCGCGACTATGCCGGCGAGGAGGAAGGCGACGGGTGCAGCGAAGCCGGCTAGCGTCAGGCTCAGGCCGAGCACGGCGAAGATACCGCCGCCTATCATGCCGCCGACTCCGATGCTGTAAACCTCCCAGAAGCCTAGCGGCAACCCGAAACCCTGGAGGGTGGAGAGTAGGACGAGACCGGTTTAAGCACGGTGGTAACCCAGGCCCAGGGCTTCGAGGACAGCCTCTAGGATAGCCTCGCTGCTGGAGGGGTGGGGGTGGGAGACGCCCATCAAATCCTCTAGCCTAAACCCCTTCTCGACTAGGAGCGCCGCCTCGCCAGCCAGCTCCGAGACGCGGGGCCCCACAAGCCTAACAGCGGCAATCCTACCATCCACCCCGACCCCCACCTCAGCGTACACCACCTGAGCCGGGAGGCCGTATACCCTGGCGGGGGCTGAGAAGCCCCAGTAGTAGCGGTGGAGCCTAGCAACCCTAGCACCCGGTAGAGTCACGTCAAGCATCTCCGGCTCGGTGTAGACGACGGTGGGGTAGACCCTCGGAAGCCTCCAGGGGAAGCCCGCGACGCGAGAGGCGAAGTAGAGGCTCTCCGCTATAGCCTTGTGGGCTAGGAACGGGGGCCCAGCCGCATCGCCAGCGAGACACACAGGCGCGCCATCGATGCACAACCCCCTCCTCTCGACGCCCGCGAGGTGCCCGAGGGCCTCGAGCCTAGGACGCCTACCGAGCATCAACACGGCCGCGTCGAAAGCCTCGCAGCCATTACCCGTGCACACCTCGACGGTCTCCCCCCTACACGATACCCTCGAGACGGGAGACGAGAGCCTTGCATCCACTCCATACATCCTAGCTACCCTCGAGGCTATCCTGGAGAGCGTCTCGGGAAGCCCGGGGAGAAGGCGGGGCATAGCCTCGTATATGGCGACGCGGAGGCCGAGCGAGGAGAGGGCTAGAGCAACCTCAAAGCCCCCCACGCCACCCCCGAGGACAGCTACACGCTCAACACCCTCAGGGAGACCCCCCGCGAACAACCCGCGGTTGTCGAGAACGCGGCCACACTCCTCAACCCACCCGGGCCAGACGGGGGAGGAGCCGGTAGCAACGAGAACCCAGCGAGCCTCCAGAACCTCGCCACCAGCCTCGACGCGGCAAGAGCCAGAGCCGCATGACTTCACAACGCCGTGGCTTTTCACGAGCCTAGCCCCAACCCTCTCCAAGAGAGCCTCAAGCCCCTCCCTCTCGCCCCTAGCAACCCGAGAGGCGTGCTCGAGGGCGGAGCGCGGGGAGTACCCCTCAACTCTCAGGCCAAGGCGTCGAGCCTCGCGGACAACCCAAGAGTAGTGGAGGAGAGCCTTGCTGGGGACACAGCCATAGTTGGTACACTCGCCGCCAACGAGCCCCTCCTCGACAACAGCAACACGGAAGCCGCGTTTGGCTAGAACAACCGCAGCCGGGTAACCCCCAACACCAGCACCTA
>CAZTIR010000058.1:0-8783 GCA_964613695.1 uncultured Desulfurococcales archaeon | reverse complement strand
TACTCGTACCAGGAACTCGCCCTCCTCGAAGCTAAGCTCCTCCGGCCTAACCTGTTCCACGCTAAAACCCCATAGCCGTTTAGACGAGGAGTGTGAATTATGTAGCCAACCCTCCATGCATTACAAGTGTGGGGGTGTACGGTAGAGTGTCTACGAGCGGCTCGAGCAGAGAGTGTAAGAAGCTTCCACGCGAGGAGCGCGACAAACTAGTCGTAGAGCTCTACCAGAAGGGCGTGCCCGTGGAAGAGATAGCGGAGAAGGCCTGTATAAACAGGGCTACGATATACTCGATACTGCGTAGGCACGGTATCCAGCCGTCTAGGAAGACGAGGAGGAGTAGGGAGCTCACACCAGAGGAGGAGAAGAAGCTTGTCGAAGAATACCTCTCGGGGATCCCGGTTCAGGAGCTGATGGAGAAGTATGGCCTCTCCGCCACCAAGCTATACAACATACTCAGCAAGTACGGGGTTCCCAGGAGGGCGCCTAGGAGGAGCCATAGTCATAGGAGGATAACTCCGGAGGAGGTCGAGGAGATTAGGAAGCTCTACGAGCAGGGGGCTAGCGTCTACGAGATAGCCAAGAGGCTGAAGAGACCCATATCAACCGTCTACGCGGTGTTGAAGAGACTCGGGCTTAAGTGAGAGGGGTTTAGCGCAAGACTTGCCGGTTAGGCTGACGCAGCGCGACGTCAAGGCTCTAGTCGAGGCTCTGAGGGCGGGGGAGGAGTATAAGCCCTGGCAGGTTGCAAAGCGGAGGATCTTCGCCGAGTACGGCATTGCTGGGAGCGTGAAGGACAAGATATTCACGGCGATGATGTACAGGGCTTGGCAGATGCAGGGCCTCCTCGACAAGATAGTCGAGAAGATCCTGGGGGTTGGGGTTGAGGAGCTTGACCCGTATACCAGGGCTGCTGCGCGGATCTACACGTTCCAGAGGCTAGTCGCCCACCGGGAGGGCCACGAGGATATAACGAGGTGGCTTGAGGAGTACACGCCCCGTGTCCTGGAAGAGCTGGGAGGCAGGCCGGACGTCTTCAGGAAGCTTGTCGAGGGGCTGCGCTCCACGCGCGTCGAGCTCGACCCGGTCGAGGAGAGGTTGCTAGTCTCGCGCTACATCTTCGAGAGGGTGGCGTCCTTCATAGGCGTCGAGGAGGCTACAAGGCTCTTCGAGTTCGTTAACCGCTGGGTGCCCCCGCTCTCGCTCCGCGTTAACACCTTGAAGACTAGCGTTGGTCGCGTGGTATCGGTGCTTAGGAGGGCTGGGCTGAAGCCACGAGTATCCCCCTTCGTCGAGACCGTGGTGAAGGTTGAGAGGGGTAGTGTGAAACCCATCGTCTTCCGCCTGGTTCGCGAGGGGCTAGCGATACTCCAGGATGACGCCTCTGCTGCAGCCTCCCTCATGCTGGCCCCTCGTCCAGGCGAAACGATTGTAGACTTGTGCGCCGCGCCCGGCGGCAAGACTAGCCACATCGTGGAGTTGAGCGGTCTACGGGCGCGCGTCATCGCTTTCGAGCCTTACCCGGATAGGGCTCAGCGGTTGAGAGAGACGCTGGAGAGGATGGGCATGGATGCTGTTGTAGACATAGTGATGGGTGATGGTAGGAGAGCCCCCGAGCTCCTCGGGGAGGGTTTCGCGGACGCTGTTCTAGTGGACCCGCCTTGCAGCTCGACCGGCACCATAGCCAAGAACCCGGATGTCCGCTGGCGCCTGAAGCCGGAGGAGTTGGAGAAAATAACGAGGCTCCAGAGGGAGCTCCTCGAGGCCGCCTTCCGCGTCGTGAAGCCTGGGGGCCGCATACTCTACAGCGTCTGTAGCCTCCTCCGCGAGGAGGGCGAGGATATCGTGGAGTGGTTTCTAGGCGCACATGGGGGAGAGGCTAGGCTGGTTAAACCCCCCAGGCCCCTCTTCGACCCCAGCCCCATCCAGCCTCAGGCGCGGCGCTCGTGGCCACACCGGCATAGGACGAGTGGCTTCTACTATGCTATGATACTGCGTATTAGGTGACCCCCATCTAATTCTCGTCTGGGTTGGCAGGTGGCCGCCGTTGAGCGAGGAGAGGAACAGGAGCGTCTATAAGACCAGGATAGCCGCGGCAACCGAGATACTCTCGAGGCTGCTCCGAGAACATATAGTTGATAGGAGCCTCGCCGCCGACATACTCCGAGCGGTCTACGAGGAGCGTGGGCTAAAGCCCATAATGGGTGCCGCGACGCCCCCCGACATCTACGACAAGGAGCTCGCAACGCTATATGTTGTTGCGAAGTACGGGCTCGGTCTAGACGAGGAGGAGCCGCGGTGGTTTGCCTCGCTCTTCAACCGCGAGCTCGTGTTCGAGGAGGCTGCCAAGCTCATAGCCAGTAGGAGGGCTTCGAGGCAAGAGCTCGAGAAGCTCCTCGGCCAGAGCCTCGACGAGAACCTCTTAGCCCGCATCCTCCGCGTGGTGACTACCAAGGTGCTCCTCGGCTACGCTAGCGAGGATGACCTCATAACGCTTCTGAGGGCTATACCCGAGACTCTCCCCGACTTCGCCAAGGTCGCTAGGAAGTACGCCCGTTTCTACATAGCACTCCGCGTAGCCGAGGCCATAGCGACGTCGGAGGTCCGGGACAGGATTAGCAAGGAGGCTTTGAAACAGGCGCTGGCGGCGAGGATAGGCTTGGAGAAGGTGATACCCGACGACAGGTACATCGCCATAATAGCGCACAAGCTCTTCAACATCCCGAGGGGTAGGTTGGCGAGGATACTAAAGCTCGAGGAGGCTAAGCACCTGACCCGATGAGCCTCTTTCTCTCAGCCTCCTGCCTAGACCTCCACTCCTCCGCAAACCTCCTCGCATACCCCCTATACCTCTCCAGCTCGACACGCGGCTCGTACCAAGCCCCCGCGCCGCGTAGCAGGCGAGCCGCCTTCACCACGATCTTGCCTATATTAACCGCGTCCATCACAGCCTGGTCGTCGTTCAGAGGCTCCCCCTCGCGGCTGTGATAGTAGGCTAGAGCCCACGGCGGTATATGGAAGCCCATACTGTTCAAGACCGCCATTAGCCAGGCTATGGCTTGAATAGCGCCGGTGTCGTTGCCAACAGCTATCACGGCCGCGACCTTGCCCTCGACGAGGCTCCGGCCCGTATGGAATATCATGTTCTCGAAGCTGGTCATGCGGTCTATGAGGTTCTTCACGACGCCGCTGGGCGCGTACCAGTAGATAGGGGTTCCTATCACGAGGGCATCGGCCCGGAGTATCTCGGGTGCAATCTTTTCCGTGAAGTCGTCGCGTATCACGCAGGGGTGTCTACAGGCTTTGATATCGTCGCTCACGCAGCCGATACAAGGCTTTATCTCGTAATCGTAGAGGTGGATTAGCTTGGTTCTCGCGCCCTCCTCCTCGGCCGCGCGGAGCGCAATGCTTAGCAGCTTGGCTGTGCCGCCGTACTTCCTCGGAGACCCGTTGAGACCCAGGACGTATACCTCGCCCTCGCTCAGCCCCCCTCACCGGCTAGACGCGTTCCCCGTAGAGCCTTTAAAGAATGGGAGTTAGGGGGTTACGACCGCTGGTATCCCGAGATTCTTCCTAACGTAGGTTGCGAGAGCCTCCGCCGCTCCCTCGCGGAACCCGTCAACTACGAGTAGGCGCGGCCTAGCCTCCCTAACATACTCGACAAGCTGGTCGAAGTCCGCGTGGTCGCTGAACGAGACTATCCAGGTTCTCGGACCCGCCTGCCTATACGGGCCACTAAACTCCCAGCCGCTTAGCACCACGCGGCTCGCGTTAGCAGGGGCGCCGTTACGCCTCGCCATCATGTGGGTGAAGTACACGTACCAGCCGCTCTTCTTGACCTCCTCCGCCTCCCTCCTACACGTGCATATAACCTCGCCAACGTCTATACCATACTTCCTCGCGACCAAGGCCATCCTGTACACCCTCTCCGGCGCTAGGAATGGGGCGTCGATGCCGTGCTCGCGTAGCACTCTCATAGCCTCCTGAAGCTTCCCGTGGTAGCCGTAGATGTAGACGGGGCCTTTGACAAGAAGATCTCTCACAAGATCCGCGAAGAGATACTCTATCTCGCTGCTCCAGGGGCGGCGGTACTCGGGGCTACCATACGTGGCCTCTATCACGAGCACATCAAGATCCTTCATTACAGGGGTGCCGGGTTGCTTAAAGTCGCCGGTATATCCTGCACGGAAGCCGTCACTCCACTCCACTAGAACCTGTACAGAGCCTGGGATGTGATTGGCTGGGAGAAGCACAAGCCGATTGTCTAGTATTCTCACCGGCCGCCTAGGCTCCAGGCCGAGCCTCTTCTGGGCGGGCACCCGGTACCCTAGCACATCAAGCATCTCTAGCGTCAGCGGGGTTGCTATTATGAGCGAGGCCTCTCTCATCGACTCTCGGAGGCCCACGATATGATCGTTGTGGGCGTGGGTCACCACGCGCGCTATAAGCCCAGGCAGGTGGCCATCAGCAGCTATACCCTCCCCGAGGACCACGGCGCCAGTCTCGGAGACGTAGCTGCGAGCCAGCAGCTCGGTAGTACTCGCCAAGATGTGGCACCGCCGGAGGCTATGGAGGGGTATCACGCCATTGTTAAACCCTAGCGGCGCCAGCAGAGGCTGGTATTACGGAGCGGCACCCAACCGTTTATCAATCACGGATTATAGGGGAGTTGGGGTGGAGGAAGGAGGCTATGCTCCTACCGCCCCTCACCTTCGAGCTTAGGACGCCACACAAGGTGCCCCGAAGGTTTAAAGAGTTATCCTCAGCCGCTCAAGGCAAACTAGCTGGTATAAAGGGGCTCCTCGACTTCCTCCGCGATGTCCTACTCTCGGCTGCCGCCCCCGGAGACTCACCCATCCCGCTGAGCGAGATACTCGGCGGCGCCGAGACCGTGGAGAAGCTGAGTGAGAAGTACACAGCCCTTAAGAACTTCAACATCGGGGACCTCTTCTACTACCTCCGCATAGCACAGGCCTTCAACGTGATAGACTTGACAGCCTGCACCGAGACGCCGAGGAGGCTGAACGAGGTGCTCGTTGCTAGAACGCCAGCATCTCAGCTCGTGACGGAGGCGTTGGGCAAAGATCCCCAGGCCGCTCTCATCTACAGCTTCTACGTCGGCTTGATGCTACCCACTCCAGCCCGCTTCACGCTATTCCGCGGGCTCTCGGCACAGGGTATCGTGGAGCTCTCGAGGGATAAGGTGTTCCGCGAGGGGCTGGTCTACAACCGTGTCCTGGCAGCGCAGGTTACGATAAGATCCGTCACCGTGAGTGGGGAGAACCGCGCGTGGTACGAGCCCGTCTCCGACCTCTCTGGCATAGTGGCCTTCCTCGGCGTGCTACAGGTGGCGAAGATAAGACCCGGCCCCAATAAGCTGCTAGGCCTCCGCATGCTCTCGAAGATAAAGGAGAGGCTCACGGGCGACTACGGCGAGTATATACTGCCGCGGGGCACGCTACTCTTCGACTTCGAGCACGTCCTGACCGGGAGGAGTGTCGACGAGAGGGTTGGCGTGAACTTTGAGGAGCTTAGGGTGGGTATAGCAAAGGATCTCGCATGGTTCCGGGGCAAGGTGGAGACGAGGATATACTCGATACTCGAGACGCTCTACAACACGCTCCACGAGAAGTGGGGGGAGCTGGAGGAGGAGACTGTCAGGCTCTTCAACCTGGATAAGGACGAGTGGTACAGGGAGCCCAGGTGCCCGGGGAGGAGGGGAGAGGAGCAGGGCTAGAGGCCCTCACCCCTGCATATCTTTTCACCAGCCTCTCTAAGCCTCTCCACGAGCCTATCCCACAGGCCCGCCACGGGCTCCCCCTCCACCTTCTCGCACTCAACGTGAGTGTATGGGTTTGACAAGCCTCTACACTCGCACAACACCCCCGCCCTGAAACCTAGAGCCTCTGCGACCAGCCCCGCCTCGAGAGCATCCATGTGCCCTAGCCTGGCGTCTACGAGCCTCCACCACTCGACTATGTAGAAGCGGAGCCTAGACCCCCTATCGAAAACTAGGCGCTCAACCGCATACCTGAGAGCCGCGGTGTTACCCCCATGAGCGTTTACGAGCACGAGGGTATGGTAGCCCAGCCTCTCAAGACTAGCCGCAACGCCCTCGATTATGAGGGGTATCGCGTCGCGGGGTATACTCACCTCCTCGTAGCCTCCCCACTCGCTACTAGCCCCATAGTAGAGTGGAGGGAGTAGGGCAGCACCACCGCAGACGCTGTTAACGCTCCGGCAGAGCTCCTGCGCGACACGCAAAGCTAGGAGCGAGTCCGTGCCGAGCGGCGCGCCACAATGCCACTCTATGCTGCCTAGGGGGAGGATGGCTATCCGGCGGCCGCGTAGGCTAGGAGAGCGTAGAGCGTTGCCAGGATCGCAGGGATCGTTGCCCAAAACCACGCCGCCCGGGGCGGGGTGCTGCGCGTCTTTCCTAAAGCCGTATGGTCACCTCTTGCCCCCGACGTGGCGGAGTGCTAGCCTCGCCGCTATCACTAAGGGGTCCCAGACGGGGTTCATTGGCGGCGCGTATCCTATATCGGTGGTGAAGAGGTCCCAGACGCTGGCTTTGTGTTGTATGAGCGCGGCCACCACGTTCACCCTCCAGAAGCCGGTGTTATCGCCGCTCAGCGCCTGTGCGCCGAGAATCCTGCCGCTATCCTTGTCGAAGACTAGGCGTAGTGTTATCCAGGAGCCTCCCGGCATGTAGGCCGCCTTGGTGCCGGCGTCCAGCGTCACCGCCTCGGCGTTGAAGCCCTCCCTCCTAGCCTCCTCTAGGCTGAGCCCAGTCTTGGCAACAGTAACCCCGAACACCTGCGTCACTACCGTGCCGGCGGCGCCAGGGAACCTAGAGTCTATCCCGGCTATCACGTTCCCAGCCACATACCCCATCTTGTTTGCTACCTGTGCGTAGGGTAGCCAGACGCGCCTACCCGTAACCATGCTGACGGTCTCGACGGCATCACCCACCGCGTATACGTTCTCGACGCTCGTCTCCATGCGCTCATTGACCCATATCGCGCCCGTCTCACCCAGCCTCGCGCCAAGCTGCTCGGCTAGGCTCGTGTTAGGCCTCCTCCCGACAGCCACTATCACCGGCGACCCCTCGACCTCACCCCCATCCTCGAGGGTAACCCCGACGGCCTCGCCGCCCCTCGTCTTTATAGCCGCCACACCCTTGCCCGTCACAACGCTGACGCCCTCAACTCCCGAGATTATCTTGGTCAGCTTCTCGCCCATCTCCCTGTCCAGCAGCGCGGGTAGGAGCCAGCCAGCCTTCTCCACTATAGTCACGCGGAGGCCCCAGGAGTGGAGAGCCTCAGCCATCTCGAGCCCCACCAGCCCCCCGCCGACAACGACGGCAGAGCCCCCATGCCTCGTCTTCTCGTCGAGAAACCTGCGCAGCTCGACAGCGTCGTCGAGGTGCCCTATCGTGAAGACGCCCTTGGAGTCGATGCCCTCGAACCGGGGCTTTACAGGGCGAGCGCCAGTAGCTATAACGAGCTTATCATACTCTAGCTTGTACTCGCCCCTAGCCCCCCTAACCCTCACGAAACCGTCGCCAGCCTCCACAACCTCCTCCCCGAGCCTCACGTCGATACCACGCTTCTTCGTGAACTCCTCGAGAGGATAGTGCATGAGATCGCTAATCCTGTGCACCTGGCAGCCCACATAGTAGGGTATCCCGCAGAGGGCGAAGCTAACCCACCTGCTCTTCTCTATAACCACGACCTCCCAGTCGCGGCGCAGCCTCTTAACCCTGCTAGCCGTGCTCATCCCCGCCGCGCCGCCGCCAATGACCACAACCCGCACGAGACCACCCTAGGCGGTCGGGTTGCGCGGGGAAAGAAGAGGAGCGTTTGAACCCACACACCCCCGTCTTTAACACTGTTCAAGACCCGCTCCTCGCATAACGCCCATAAACCATGTCGTAGACCACGAGCTTATCCGGGTACTCTACTACACCCCCCACGACCCTCCCGCGCTCATCGTAGAGGAGCCAGAACCTCCTGGCATCCCCGTGAACCAGGCCAAAGTAGATAGCGTTGAGCATGTCGGGAACGCCGCCAGCAACATTCACCACGAGAGAGGGCCAGAGTAGTAGAGAGTAATCACGCGCTACCACCAGCAAGATTAACAGCACCACGCTAAGCACCTGCGGCGCGAGAGCCACTATGACATACTGCAGCGGCGTCATCCAGTCATAGTCGAGGAGCAGAGAGCCCATACGAGGCTCGAGCCTAACACGAAGCCCCCTCACACCCACAGCCCTAGCAGCAACAACGTGCAAACCCTCATGAACAAAGACCGTCGCAACAATACCGGCTATCACGACTAAGACGCAACTACACCCGCTGCAGCCGCAACAGGGTCTAGGCTCGGGTCTAGGCAGCAGAACCGCCAAGAGGAACACGGTCACGAACGCGAATGCCACACCAACATAGAAGATGAGTGGCCTCTGCACAACCACCTCCAAGGCGCATACTACCACTTAACGGTGAACACCAAAGCCCGTTATCAGAGTGGTGGAGGGAGGGAGCCGGGTTGGTCCCGCCGCGGGGATTCGAACCCCGGACCTCCCGGTATCCGCCCGGCCCCGCATCCCCGTGCCGACGCACCCTCATCCAGGCGGCCTATCGCCGCCCGTCAGGCGCGTGGGGGGTGGGGATGCGGGTCCCCCCTACAGCCGGGCGCTCTACCGCTGAGCTACGGCGGGTGGCGGCTCCGTGGACCGGCCGCCACTTGAAGCTCACCGCAATTAGCCCCTAATAAGGTTTCCATTT
>CAZTIR010000057.1:0-8819 GCA_964613695.1 uncultured Desulfurococcales archaeon | reverse complement strand
CTCTCATCACCTCCTCCTCGCCCTAGCCCTCCTCCCCTCGATGCGGCGCGGGCGTACACGCCCCTGAGCAGCTCCCCCACCTCGACCCTCTCACAGTCAACACTGAGAAACATCAATCAAAGAGTTGAAAGTGTATCCTAGCATGATTCGGGTTAGGAGCGAGGCTAGCTGGTCGAAAACCTTCTCCCTGGCGATTTCGGGCTCTTCTCTCGCCGAAGCGAGACTACTATCAAAGAGAGTGAAGGCGGTGTTATTCTATAGCCCCTTGGCCTCGCAGCTCACTTTAGCGAACAACACTAAAGAATCTAATGATGAGTGGTTAGTTTTAGTACACGTGATGCGCAAGCTTGCGAATATAACCTCAAAGCCGTGATTTGGTGTAGTAAGGAGGGTTCAGCATGCATACTGTTCTCTGCCCCTCGGGCTGCGAAGATGACGATACGTAAGGACTGGGGTATGGGAATGGGTTTCGTGGTGCAATGGACCGGTATTGTAAAGTAGGAGGGGTAGCGGGGTTGTGGGTTGTGCTGCTTCGCCGTGGTCTTCTATCCTGGGGCGTGTAGGCTTGATGGGGTCTTGCGCCGCCGGTATTTATTGTACGTGGGGTAAGTATATATTGGCTTCCGGTATAGTCGTGTCCTGGTGGCTGCATGCTCCTCCACTCTATCCCCTTTGATGGGGTACGGTGGGTGCGGTCTGGCGCTTTCCTAGTGTTTGGTGAGAGTCTTCGACTGGGCTCGGCGCGCGGCGCGCCGCGGCAGTTGGCGGATTTCTATGGTTTCCTCTACGTGCTCGGTGTTGAGGAGGAGAAGGTGTATATAGCGAAGCTGGTCGATGTTAACTGCGTGCTAGGCTTCTTCACGTACGAGCAGGCCCTGCAGGCAGCTAAGGGTGTGCACATCTTCCTGTCTATGAGGAGTGGGGTTGGGGAGAAGATTGTCGAGCTCGTCAGGGACTGGTATGGGGTCGAGCCGCTTACAATCGACATCAGCGGCCTGCTGCACTTCGCCTCTATCGTCACCGCATTGCCTAGCGAGGGGGCGCTGGACATTGATGGGCTGCGCGTCACGTTCACCGTGCGAAGGTCGGGCGCCGCGATAATCACGATACACGAGGCGAGCGGAGCGGGGGAGATGTACGCGTCAGAAACCATGGTCGAGTTGAGAGACGCCCCGATATTCGTAGAGTATGATGGCGCCGGGGGGAGGGCGCATGCCATGATAACACCCGCCAAGCCCTACATCAACGTGATGGATCAGCACCCCGTCGTCTACACCGCAGACCGCATCACCCTTGTCAAGTGCGCCGAGCGCGGTAAGGGCGTTGAGATAAGCTCGCAGGATCCCAGGCTCCTCGAGAAGCTCAATACCGTAGCCCTGGTGTTAACCCTACTAACGCCCGCGTAGCACCCCGCCCCCTCGCGCCACCCCTTAACATGCCTCGGGGGGACCTCCCCTTATCCAGCATCTCGCAGTGTTTAAGCTCGTGGCTCTCTAGTGGGGTTGGGGGCTTCCAGCGTCTTGCCTGCTGGTATAGTGTGCGGTCACTGTGGTTACACCGTCTCCACTATGCGTGGTGCTCGTTGTAGGAGCGTGTGTGGCGCTGGCCTCGTGGAGGTCTCGTGTGGTGGGGAGCGCCTAGTGGTGCGTGGGCGTGTTGAGCACTGCCGCTACTCTCGAGGCGCCGGGGCGAGTATCGTGGCTGGTGTTGGGAGTGTGGAGGTGCTTGTTGGTGGTGAGCCTGTTGCTAGGGTGTCGGCGCCCTACGTCATCGAGCTTGTTGGGCGTGGTTGTAGGCTGCGGGGCGGCGATGTGGCCGAGTGTAGCGTCTTCCGGGTATCGTTGAGGCAGGTTGAGGACGTTCCATGCGACGAGCTCTACCCGGTGGCGGGGTACGAGGAGGCGCTCGGCCTAGTGAAGCGCGTGGTCTCGGCAGCACTCCAGGTGGCCGGGGGCCCCCGGGAGGCTGGAATGCTAGCCTACTGCCTCCTAGACCAGAACGCCGAGTGGCTACTCTGCACGCGCGAAGCGTGCTACACGAGCGGCTACTGCACCCCCGAGGCCAACACACTAGCCCCGAGGAACGCGAGGATACTAGCCATTCCATCCACGTGGCGCGGCTGGGCGAGCCTCGTTGCAGACGCGCTCAACACGCTCGCCGGCGGACACTGGAACTACACCCACTTCTACCTAGAGGCGTGCACCCGCCGAGAATACTCGAGGTGCCCTAGGCTAGTGGCGGCGCTCAAGAAGAGCGGGGTGAGGGTAGTGTACCACTGCTACCCCGACACAAGCCTAGACGTGCAAAACTCCCAGACGCTCAGGGTGAGCGGGGGAGAAGACGCGTAGACGACACCCACGCTCCTAGACACGGATAACCATCAAGAGCGCGAGGCCCCACCCGGAAGCCGAGCAGACGACACCCACGGCGCACTCCACCCAAGACGCCTGCCGAAACCACCCGAAGGCTGGCACCCTCCCCCCGCGGGGTTAGTGGTGTGGACGCTGGCACCCCCTCCCGGGCCCGCACCCCCGCACAGTTGTAAAACACGTGGCCTACAAGCCCCTGTGCTCGGAGAGGGTGACGCGTGGCGTACTATCTTCTGGTCGGGCTGCTGCCATTCATCGTCGAGGAGCTTCGCAGGTCGATACAAGAGTTGTTTTCGCTCTACGCGCTATAGTCTATCTGGGAGTGCGAGATACGCGGCTAGGTGCGCGAGGGTCTTGTGCAGTACGAGGAGGATTGCAGTCGCCGTGCCGCTCCTCCACGAGGCTATAACGCGCCACCCGCCGACAGACGGTGACAAGAGGCTCGGGGTCGTACTCCTAAGGGCCTTCCTCAAAGCGAATCGTGTCCGGGCAACCCACGTCTGCATACGAGGCGAGTTGGGGCATCGGGGATATCATCGAGTGGCTGCAACACGCCTAGCTCTACTCTTCAGCTTCTCAACTTCCTCTCTACTCGGGATCCTACCCGTCCTATCATACTCGCGTAGGATGTCAAGCTCCCACCTATACTCCCTGAAAACCCAGTCGACAATCCTTCTCCACGATACCCTCTCCGCGCGCCGCACGAGCCTAGCCCCGGGCATCGCGTAGGGGCAGGCACGCTATAAGAGCGGTTAGACCCTCGCCTGGGGCCCGAGGAGCGTTGTGAGCGGGAAGCGGTCGACGGGCTTGTACGGCGTGTATGGTTTTAGGCGTGTTTCTACGCCTCTTGGTTGCTCTGCGAGTCTAGGTCCTAGTGTCGCTGGTCTTTCTGCCCGTTATCCTCGCTGCTATCCTCCTGGCTATGCTGTACTTCACTAGATAGTTTACGCTCTTGCAGCGTATCTTCGCCCTCTCGCATAGCGTGCTGTCAGTGTACGAGGGTATGGGGAGCTGCAGGGATAGGAGCGCGAGTACCGCGTAGTCCCAGGGCTCTTTGACCTTCTCTGCAGCCTCGCGTAGCTGGGGGTCTTGGTCGCTGGGCGCTATCATGTGGATGTTGTAGGGGGTGTGGTTCGCGTGTAGACCCCTAACCTTCTCGATGAGCGGGGCGTATAGGTTTAAACCGGATATGTCATAGCCGCGCTCGGGCGCTAGTATCACGTGTGGTGCCTGAGACGCGTATGGTCCTTTGAGCGACTCCCTCGCTCTGACGATAGCGTGTAGGAAGCGGTGCCCCGTCTCCTCCATGGCCTTCTCTAGCGCCTCCACCACACGCTCCACGGCTTCCTCCGCGTTGGCTACGAGCCTCTCGTTGATGTATATGCCGTAGTTCCAGGGTCTCGGTATAACCGCTATGCTGTTCTCCGGGTCGGGTACCGGTCTCTTAACACTCCCGAGGTTGAGGCCGAGGGCGTTGAGTAGAGGGGCTAGTTTCCTACCAACCCTGGCGACTAGTGGGCCGAGGAGCGGGTTCGTGATAGCAGCGTTGACAAGCCTCGCTATGAGGCTCCCCCTCCCGCCCGACTCCTCTCCGCCGAGAGGCTCTAAGCTGCCAGCGCTCTCCTCGAGCTCCGCAAAAGTTTGTTTCACTAGGCCGGCCCTTAGCAATGCTTTGGGGAGTGTCACGCGGTACTCGTAGGGCTCGTTGCCGTGATCGCTGACAACTATGACCGTGTGATCGTCCAGCATAGGCTCTAGTAGCTTCTCGAAGACCTCGTCTATGGTCTCCAGGGTCTCGCGTACACAGGGCTCCGAGGGTTTAACCACCTGGCGGGGGTAGCGGTGGAGCAGCCCATCCACAGACTGCACCATGTAGAAGATGTAGTCGTGCTCTTTGATGAGCCTCTCCGCGTGCCTGAGTATAGTCGAGGCTATGGCTGCATCCCTAGCCACTATGCTACAGGGGCCCTTCCACCCACGCCTCTCCTCAAGCTCGCGGCGGAGGGTATCGTTGAGCCACTCGGGCTTAGCATAGTCCCTGGGGCTCAGCCAGTCCGACACTATCGAGCCTCGTATCGAGGGAGGGGGCCAGGAGGAGAGGGGAAGATTCACGACGAGACTGCGCCCATCGTTGTAGCCTATTATATCGTGGAGCATCGGCGCCATCACGTCAAGGTTGTTGTATAGGCGGAGGGGTCTCCAGGTCCCAGGCTCGTAGACGTAGAAGGAGTAGACCCCGTGCTTAGCGGGCGTAACACCGGTGACTATGCTAGTCCACATCGGCGGTGTTAAGGGAGGGATAGTTTCAACGCTCCCCAGTATACCGCGCGACTCCACCTCAGCCAGGCTCCTGAAGAAGCCGTAACCGCGTAGGAGGCGGTAGCTCCACTCGGAGAGGCCGTCGACTCCGAGAACGAGGAGCTTTCTCTTCAAGCACCACGCCCGCGGAGTCATGCATGTCGAGAATAGGGTCTCTAAAACCCCACCCTAATGCTCCAGGTAGTACTCGTAGAGCTTGATGAGGGTTTGGACCGGGTTCCTGGGGTCGTAGTCGACGCGCAGGTCTATAATGCGGTCATAGTAGGTCCCGTACTCTGTCGCGCCCACCACTAGGAGTGCCGCCGAGCGGTCCCCCCTCCTATCCCCGCCCTCCCTGTGACCAGCCTCTATCGCCGCCAGCAGCCTCTCAGCCAGCGTGCCCCTCGTCGACTCGAAGGCTTCCATCATCGCGTCCACCACCCTCGGGCCGGTTACGAGGTTCGCTATCGCCACCGCCGCCTCCGTCGTGGAGATGCGGTACCCGTGCCAGGCTGGCGTCCAGGACCCATCGTGGACCGCCACGTCCCCACGGTAGTCCACTATGGCTACCTGGCGGTGGGCCGGGCTAGTGTCCTTAGAGAGGGCTTCGCGGAGGGCGTCGCTGGCTGTGAGTCCCTTCGCCAGCAGCTCTAGTATCATGGGGCCGAGGGCTGGGTTGGTATAACCCTGGGTCGCGACGACGCCCAGGCCGTGCCTCCCCCACGGGACCCTTGAGCCCACAGCTATGCTGCCGCTAACCACCGCCACCCCCGCCTGGCCGGCCGCGGGGTCGTATGCTAGGATGGTGTAGGTCACGCGTGGGGGCACCCCGATGAATAGAGGGCGTTTAGAGCACCCTTCTTCAGTGAAACTCCGCGCGGGGCTGTGAGGAGAGGAGCCTGCCGGACGGCCGAGGGGGTGAGGCTGAGAGGCCGCGCCCCGAGCCCCGCTCAAAACTCCCGGATTCTCCTCTGCGCCTCCTCTGGCAGCTTCTCTATCGGCACCACCGCGTAGGTGGGGGGCGGTGTCTTCACCTTAGGCCCCACGGGTATGTACTTCGACGGGTCCTCGGGGAGCTTACCGTGCTTCTTGAACTCCTTCTTGTCGAGGCCTAGGACGCGGACCTTCACGTACCACCCATCCTCCCTCTTCACGTAGACGTACTTGCGGTGCTTCCCGCCCATTCTTCGCGCCCCGCGGGCACCGGGGGAGCCTCGGCTATTAGCCTCTCGGGGCGGCTCGTGGGGCAGGGAGAGGGGCTTGTGCAGGCTGAGGGAGGGGGACCTGGTTGTAATCGAGTTTGATGAGAGGAGGAGGTTCCTCGCCAGGCTCTCGAAGCGGGGTAGGACTGGGAGCGACGTGGGGGTTGTGGAGCACGACGATCTGATTGGCGCCCCATGCGGGGGTTTTGTAAGGATCCGCGGCGGTAGGGGAGGCTACGCGGCTTACAGGAGGGCCACCCTCCTCGACGTGCTCGAGCTGGGCTTCAGGAGGGCCACGCAGGTCGTCTACCCTAAGGACTCGGCGCTGATAGCCCTCTATGCGGGCGTGGGCCCGGGGGCTAGGGTGGTGGAGGTTGGGACGGGCTCTGGGTTCGTGACGGCGGTGCTAGCGTGGCTCGTGGGTAGGGAGGGTAGGGTCTACACCTACGAGACCAGGAGGGAGCACCTGGAGGCCGCCAGGCGCAACCTAGAGCTACTAGGCCTCGCGGACCGCGTGGTGTTCCACGAGAGGGATGCTAGGCTGGGGATGCTCGAGGAGGGCGTGGACGCCGTTATAGTTGATGTACCGGACCCGTGGGAGGTGCTCGAGGCGGCGTACCACGCGCTTAGACCGGGGGGAGTGTTCGCAGCGTACACGCCGAGCGCACACCAGCTCTACATGCTGCTCGACAGGCTCTCGGAGCATGGGGGGTTCGGGGGTGTTAGGATCGTGGAGGTTCTGCTACGCGAGTGGCTGAGCGACCCGGAGGCGCTCAGGCCGGCTACGAGGATGGTTGGGCACACGGGCTTCATAACAATCGCGTACCGTCTGGGAGGGTTAAAAGAGGGTTAGGCTAGGCTAGCCTCTAGGCCCTCGCTCGTGGTGGAGCCCACCCCCTCTATACTAGGCCCCTGGAGCACCACCGCATCCTCCCCGCCCAGGACTGGGGCTAGTGGCTCGCCCTCCACCCTCTCCATGCTAACCTCGTCGCCCCGCACTACAACCACGACGTGGACATCCACCTTGGGCTCCTCGGCTGCCATGGCCTTCGCCCTGCGCCTGGCCACCTCCCTCTCCTCCTCGCGTACCGCAAGGTAGCTGTAGACTAGGGGGGCTAGCCCTATGCTAGCGTATGCCAGCGCAAGCATTATGTCAGCGAGCACCCTCCACAACCCCTATATAAGCTCTTCGCTCCTGCTTTTAAGGAGGAGGGGGCGTGTAGACTCGAGTATCACGCCAGGAGGCTCGACGGGCATACCCGTGTGTCATCCACGCCCAGGAGGGGCGCTCACACACCCGTGACTAGGGTAACACGGGGTGAGAGGGCATCCGGGGTAGGGCGGTGAGCGAGACCCGGCTGCTCTACGTTAGGCCCTCGGCGCTCATGGCTGCAGCCTACCTATGCCTCTGTGTGAGGCGCGGAGAGTGTAGCGGATGGAGGCTACTCTTCGGCCGCCTACACCACCCGGAGTGGAGGAGGCTGACGGCGAACCCGCCATGCCCTAGGCTCGTTGAGCTCGCGGAGAGGGATCCGAGGATAGTGGAGGAGCTTGCAGTAGCCCACTATAGGTTGACGAGGGGGGCTGTGAACTAGCCCCTCTTTCCACCCTTCCAGGCCACCACGAGCCCCGGCGGGGTCGGGGCCACGCTCCACGAGAACCCCAGCTCGTCGAGAGCCTCGAACGCCTCTGGGGGTGGCGGCGGGTAGAACGCGTTGTGCACCGCCAGCACGCCGGGCGTCCTAAGCTTCTCGTAAGCCGCCCGTATAGCGGTGGGGTACTCCTCCTTCTCTATATCGAGGAACACCATGATAGCCTCGCCCTCGCGCAGACCCTCGAGGAACTCGAGGGCATCCATGTTAACCACGCGCACGTCAACACCCCTCACGCTCTCGAGGCTGGATAACACCCTCTCGGCTTCACGCGCGAGCCTAGACTCGGCCTCGACCGCGTAGACCCTGCAGCGTGTACAACCCGCCTGCCTGACACCCGCCGCTATCCATAGCGTAGAGTACCCTATACCGGCCCCCGCGTCCACGAGCACACCCTCACCGTGGAGGAGCGCGGCTGTGAACGCGAGCGTGTAGAGCGCTATCCCGTCGCTAGGCTCTATGCTGGGGATGCCTAGGGAGAGGCTGCGCTCCCTCAACCACTCGGCCTCGCGCGCGAGCCTGGCCGCGTCAGCAACCCTCGAAGCCAACGCCTATGGCACCGTATAGGCGGGCGCTGGTTCATCACCCGTGATAGGGTTTCCCGGAGCCGCTACAGGCCGTGAACAGCGTCAACCTTTTAGCCTGAAACGCCAGACCGAGAGGGGCACCGGCAGCCTACGTATTATGGCCAGGGGCTCCGCCCTATAGCCGCAGGAGTCTAGGTGGCTCACGAGCGGCTGGTATGCGCCGTGTATCTCCGCCACTATCTCCCTGAACACGGTTATCTTCGAGCATGGCAGGGTTAGTAGGGTGTACTCGCAGCCCTCGCAGTCAAACTTCCCCACAAGGTCGCTGGCCACCCGCTCGCCTATCCTCTCGTACGCCAGCGAGAACATTGTGTCAAAGGATACGACTTTGACGCTTGTAGTCCTCTCGCCGCTCCAGGGGTTTAGCCCACTCCCCCCGCCCTCTATGTTGATCTTCAGCTCGCCATCGTGTATCCATAGGCCGGTGTTGAAGGGGATAACCCTATCCTCTACTCTATTCAGCCTCACGTTATCAACGAGCATCTCGTAGAAGTCCTGGAGGGGCTCGAACGCGAGAACAAGATCGGCGCCACGGCGGATAAACCATATGCTCGTCTCGCCCAGGAAAGCACCGATATCGAACACTATAGAGCCCTTGACGTCAACATCCCTATAGTACTTCCAGGGCATGTCGGTTATCTCTAGTAGAGCCTCGGGGGCGTACTCTCGCCTAGCGCGTATCCGCGCAAACCCGGCATCTATGTAGATGTA
>CAZTIR010000056.1:0-9522 GCA_964613695.1 uncultured Desulfurococcales archaeon | reverse complement strand
TGCGCCTCGCTATCATAAACGCTGTGCTCCGCGACGTGGCAACGAGGCAGGATCTCCGGGAGGCTGTGAGAGAGCTCAGAGACTACACCGACAAGCGATTCGCAGAGCTCAAAGAGTATGTGGATACGCGATTCACAGAGCTTAGAGAGTATGTCGACAAGAGGCTTGCAGAGCTCAAGGAGTATGTTGACGCGAGGTTTGATAGGCTAGAGTCCGAGTTGAGAGAGCTACGAAACAGGCTATGGTGGGTGGTCGCCACAGTCATACTAGGGTGGTTGGCTGTGATGCTAGAACAATACCTGTTGCTGGTCTTGAAGCATGCTTGACAGCTGGCTCCCTATTGTATTGCGCCTCCTTGCGGTGGGGTGAGACTCGTTACTACACTCGCCTCGGCGATGCTGGAGTTTGGCCGCCGGGTAGTATGTTGGAGCTTTGCGGCTCTAGGGTAGTGCCTGGCGCTTAGCTCCTATAGGTGGTGTTGGGGAGGGCTGCCCGGGGTAGGGGGAGGGCGTGGTTGGGCTGTGAGCGAGGCTCTCCCCGTCTTTGGGGAGGAGGGTGGGCTGCGTGGGTTTGTCGCTACTAGCGCTGATTTCCTCGTTGTTGGGCGTGTGGGTGGTGGGCGTAGGTTCTACCTCCTCACCCGCGAGGGTGGTGTCCCGGTAGAGCCGCGCGAGTACCGCTTCGATGGCCTCGTCTTGGATGTTCGCTCGTGGGCTGTGTACTCCCCGCTCCAGGCGTGGAGGAGTCTCTCGCTCCTCGAGGATCTCGTGTCGTGGATCGAGAGGGGGGCTGGGTGGAGGCTGCGTGGTAGGCGCCTCCTCCTATCCTACAGCGGCGGCAAGGACTCCACAGCCGCTCTCATACTCCTAGACCTCCTCTACGAGCGTGTAGGCTTCCGGCTGGAGGTTGTGCACGTCCACATGCCCTACCTCGAGCCGGAGTACCACGTGGATGAGGCTGTTAGGCTCGCATCCCGCCTGGGGTATGGTGTCGAGGTGCTGGAGCCCCCTAGGAGGGTGCTCGCCAGGAGGATGCTAGAGGAGGGGCTGCCCTGGAGGAGGGCGCGGTGGTGCACCTACTACAAGACGAGGCCCCTCGAGGAGTACTTCGAGCGCGGCGGCTTCGACTACATGGTTGTAGGCGACCGGGTCTGGGAGAGCCTGTCGAGGTCTCGTAGGCTCCGCCCCGAGACCCTCTTCGACCGGGAGCGCTTCGAGCCCGTGAAGCACCTCAGCCTCGTCGACGTGGTGCTGCTGGTGAGGAGCTATGGGCTCGTGCACCGCGACTATACCATCGGGCTGCCGCGGGTATCGTGCAGGTACTGCCCCTACAAGAGCCTCTACGAGCTCATACTCGAGGAGGGTGTGGGCGGCGACGAGGACCCCGGGCTCATTGAGGAGGTTCTGCGCCGCGAGTGGAGGAGGTGGTACCGCTCCATACCCTGGGAGGATTTCACGACGCACCACTACTGGCGCTTCACACCCCGCGTCGCCCAAGCCTTCCACAGGTTGAGGAGCATGTTGGAGCACGTGGAGCCGGTTGTGAGGCTCGAGGAGGTTAGGAGCATGGTTCGTAGCCAGTGGGAGACGCCGGTGGGGAACCTGGAGGCGTTGCCCCGCGTCACGCTACCATGGTCTAGGCTGGTGTAACGGCTCGGACCCGCCGAGGGGCTCATCACGGTTCGGTGAAAGGGCGTCCATCCTCACAGCCGCTTCTATCGTAACACCGACACGCCTAAATAGCGTGATTGTCGCGGATGGCAGAGCCTCTATTAAGGGTTTCCTCCGGATGCTATCCTATGGGCTGGTTTAAGGGAGGTGGCTGATGGAGGGTGTCGAGGAGATCCTCGAGCGGCTGCTCAGCATTGTGAAGTCCAGGGGGCTCGGGTACCATGTGCTAGGCTACCCGGAGAGGGGTAGGAGGAGTATAGACGTCCTAGTCACGGGGGAGGGTAGGAGGATACTCGTCAAGGTCGTCGAGGACCTGTCGGGGGTGAGGAGGGAGGAGGTTAGGGAGCTTAGGGGCGTGAGCGGGATTATCAGGGCGTCTCCGCTGCTCGTGGCTGGCAGGGAGAGGGGGGAGAGGCTCGAGGATATAGTGGCTTACGAGAGGATGGGCGTCTACGCTGTTAGCCCGGAGGGCTTCGAGAGGGCGCTGGACGACGCGATATACGTGGTGCAGAAGAAGGGCAGGTTCTACATGAGGGTTGATGGGGAGAGGTTTAGGAGGGAGAGGGAGGAGAGGGGCATGAGCCTGGGTGAGGCTGCCAACATCCTCGGGGTTACGAGGAGAGCCGTCTACGAGTACGAGAGGGGCGGTATAGACGTTGAGCTCGAGAGGGCGTTGAGGATAATGGACGTGTTCGGGGAGGAGGTTTTCAAGCCCGTTGACGTGCTGAGAACCGAGGAGCCTACCGTGAGCCTCGTGGGCGCGGAGGAGGGCGAGAGGAGGATCGGGGAGAAGATACTCGAGGCCGGCGGCGTAGTATTCCACGCCAAGAGGACTACGGTGGATCTCGCGGCGCGTATAGAGGAGAGGGTCTCCCTCATAATCTACGAGCATAGGCGCGAGAGGAGGGAGGGGCTGCTGAAGAGGAGCGAGGAGGCGGCCGCGATGGCGGAGAGGGCTTCTGCGAGCGTACTCGCAGTGGTGAAGAGGAGCGAGGCCAGGAGCGACCTAGAGGCCCTCGGGATAGAGGTCGTTAGGAGCGAGGAGGCGGCTGAGCTCGTGGAGAGGCTGAGGGAGGAGAGTGAGTAGCGACGCTCACGTGATAAGGGGACCGCTTCTCTACCTCGCCTCGAGGGTAGTGGCGTGCGCGTAGGACTAGTCCTCCTAGCCTCCCTGCTCCTACTCGAGATCCTCGCGGCAGGCGGCGCGCTGGCGGGGTTGTACGGCAACGCTACCCTAGAGGAGCTTGAGAAGAGTCTCCGGAGTCTCCTCGAGAAGGGTGGCGCCCTACCAGCCAAGACCGTCGCAGAGAGCCTAGAGAGGCTCTCGGCGTGCGCCTCGGGGAACTACTCGCGGGCGTTCGCAGAGGCTGCCGTGGGCCTCCTGAGGGGAGCCTGGAACGGGACTATCGTGAGGACCGCTATACTCTCATGCCCCTCGTGCTTCAGGGGCTGTAGGGCGTCAGACGTCTACATAGCGCTGCTCGCGAGCTTCTCGAGGGTTGTGGGCTCCAGCCTCTCCTACAGCAACACCTCGAGGGTTGAGGCGCTCCTACCGCTCCTACAGCTACCCCCCTACCTCTGGGTCGACGTGAAGACTGCGTTCGGGTACGATCCGCGCTACTGGAGCATGCTTGCGGCCCTAGCCACGGGCGCTAGGCTGGACGAGAGGTTCTGGAGCGTACTCGAGGAGACGGGTGGCGAGAGGCTCCTATGCACAGGCATCGTGGTGGCTGATGCGGGGCCCCTGGCGGAGCAGGCCCGGAGCCTGCTCGGCCGCCTGGTTGGCCGCGGTGTGCACCCCCTCAACGCCCTCTCCAGGATGCTCCCGGAGGATAGGCTCGTGTGCGCCTATGCAGCCTCGAGGCTCTACATCCTAGCCGCGCCGCCCGAAGCCCAGCAGCTCTACACGCTCTACGCGATAGGGGAGAGGCTGGTAGGCCACCTCTCCCTCACAGCCCTCGAGCTGCTACTGCGGGGCACGCGCGAGCACATAGTAACCCTGGGGGGTAGGGCGGGGCCCGCCTTCCTCGCGGATGTGGTGTCGTCGCTCGCCTCTCTCCCAGACGGGTTCCGCTACGAGCTCTGCTGCTTCGTTACAAGCCTGCACAGGAGGCTAGAGGCCGTCGGGGCTAGAGCGGCTTGCAGTAGGAGCGTGGAGCCCTACGGCCTAGTCGAGGCCAACTGGCTGACCTGGGGTAGGCTAGTCTACACGACCCCCGTCAGCAACGAGACCGTGAAGAAGCTCGAGGAGTGTGCTGGCGTAACGCGGCAAGATGCGCTAGAGTACTGCGTCAGGGGCGTCAAGGTCTCTAACGTGACGCGAGCCGGGTGTATCGCGAGGCTAGCAGCTATTGTAGGCGATAGGCTTGACTGGGTTAGGGTGAGGGCCTGCGCCCACCAACTACTAGGCCGGGCGGCTCCCCTAACGGGGCCTGTGCCCCTCGACCCGATGGTGGCGTGGGCCTCGGGGTATATCGACACCATCCTCCCCCCGCCCCCAGGGAGCGTTAAAGAGTTGCTCGGCAAGATAGTGGAGGCTTGGAGGCTTGCACAGCAACTGGGTTTGGAGAAGCTCGCCTCGAGGCTGCGCGTGCTGGCGAGGCTCGTGGCTGCGGGTAACGCGACTGGCGCCGAGAGGGAGGCCGCGGCCCTGAGAAGCCTCCTCGAGAGCATAGCCTCTGTGCTCTCCTCAAACCCGAGGCTAGCCAGCCTCGTCTCCCAGATAGCCGCCCTGAGGGTGGAGAAGGGCGTGTTTACAATCGACGTCAGGGAGGCTGCCAAGATACTCGCGTCGATGCTCGGGGTGGACGTGAACGCGTCTAGGGCTGCCATAGAGGGTAGGGCCACGGATATACTCGAGATGCTCGCGAGGGGGCTCATAGGGGTTGGGGAGGCTAAGAAGCTCCTAGAGGCCGCGAGCATACCCGAGGGGCTGCGGGAGGAGCTGCTCGGCGTAGTGTCGAGGATAGAGGCTGGGGACTGGAGGCTCTACTACCGCCTGGTCCGGGTGCTCGCCCCCGTCGCCGAGGCGCCGGGGGCCGTGGCGGCACCGGGGCCTGCACCGGTACTGGCGCCGGCAGACCCCAGGCCCCTCGTAGCGGCTCTCGTGGTTGGCGCGCTGCTGGCAGCCCTCTACAACTACCGTGGCGTCTTCTCGGGCCTTGTTTCGCGGTTGAGGCGTGGGGGTGGGGGGCTGGAGCCCTACCAGAGGGAGATGGCGAGGCTCCTGGAGGCGCTCGGGAGGAGGTATGGGGTTGTTAGGGAGGATTGGGAGACGCTGAGGGAGTACCTGGAGAGGCTCCCGGCTACGGCCAGGGACCGGCTGAGGCGGGTTGTCGAGGCCTACGAGGAGGCTCGGTACGGGGCGCGTAACCGGGATAGGGTGTTGGGGGTGGTTAGGAGGGCTAGGAGGGAGCTTGGAGCTTAGCCTCCGCCTAGCAGCCCTACTGCTCCTCGCCGCGGGCCTCCTCGCGGCAGTCTACCAGCCCCCGAGGCAGGTGGTGCTGAGCGTCTACCTGCCCCTCGCTGGCGGTGAGGGCTCGCCGCTAGACACGGGGATATGGGGTAGGAGCGTGCTGGTCCACGAGGCCAGGCTCCTCGGGCACCCTGTGGCGGTCGCGGTGACGGGCTTGGAGCCGGTGAGGGGAGGCCGCTACCTCCTCCTACTCCTAGGCCCCACGAACTGCAACGACACGAGCATACCAGAGTGGGTGAGGGAGGCTCTCGCGAAGGGCGCGGAGGTGGAGCTAGTGGCTAGCGTGGAGTGGAGCTGCCCCCTAGTCAACAAGACCCTCGAGGCCCTCGGGGCTCCGCCCGTCACGCTACACTACCTCACGCTACGCGGCATGCTGCTCGCCTCGACGCCCCAGGGGAGTATAGCGGTCTACACCGCTAGGGTCGTCGGCGAGGCCCCCGGCTACGACGCGTACGCGATAGAGGCGTTCACCGGCGAGATTATCGGCGTGTATAGGCGCGCCCCCCACCCGATAATCTTCATCGCAGACTCCCACCTCTTCACGAACGCCATGCTAAACCTCACCGAGACCGGGCAAGCCAGGCTACTCGAGAAGCTGCTCTCAGGCGGCAACTACACTGTCGTGATACCCCTCGAGGCCTGCCGGGCCCCCGCCCTGCAGCTAGGCATCCGCCTCCTACTCCACCCCACAGCCCTCCTCCTAGCACTCCACGCTCTCGCAGCAAGACTCGACATGTTAACCGCCGCTGTGGCATCGAGACTGGGAGCGCCAGAGTGGCTCTTATACGGCGTCTCCGCAGGCGCCGCGGCCGCGATCATCGCGTACTCGAGGAGCCGAGACTAACGCCCATCGGCGCACTCCTCCTGATAGCGGGCTTCACGAGCGTAGCCCACGGGGCGGCACTCCTAGACCCCCACACCCTTACAGCAGGCTACACGCTCATAGGCCTACTCGGCGCCTCCTACCTCACAACACGAGCCTCTCTCCTCTCGCTAGCAGGCGCCCGGGTCGAGAGGAGGGTGGAGCCACGCGCCGTGATAGAGGGCGGGGAGGCCAGGGTAACACTCCGCATCGAGGGCGGGATCGCAGCAGGCAAGCTGAGCATAGAGGAGCGGGTGGGCAGCGACACGATACGAGCCAAGGCCTCGAGGACACGCGGAGGACTACAAGCAGTGTATAGGGTCAGGGTGCCTTACGGCAGGCTGCGCATCCGAGGACCCCGCCTAGAAGCCACAGACCCCCTCGGAGCCTACACGGCCAGGATAGACCTGGAGCACGAGGACACCATCCTAGGCCTCCCGAGGGTAGAGGAGAGGCTAGCACTACGCCTCGCCGCAGCCGAGACACTCTACACCGGGGGGCTCAGCGGTAGGCCGGGAGCCGGGGTGGCATACCTCTACAGCCGCGACTACACCCCCGACGACGACGCGAGGCTCATAGACTGGAAGGGGTACGCGAGGAGAGCAAAACCACTCGTCAAGGTCTTCGAGGTCGAGAAGGCCACAACCACACTCATAGTCCTAGACTACACCCCCGACATGGAAGAAGTGGCGGAGGCAGCACGGCTACTAGCGACAATCGCCTACACAGCACTACTCACAGGCGCAAGGATACGAGCAGCAACCATCTCAGACGCCCTGTACACAACACCATGGCTAGAGAAGAGACAGCAACTACCCCAGGCACAGGCGGTGCTAGCACAAGTAGAGAAGGGCAAGAGCATACCATGCCACAAGCACATAGAGGCACTCGAGAAGCTACTCTCCAGGATACCAAACCCCCCAGCAACAATAATAATCGCGACAAACGCGTGCAACCCACAAACCTACGCGAAGATACTAGACGCCCACGCGACGAGAAGCAGAGTATACGTACTCACGCGGAACAAGAGACTAAGAACAACACTAGCAGAGACCATAACAACACTCGACAAGCAAACAATCTCAACACGCCTAACCACACCCTGAAAAAACAGGCTACACTACACCAATCGGCGCCACATGAGCCGCATAAGCCCTCACCGCCCACGACGAGAAGCTCCGAGAACCCAACAACTTCTCCACCACGCCGAGCAGCTCTTGTAGCGCTTGTATCGTGTGAGTGTAGCCTAGCGCGGTTTCAAGCCTAGCTCTCGGAGCTACGAATGTCAACTGGGGGGCTAGGAGACTAGCTACAATGATGTCCGCCAACACCTCATGAGGAGCTGCGAGATTAGCGGCTAGTATCCTACAAGCGTCCACGTATAACGCGGGGCCAACAAGCAACCCTAATTTCTCGAAGTGCTTCGCCACCTCCTCTATAATGGCCCATAGCGTGCTTGGAGCGGTTAAATGCTGGACTATTCTCTCCGTGTTAAGCGGCGCTAGTGGCGCCTCGAACCTAGCTATAACATTCCTCGGTAGAAGACTCCAGGGTTCTCTACGCACCGCCTTCGGCAGATCAGCTAGCGCAGACTTTACACTCTCAACGCATATGCTCACACGTCCCGGCTCGAGGGGTTTCAGATCCTCCGGAACCTCGGCAACATGCTCTAGGCTAGTCACGGGTAGTAGAGGGGCTCTACGGGCAAACGCATACCCCACCTTGTATAGGTGCCCCATGTCGAGGAGGTTCATCGTCGCTATCATCCTCCAAGCAAGTGGCACTGGCAAGCCCCTCCTAGACGCGTACTCGGCTAGCTTCTCAGCCACAGGGTTCAGGGAGCCGCACTCCTCCCTAACACTCTCCCGCAGAACCTCGGCTAGCTTCCTACTGGGCTTGAGAAGCGTGAATCGAACCCTATGGTCTACATCGAGGAGCGTAAATACCTCGCCAAGCACAACCTCGACCCTAGCCCGGTTAACCTCGTCGAAGATGAACCAAACGGGTGTCTTCCCGCACGTGTACCTAGCCCACGTGCGTATCACAGAGCGTGCCAAAGCACCCTCCTCTACATCCATGAGCTCGCTGTAGTTGAGATCCTCGCGGCCCGTTGCAAACTCGTACTCGTAGCCACGCTCCTCTGCCAGGAGCACGGCTAACCTCGTCTTCCCAGAGCCCGGCGGGCCGACTAGGCAGAGCGATTTGCCAGCTCTCAGGAGGTACTCGGCGGCCTCGCGGCTCGTCACCTGGTAGGTTCGCACCTTGCTATGCATGCTTCCACCTCCTCGTCTATCTCGTTAGGCGCGACGCCTAGCACTCTAACATCAAGAGTGTAGAGGCTAGGATCTAGTAGCTCTGCGGTCATCCCAATCCTCTTAGCAGCCTCGCGTAGAGCATTAAGCGCCGATTGCGTAGCCCTGACACGCTCGACCGCACGGCACAATAGCCGTAGCTCGGCCGCGAGTAGCTCCGCGACACGCTCTCTGGGATCACCGGTCTTCACGGGTATCAGTGGAGCAAGCCTGCTAGCGACACGTGAGCTGCGCAGATGCTCCTGGATGTACTGGAGTGTGCCCGCCGTGCAGACATCGGCGTTAACTGTGCTGGCTATGCCGACGGCTATCGCTAGGAGGTGATACGCGGGAGTCATGCGCAGAAGCGTGCCCAGTACGACAATGATAGATCCCACGGTGAGGGCATCCAACTGTATACCATATGCTCTGACCACACTAGCGATGCTCTCGGCGAACTCAGTTAGTACAGCTCTATTGTTCCTTTCCCACTCGCTACAAGCCTCATAGTCGTTCTCCAGGCGAATAACGTAGCCCCTACGAAGGTCGTTCACCATCGGCGGGTATACACGGATAGACCTACGCAACTTCTCATCGAGGTCCTCGCAGCCTAGTTCAACTATGAAACGTGCGGATTTGCCGAGCTTGGCGCCCAGCTCGTCCTTAAGCATCAAAAGCAATAGGGACTCTACAGCATCTCTCCCCCACGTTCCAGCCTTCAGGGCGTTCTCAACAAGACTAGCGTAACGCTCGCAGCCAGGAGGCGTAGGGGGGATCCTAACGCTTGTAGCGTGTATTGTGAAGCCGCCTAGAAGGACTAGCGTGTTTTCCACATTAGTACGCAGGTATGGTGCGTCGAGCGTCTGGAAGAAGTATGGGTTGTAGCGTGCCACCCTCTACATTCCCGGAGGGTACTACGCGCGTAGTAGGGAGGCTTAGAAGAATGCACCCTGTCCTTACACTGGAGGAGGCACGCTGGCATAGTATCGAGAAGTTGTCGAGAGAAGTAGGCCTCGATACAGATACGCTTCGTGACCTGCTAGGCCAGCTGGCTCTCCTCGAGCAGAGGGCTACAAGCGCGCTAGCCGAGACGGGAGTCAACGTCGACGAGGTAAACCCGGTTGTGTTGGAGGACGGCACCATATACACTGGCGACTGGGTAGGTGTCGCGACGCTCACCTCCAAGGGCTCGTTGTACACTATAGTCGTGAGGCCGAAGATCGG
>CAZTIR010000055.1:7385-9662 GCA_964613695.1 uncultured Desulfurococcales archaeon | reverse complement strand
TAGGGTTAGGCTGGTCTTCGCGCCGGGCGTTGAGGTGGAGTTTGTTGATAGGGAGAGGGGGTTGGAGCAGGTTAGGGAGGTTGCGGAGAGGGGTACGAGGTTCCCGCTGGTGGTGTACGGGCCGGAGGGTTGCGGGAAGACCGCCCTCCTCCGCCAGGCCCTCGAGGTGCTCAAGAGCATGGGGTATAGCGTTGTCTACATCGACCCCCTTGGCAGAGACCCCCGCGAGAGGCTGCTAACCACCGAGGATGTCGCAAGGATAGCAGGTAGGATTATTGAGGAGGTTGTTAGGCTCCCCGTCTCCGAGCTCGTGGGTGCCGCTTTGACCCTCGTTTCTAGGCTCTTCGGGCGTAGAGGCAGGATCGCCCTCATCGCCGACGATGTCTTCCAGGCTATTGGTGTGGAGAGGGTCGAGCCTCTCGTCAAGAGCTTGTTGAACCTCGTAGAGTACCCGCCGGCCGGGTACGAGAGGATTGTGGTGCTCGTGGCGTCTAGCGAGGGCGTCTCGAGGAGGAGGCTGGGTAGGCACAACTGGGCGGAGTTGAGGATGATGTGGAACCTATCCAGGAGGGGCTTCGAGGAGCTATACGAGCAGCTCCCGGGCCCTAAGCCCCCTCTCGAGGAGGCCTGGAGGTGGACGGGCGGCAACCCGAGATACCTTAGCCGCTTGTACGAGGCTGGGTGGCGCGTGGAGAGGGTGGTCGAGGAGATTATCGTCGAGAGGAGGGTGCTGCGGGCCCTCGCTAAGAGGTGGGGTGGCGCTCTAGAGGCGATAGTCGAGGACCCCGACTCGATTATGGAGGATTACGAGAGGCTTGAGAACCTGGCGGAGAAGCTGATAGAGCTTAACATGCTCGCCGAGATGGTGGAGTACCGGAGTGGAGACCTTTGGGTCGACCAGCCTCCGCCCGAGAGAGACCCGGAGCTGGGCATAGGCAGGTACTACGCGTGGGTCACGCCGCTACACCGCGAGGCTGTCAGGAGACTGCTCTCCGAGTAGCCCCGGGGAGCGCGGCGGCCTAAGGCTTCCACGCGTACGCGTCTACGCTCGGCTAGCAGCTCTCCACGCTCCTCCCCCGCGGAGCACGTGCAGCTCCACTAGGTAGTCTATGGGGGGCCCGTGCTTGTCGAGAACCTCCCCTAGCACCACGTGCTTGACGAGCCTGGGGTCCCCGTCCTCCCCGAGGCATGGGAGTATGTCTATGCCGTTGAGGACTGTAGCCCCTCCTCCGCAGCCCCGCTGATCGCGTAGACGCGTGGCGATTCTTCAACGGCTCTACGTGCTCGCCGCTGCAGGCCGTAACGCTGCATATGCTACAGTGTACGCCGCCAGGGCCCCGGTGCTATAATAGGCGTATCCAGTATCTCGAGGCGTCTTTTAGCACAATGCTCTTCTCTAGCCTGTCGCGGAGCTCGCCGGGGGTGAGGGGTATTAGGGTCGCGTCCCTCTCCCACCTCCACAGCCGGTATAGCAGCGAGAGCCTCTCCTCCATCGAGTAGCGGCCCCAATCCCCCGAGACTATTACTAGGTCTACGTCGCTATCGGCGGTGTAGTCGCCCCGCGCTATACTGCCGAAGAGGTAGACCGCCTCCACACTCACGCCGTGCTCGCGCAGCTCCACTACAAGCTCCTCGACCCAGCTCCTAACCTCCTCGAGAAGCCTCCTCCACTGCTCTCTCCGCAGCCTCAACAACTCTCCTAGCGGCAGCCACTGCCCTCTCCGCGGTTCTCCCGCTGATGACCTCATCCGGGAGACCCTCCACGATGTCAGGGTACCTGGCCACATAGTAGTATTGTGTTAGCTCGTAAGCCTCCTCCAGCTCCTCGCTGCTCAGACCAAGGTTCGAGCCAAGCTCCTCGAAGAGCCTCCGGATACTATGCGTCTTGGGGAAGTAGCCCCGTAGGGCCAGGAGCACAGCCTTAGGCGCCTCCTCTGCAGCCTGCCGGGCCCAGGAGCGCGGCGGCAGCACGGTCACCCTCCCCTAGGCTGCGCTCAGCACGCTCAAGATCCCTCCTAGCAGCCCTCAACCACCACAAAACCTGCCCCCAACCACCCTAAACGCCCTCCCAGCCGCCGTCAACACCCAGCATCTACGCATAACAGTCGGCCACCGTTGCCCACAGCTCCATGAGCGGGGGTGATAGGTTCTCGACAGCGAGGAACCCGTACCTAGACCCCCTCTCCCTAAAACCCGGGTAGTATCCTCGGACCGTAACCCGCGGCCATCCCGCCAGCGCTCCTACCCGAAACCCACACCAGCAGATGAAACGGGGAA
>CAZTIR010000055.1:2513-7285 GCA_964613695.1 uncultured Desulfurococcales archaeon | reverse complement strand
GGGCGGCTGGCTTGGCTGGGTCTGGTTGCGTCCGCGTGTTTGCCGGGTGGGTTTCTGTGTTGCAGTTATCCTCTGGGGGGTGTGCACATCCTCGGTACTGGGCTCTTGTCGGGGTCGCCGTCGTAGGTTACCTCCCCGTCTTGGAGTATGATGACGCGCTGGAAGTCTAGCCCTGGGTCTATATGGGAGGCTAGTATTGTTAGCGTATGCTTCTTCGCCGCCTGCTCGGCTATGAACTCGCGTATCGCCCATATGGAGTCGTAGTCTATGCCGTTGAACGGCTCGTCTATGAGCACCACGCGGGGTCGCCGCGCGTAGGCGAGGGCGAGCTTCACCCTCTTCCTGTACCCGGCGGAGAGCGTGGAGTACCTCTCCTCTAGCACCCTCCGGAGCCCAAGGCCCTCTATTATGTCGCTGCAGTCGTCGAGGCACGTTATGTCGAGCAGCTGTTCTACCGTGGCGTCTGGCGGCTCTACACTGTCGAGTAGGAAGCCCAGCCGGAGCTTAGACCACGCCTCCTCGACGCTCAACCGCACACCATCCACGCTGTAAGCTATGCGGCCGCGGTTGGGGCGCAACACGCCAGCCATCAGGGAGAGTAGTGTTGACTTCCCGCTGCCATTGGGCCCCGCCACGAGCACCAGCCGCTCGCCGATCATCAGCTTGTTGATACGGAGTGTGAAACGCCCCCTCCTCTTCACGATATTCTCGAGGAGGATCTCGACGCCAGCCACGCTACCACCCCCTCCTCGAGACTATAAGCTCGCCCACGTGCGCCGTGTAGGGCGGGACGCGTACATGGACTACGATTATCATCGGTGAGCGCGTGTAGACGCTCGTGACGCATCCCAAGCCGGATACGGTGTTGACGCTAGTGTTCGCATTGGCTTGCGGGCCGCCAGCCCAGACTAGGGTTATGTTCGCGCTGCTAACGCCGTGGAAGCACACGGTGTACCTGCCAGCGCCGAGCCACGCGCGGTACACGTACACCGCGTCGACGCTATAGGGTAGTAGGAGCTGCTCGACCGCAACCCCCACCTCCAGCGGCGCGTAAACCGCTGCAACGCTGGCCGCCAGGGCCGCAAGCACCAAGAGGTACTGGGCCAGGATTATCCTCGCGTAGCGCCTCCTAGCCGCGCGCCTCGAGCCTCATCACCCCCACCACGCAGAGGAGCACAAGGATGCCGGCGAGCAGGGGGTAGGCTAGGGGGCTGGTCTCGCTGGGGAGCGAGAAGAGGGCCGTGAAGAAACGCTCGTTTGCAGCAAATCCCGCGAGGCTATCGAGCACTACGAGGAGCACTATGAGCGCCAGTAGCGAGAGGATGGCTAGACCCCTATCACCCACGTGGAGCGCCAGTGCCGTACCGGCGAGCAGCCCGGCTATACCGGCTCTCAACACGCCCCAGAAGGCGGCAGCCGCGTCACCAACTACGCCGAGATACACGCGCAATACCAGGAGTAGTGTGAGGCCGCTGGCGCCCAACGCTGGCACCAGGACGCTAGCCATGTATAGCATTATACGCGCTAGGCCCCGGAGCCTACCCCCAGCAGCAACCATATCGAGGAACACATAACCCTTCTCGACTCCACCCCCGAGGCCAAACACGGCATAGAAACCAGCCGCCAGGAACACCAGCAGAAGCACCAGGTCGGCATAGCTCCTGACTAGTGGGGACTCGAGTCTCAACGGCCTCTCCAGGAGGGTCTCCAACACGAGCTGCGGGGCGGCCCCCGCGCCGGTAGCGTTGAAGAGCATCCTAACCCCCATGTACCCGCGGAGAGTGTAGAGGAACACCAGGAGAGGCGCCACCACAATCAACGCGAGGAGGCCAGTGCAAACCCTGCACCTCCCCAGCGAGACGAGCACATACGCCACGCCCATACTCACCCCCTAGCCCTCCTCAACACGAGGAAGGCCGCAACCGGTATAGCAGCTAAACCGAGGAGCTTGACCAGCCCACCCCAGTCTATGTAGTGTACCGGCTCACACACGCCACCAACTCTGCTCGCGTTAACCCCCACCATATCCAGCTCGATATCGATCACGTGGACGCCATCCGGCATCAAAATCTCTGCACGAACGCTTAGCGGGTAGGCGCTCAGAGCATAACCAGCAGTCAGCAAGTCGCCGGCCTCGACAAGCCAGATGTTAGTAAGAGTAGTATTGCGCAGTACGAGGTTACCGCATACGACAGAAACCCTCTTACCCTGATAGCTTAACCTCAAGTCGTTGACAGTACGGTTCAACGCGATAGTGGTGTATACCGGTGTAAAGCCTACAAAGAAGGGCTCCGGCAAAACCGTGTTATTGAAGACTATCAGCCATGCATAGTTAAACCTCTTGTACACGATAAACGAGACGAGCTTCGCCGACACGTTGTTAGCGGGCGATAGCCACACCTCGAGGTGCGTCTCGTTAACCTCCCTAACATTCACTCTGCATAAACCCTCGTAGCTCGATAGCACGTTGTACACATCACCTGCCCCTACCCTAACAACGCTACCATTAACGGAAGGAACCATGTAATCTATCTGACACCAGTATAGCCTACCAGAATGCATTATGCGTACGTCTGATGCGCCTATTGCTGGATGCGAATGTGATAACAGCAAAGCAGCAACGAAAAACAAAATGTTAATTAGCGGAGTCGCGTAACGCACCCCCAGACGCGGCACGGCTTACACCTCCTAGATTCTCGACTTGGGCGTATAGGCGACAGCCTTCAGGAAATGTACGGCTACTCTATCACCGCATGATGTGTATCGAAAGATGAAGATGGTATATATGTATAACGGCTCTCTGCACGCGGCAGAGCCGATAAGAGCATCGTATGGTTCTGTACATGTGGTTGCAAGGTTGATGCGGATCCTAGACGTGCGTCCCTATGCCCGGTGTGTTAGCGTGTAGGGTTATTATTGTGGTTAGGGGTAGCCTGGATTGCTAGCCCCCTTATTTTGGCTGTCCTCTTGTCGCCCTCAATGATTAGTGGGGCGTTTGTGTCTCTCAGCATGGCGGCTAGTATCGCTATTAACTGGGCGGCTGCGGCTAGGATGCGCATGGCCTCCGCTTCCTTCTCGCTGCTCTCCCCACCGGATAGGCTGGTGGAGCTCAGCGTGGTTCGAGGAGCTACGCGTATTGCGCATGCGCCAGCCTCGCGCCACGCGTTGAAAGCGCCCTTGTCGTTCGTCACTAGCATGGTCTTGTCGTCGGCTCTCATCAGCATGTTTGCCTCGCAGCTCCCCAGGCCGTCAACCCCCTCCTCCATATACTCCTCCGTCACCATCGAGGCTATGCTGGCGAGCACAGCGTGAACGTCGCTGGTGCCCTGCTTAGCCTTCTCCATGTACCTTGTTAGTGCCTCGCGGTGCGCGCAGGCGGGGAAGCGTAGCACGCCGGGCTCCGCCCTCCCGCCCCTCAGCGCCACTCTCCACGCCAGCTCGAAGATGTCGTTGTGGGCGCCGTGGTAGGCTAGGTTAGTGTCGCCCCATATGCGGTAGCCTCCGCTAGACTGGGTGGCGGGCGACATAGAGTCGAGGAGGTCTACGAGCGGCGTGTACTTATCCACATCTAGCTTGCAACCGCCCTGCTCCACCACCTCTAAGCGCTTCAGCCCCACCGTGGCTGTGAGCTCCTGCAGTGCTCTATACCACGCCTCGAACATCCTCTCCCGCTTCTCCTGCCCGCCGGGCTCCACGGCACCCGGGTAGAGCGCGTCGAAGAGCTCTCGGGCAGCGTCTCTGCTCGTGAAGAGCGTGCCCAGCCTAGCCTCGACCACGCCCGGGTCGTAGCCGAGCCCCCTAACGCTCAGGGCGTGTACGCGTTGACCGCCGCCCAGAGCTACGTATACTCGAGCCTCGTCCCTAGCCACCGAGTTGAGCAGCTGCTGCACTACCCCCACTGCTTTCACGAGGGGCTGGAGCCCCTCCCCCCTCCTGTATGATAGGGTCTCGAGGCGTTGTGGAGTCCTCACGCGCGTGGGGTTGGGTGTGGGTTGTTTGCTCGCGCCGCTCGCCAGGTCGAATATTACCGGCTTGGCTAGTATCCTAGGGGTCCTCGGGTAGAAGCCGGTTTCTTCACCAACCCTCCACCATGCTACGAGCCTATCGACCCCATGGGACGAGGTGTACGTCAACAGTAGCTGGTTCTCGCCTACAGCCGCACCGGTGGAGATGGACGCGGCTATCGAGGCAAGCGACGACATGAGCTTAGTGCCGCCCGTGACATCGACCACGACGCTGTTGCCCCCCAGTAGCTCGCCCTTCAACCTACCCTGAAGCTCTTGAACCACGCTCCCAGGGTCGCGGACAGCACTGTCCATGAGCGTATCGGTGGTGATAGAGGATGGCGGGTTGTCCAGGAGCTCGCGCAGCCTAGCTACTGCAGCCTCGGCGTATCTGCGGGATACGCTGGTGGCGAGCAGTACAGCCCTATCGTAACCCACCGCCTCGTAGATAGCGGCGAGCACCGAGGTTATAGCGGCGGTGTTCGTGCCCACAGTGGCGTACAGAACGCGAGCCATACGCGCAACCCTAGCCTAGCCCGCATCCATACATCAACATAAACGTGTAACCATATAGGGTCTCTATACGAACGCGAAACTTCGAACATGCATGCAGGTCACTGTATACTACAGGCCTCTTAGCGCAGGCTTGTACGCGTACAGGCAGGGGGTGTATCCTAGAGCTCCTCGGGCATTGTGATGCACTCCTCTGGGAGTTTGTGTCTACGGATGAACCCCACTAGGCTATCGTCTATGGTTAGTAGTGTCAGG
>CAZTIR010000055.1:0-2413 GCA_964613695.1 uncultured Desulfurococcales archaeon | reverse complement strand
GGGCTTAACGCGCCCCAGACTATGAGGGGAGGCGTGTTAACCGGTATAAGCACCGATATAGTGTTGTGCCCTGTCTTCTATCTGCAACTCGGCTGGTGTTTCTAGGAGGCGTCTAGGATTGGAACCGTGGAGGGATTGCGGGTGGAGGACTGGGCTAGGTACCTGCTTCTACAACCGGAGGAGCGAGGTCGAGCGACTCTCTAGCCTCCTGGATGGTTTCAGCCTTGTTGTTCTCGTGGGGCCGCGGAATGCTGGTAAGAGCGAGCTTGCAAGATACACGCTCCTCCGCGTGAAGCGCGTCAAGCCGATGATAGTTGATGCTAGGAGGGTGGTTGCGAAGGCCGGGCTGGGCGAGAGGCTAGAGCCTCTCGGCGAGCGTGTGGTCGGCGCGGTGGCGAGGATTGTTGAGGAGAAGGCTGGGCTGGGGGCGTTACTCGACCTAGTCTCCGGTATCCACCGGGAACTTGCACTCGACGAGTATGTCGTGATAGACGAGGTTCACCTGGTTGCGCGCGATGCTCTCCGCGAGCTCGAGGCTCTCGCCAAGCTGCTCCGCTTCTACCCGGAGTATAGGAGGTGGAAGATGATAGTTACTTGTAGCGAGGGCTTCCTGCTGGCGCAGGGTCTGGCCGATAGGCTGGACGGGTACGGCGCCCGCATTCTCCTCCTCGAGCCCCTAAGCGAGGAGGATGCGCACGCGCTCTACGAGGAGTACGTGGAGAAGAGAGGGTGTAGGCTAGGCTGGAGCCTATACTGGGGGCTTATCGGCGGGCTACCCGGCTACCTCCCAGACTACTGCGCAATGAACCCGGACGAGCTTAGACACTGGGTGCAGGAGAGGCTCACTAGCCTCATATCCGCGCTCCTAGAGGCCGCCAGGGAGGCCAGGATAGACCCCGCGGAGGCACTCCGCGCCGCGCACGAGCTGCTGGTGGAGGGGCAGCCAGTGCTAACACCCCTACACCTAACCCTAAGCAAGGTACTCGTACACAAGAACATAGCGTACCAGGCGGGGCTCCGGCTAAAACCACAGCTCCGGGTATACACCGTCGCACTAGCACTATGGGCGTCACACGGCTACAACAAACCACCCAACCCCCAGGACGTGATCAAAGCAGTAGAAGAAGACGTGGTGTACAATCCTCGCAAACGGGAAGAAGGCCCACAATTCCAGTAGCACTGTATTCCCCCAGGAAGCGGATCCGTCGCCTTCGATCTCGCTCTCTTATCCCCGAGTATTAGGCAAAACGTATGCAACCCCTCCCGGGGTAGCATAGCGTATCTTCGACCACACCCGGTTTACAGGAGAATGACTAGCGCGCTCGTATCCGGTATATGCGACCAGCTACTACCACTCCTCGAATAGCTTATCGCCCGCGACAAAGCCCCTAGCCTTTCACCTGTGCACACGATACGCTAGCAGTGATGTTATCCTCATGAGCCCGTAGCCCCTGCTGGTCTTGCCCCCCAGCCCCTCCTTCTCCAGCGCGCCGACGAGCAGGTATAGTAGTAGACGCAGGGGATCCGGCGAGCCCACCACGCTCGATATACACGAGCTAGACGCGATGCCGCGTAGAGACTCAAGGTTCTCCCATAAACGCTCCTCATCCAGGAACAGTAGGAAACGGAATACTGTACCAGCGCCAACGCTAAACCCCTGAATGGGTTTCGGCCTCGCCTCCTCCTCGCCGCGGACAGTCTCCCCGCCGCTCTGATAATGAGGTGTTAACACATCACCTACTAGAATGCCCTCGGGCCCAGCTCTCACGGGGTACCCGTCCGTCACCATAAGAGGAGAGAGGCTTGTAACCGGAGAGTCCTCAGCACCGCCAAAGATAGCAGAAACACAAGCCTCTACACAACGCTGATTACAACTCCTCTCCTCCAAGAGCCTCGCATAGAAGCTCCTCAACGCACCCTTTATGCTAGAACCGGGCAACACCGGCACAAGATAAACGGGGTGCAGGTAGACCCCAAACCAGCTCCAAGGCTGAGCAGCACCCCTACCGAACCCACCGCGATACACAAGCCTGGCCTCAACATCAACCACGAGACAACGACCACGCCTACAGAGACGTTGCAGCCCACCTCTAACCTCGTCTAGAAGACTACGCGATACATCAGCGAAGAAATCCTTATACACGTTATTTACGCTACCAGTAATGCACGAGACAAGCATCTTTAACGCTTCCGCCGACAGCCTCTTGATACGATGCCCTACTAGCCCCTCTCTAAAATACTCGTGTATATTGCTAAGGCAGCCAGTAAGCGCCATACCACAGCCACCTTGGAGAGACGTGTGTTTTAAACATACTCGGCTCTATTCAAATGCTCAATGATTATTTGTACGACACACTTTACACATCTGTTAACCTCTCCAGGTGCATAACAACTTGATTCTCCGAGATACTTT
>CAZTIR010000054.1:0-9665 GCA_964613695.1 uncultured Desulfurococcales archaeon | reverse complement strand
CCTGGCGGAGGGCAACCCGGGCAAAGCGGTACGCGAATGGTAGCCTTGGCTCCGGGTCTTGGAGGGGCTCCGAGAGGGTGGCCATGCGGAAGAAGGGTGGTGGCCCTCTCACTCTCGCTAATCTTCTCGCCGTCTTTGCGAATACGCGGAGGGATTCGGGCTCGGGCCTAGGCTCGCCCGGCGGGCCCCGGTACCATGCGGCGTAGCAGTAGATGCATGCCACTCTACAAGTACTCCAAGGCTCCAGCCTGAATATGGAGTAGCAAAAACCGGATATGTACGCGCTCGGTTTTATCGCTAGCCTCTCCCAGGGTTTCACGCTACTTCTTCTCCTCCCTCACGAACTCGGTGTGGCCGCATTTGCCGCAGTGCCAGCGGGGCACGGGCCACTTGTGGAATGCCATGAAGCTGCCGCATCTCGGGCACTTCTTGTTCTTTGGGCGTATGAAGGGCCTCTCCCCCTTCTCGAACTTCTCGTAGCTGTACTCGTAGAGCTTGTGCACGTATAATTTGAGCTCCTTCTTGGGCATCCGGGCCGCCACCCCCTTACTCTAGCTCGCCACGCTTCTGCATCTCCTCAAGCTCCTCGGGTGTAGCGTTCCGAATCCTTATATGCTTAGGCTCGAAGCTCCTAGCCCTCTCGACATCATCGTAGATGTGTACCTCTGCGCGTGTAACCCCCCAGCCGTACTCGGTCCTAAGGCTCCTGACGAAAACCCGCTTAATGTCAACGTTGAAGGCTTTGGCTACAGCCTCGCGCACTTCAAGACGCTTAGGCGTAGGCTTTCCAATATGCCGTATGATTAGGTCTAGCTCCCTCCTCCTCACAAGCTTGTTATACCAGTCGCAGTCCACCTCGACCTCGTACCCCTCAGGCAAGGGTAGCTCTAGCTTCTTGCCGCGCGTCTGCTCGCACCACTTGTCCCTCATCGTAGGCATGTTACTCCATCCACCCGGGGCCTGGAGCCTGCCACACACCCTTTTAACGAACACTTGCTAACGCTCCACAGTACCGCATGCATGCAGAGCGCCCATGACATAGGCGTAGAGTAGCAGCTCCTCCCCCTCCCTCGGCTTGGCGGCCAGGAGTAGCGCCTCGGGCCTAGGCCCCCTCACGACACCATAACGGAATGCTAGTATCCTTTTCTCGCGGCCCTTGCGTAGTGCAGCAAGCGGCCCTCCACCCCACCATCTACCGCCCCGCAGGGGCTCGACGAGAGACTCTACGCAGAGCCGCGGTTTTGTAGCTAGTAGTGCCGCTAGGGGGTGTAGCACGTGCATAGGCTCCGCCACGCCGCAAAAGCCTCCAACGACATCCAGGTCTAGTAGCTGGGGGTGAGCCGCAACCCCGCCCTCTTCGAGAACCCTAGGCGCCTCAACCCTCTCGAAGACGAGCCCAGTATACCACGATATCCTCGAGAGGATATCCTCGTCGCCCGCGCCGGGGCACTCTTCCGGGGCGAGTGTGACGCCGCGAGCCCACGCGGGCATCGCCAGCCTCTGGGCCTCTATGGGGGTCTCTGGGCTGCACTCCGGCGGGCAGATGATACTACCAGAGCCGATTGCAACGGGTATCCTACGGCCCTTAACATAGACTATAGTAGTGAACGGCTCGTCTACAAGTATGCACCCGCATCTCACGCTCCAATCGAGGCGTGTTGGTCTACGCAGCAGCGCCTCTATAGGTATGAGGAGCCAGCCCTCTCCAACCCTCGGCAATACCACTCCTTGTGGACTAGCAGAGACCAGCTCCTAATGTGCTTGATATTGGGGTGCTGCGCGGCTGCACGAGGGACAGTGAAGCTTGGAGAAGACGCTCGTCTGTCCATACTGCGGGGTTGGTTGCAGGATAGTGGTTGTGAAGGGCTCGGCCAGGGGCTATGGTAGCATATCGGGCGGTCTACTATGCGCTAATGGGCTCAGGTACGTGTCCTTCACCCGCTCAGCCCGCCGCCTAAAAAAGCCGCTAGTGCGCGTAGGCGGGGCTCTACGCGAGGCATCTTGGAGCGAGGCTCTCGAGAGAGCTGCTTTGATGCTAACCGATGCCGCTAGGAGCGCGGGCGGCTGGGACGCTATAGGTTTCATAGGAGGCTCTAAGCTCTTCAACGAGGAGGCTTACGCTCTCCAGAAGCTCGCCCGCGCCCTCGGCTCACCCCATATAGATACGTGTTCGAGACTATGCCACTACCCGAGCCTCCTAGCCCAGCTATCCACTCTAGGCTTCGGGGGCCTCACAGCCCCCTACAGCGAGCTCCTCGATAGCCAAGCGGTGCTCCTGCTAGGCTGGAATGGGGCCATAACAGCCCCGGTGCTCTTCGCGCGCTACGTCCTCGGCGCTAAGAAGCGTGGCGCGAGGGTGGTTGCTGTCGACGTGTGGAAGAGTGAGACTGTGAAAGCCTCTGACCTCTGGCTCCGGGTTAAGCCCCGTGGAGACGGCTACCTGTTAGTAGCGCTTGCGAGGCTACTCGCCGATCGCGGCGTGGCGCCAGAGGCTAGGAGTAATGTTGAGAACCTGGACGAGGTTCTAGGGTTCCTAGCCGAGGTCGATCCGGAGCATTACGCGAGGATAGCGGGCAGCGACCCCAGCACCGTTGAGGAGGCTGCGAGGCTGCTCGATGTGGAGAGGGGCTCTGTACTATGGGGTATGGGTCTAACACAGCATGTTAACCCGCTCCCCGCTATACACTGGGCTATCATCGTGGCCGCTCTGCGAGGGTGGTTGTGGAGGCGTGGTTGTGTCGTAGGCGGTGTTAGGGGACAGTCGAATGTCCAGGGCGTCAACGACATGGGTGTTCTGCCCGAGTTCCTGCCCGGCTACCGCCGCGTAGACGACGAGGATGCTAGGAGGCTCTACTCCAGTGTAGCTGGTTTCGAGCCGCCGGGGTCGCCCGGCTACGGCGAGACTATGATGCTAGAGGAGGCTGGTAGAGAGATTAGAGGCTTGGTCATATTCGCGGAGAATACCGGTGTTTCACACCCTCAGGGGTCGAAGAGCCTTGAGCGTCTATCCGCACTGGTTGTCGTTGACGCGGTTCTAACACCGACGGCCGAGCTCGCAGACGTTGTTCTGCCTGCCGCGACGTGGGGCGAGAAGGAGGGCTCCGCGACGAACGCGGAGGGGAGGGTTCAGTGGAGTTGGGCTGTTAGAGAGCCTCCGGGCGATGCGAGGCCCGACCTCGCTATAGTACGCGCTATGGCAGAGAGGCTGGGCGTGGGTAGGCTCATAGAGTATGGTAGCCCGTGGGAGGTGCACCCCGAGATAGAGAGGCTGGTAGGCGGCTACCAGGGGTTCTCTAGGGCTCTACGCTCCCGCGGCGAGCACCTGAAACCGAGGAGGGTGGGGCGCGTGAGGCTCAAGGCGGTTAAGCCGCCTCGCCCGGTTGAGGCGCGTAGCGGGGAGAAGATCATAGTGACTGTTAGAGGCCTAGACTACTGCTCCGGAGCTATGGGCGTCTCGCGAGCGGGCATTGAGGCTAGGAGTGGTGTTCAGGAAGAGTCGGGGGTTTCCATGCTCGAGACGGGCGCGGGCTCGACGATAGCCCGGGTTGTGTACGATCCCGGCGTGCCCAAAGACCTCTTGATAGTCGAGTGGCACAGTGGCTTGAACACCGTGGTGCCTCGCACTCTAGACCCCGAGACCGGGATGGTAGAGCTTAAGGCTGTATGGGGGCGTGTGAAACGCTAGCCCGATAAGATGGGCTTCGCTTCCTACGCGGGGCGAGGGTGTGGAGCATTGCCCCTGGGTAGGGTATCGGGCCCGGTGCTCAAGTACGGCGACGACATAGACACCGATGTCATCATACCGGCGAGGTACCTGGTCTATACTGAGCCCGAGAAGCTCGCAGAGCATGCTATGGAGCCCCTTGATCCCGACTTCCCCAAGAAGGCCTCGAAGGGCGTTGTTCTGGTAGCGGGCAGGAACTTTGGAATCGGGAGTAGTAGGGAGCAGGCTGCGATAGCCTTGAAGGCTGCTGGCGTGAGGGCGATAATAGCTAAGAGCTTCTCAAGAATATTCTACCGTAACGCGATAAACAACGGGCTGCCGGTGATACAGCTGCCCGAGCTTGTCGACGAGGCTGAGGAGGGGGATGTGATCGAGATAGACTTGGACGAGGGGCGGGTGGTGTTGAGAAAGCGTGATGGGAGTGTAAGAGAGTACAGGTTCCCGCCCTTCCGCGGCATTGTGGCCGAGATTCTTGAAACGGGTAGCCTCCTCGAATACATGAGGAAGCGTCTTGAGCGCGCCTAGGGCGCTCCTCCTCGACGCTGGGGGAGTGTTATACCACCATACGAGCGACTACCCACGAGTCGTTTTCGAGAGGGCTGCCTCTCATCTTCGCACCCTAGGCGCGAGCGCCACGCCGGAATCTGTTAGCAGGGTGCTCGACAACTGGAGGCTCGACCCCCACGTCCAGCAGGATATCTTCTACGCCGCATCCCTAATACTCTCGAGGCACGGCCTGATACCAACGCCTGCTAGGGCGGAGGCGCTCGCGGAAACGATGGCGGATGCCGTCGTCTCTAGCATGATCCTGGCTCCGGGAGCGGGCGAGCTACTCCACTGGGCTAAGAGGGTTGGGCTACTGGTGGCGGTGGTCTCTAACAACTGGTGTAGGGTATGCTTGTTGAGAGCGCTCACGCGCGACAATATAGTCCACTTGGTAGACGCGCTTGTTAGCAGCGACTCGGTGGGATTCGCTAAGCCCCATCCAGCGATATACAATGCGGCTCTAGGCCTGCTAGGCGTGGAGCCCCAGTACGCGCTCTTCATAGACGATTACGGGCCGAACGTGGAGGCGGCGAAGAGCTTGGGTATTAAGGCTATACTCCACGACGGTAGGCCCCTGTACGAGTATATACCGGTGGTTTCGCGGCTACTCCTCGAGGTAGATGAGCCTGGTTAACCTCTCGAGAGCAGGATGGCTCCTATACCCCGGCTCCTCTATGCCGCGTGCCAAGACCTCGTTAGCGGCGCTCACGATCGCGACAATGGCTTGGAGTATAGCCGTGCTCCAGGGATCAGAGGCTATGGGAGCCTCTACAATCTCGAAATTAGCCTCTCTAAACGCGGAGAGGTACTCCTCTAGCCTACTCCTCTCTAAGCGCGGATCAGGGTATAGTACCATTATCGTGCTCGTGGTGCCGTAGACCGGCGCGTGTGCAAACTGTTCGAGATGCCACCAGCGGGCGCACTCTGAGAGAATCTCGCACGTCTTTAGTGTAGTGTAGAGGGCTGCTGCCACGCCCACACCTGCACCCACGTATACAACCTGACTGTCGAAGGGGACAGGCTCCTGGTAGAGACTGGAGGGTAGCCTAGGCGAGCTGGAGTACATGGCAGCGAGCGCGGCTAGCATGGCAACGTGCCTAGCCGCGCCTACGCCACACGCGAGGCCATTATAGACCAGGGGGATTACAAGGTGCGCCTCGCGCGCCAAGGGGCTCGTGGTGGATCCCGTGACAGCGATGACGCGAAAACCGCGTCGGGCAAGATAACGTGCAGCTTCGACGACGCGTCTCGAGCGCCCCCCAGCACTGAGCATTATCGCATCTCCGGGCCCCTCAACGTGCATGAGGCTCACGTCTAGAGGATCTAGCGCGCGGCCTCCTGCAACGCTTTCACCGGCAAGCGCTATAGCGTAGGAGTCGCCACTGCCTATGAAAAACGTCCCGTATTCACCCAGTCCCTCCGGCGCCGGAGTCTCCTCCAGCTGCTTCTCGACAATCTCGGGGATTCTCTCAATATCCTTTTTCAGCTCCTCCCAGCACTTGGTCAACGCTCCCGCTCCACGCTAACCCCGGTTATACGCTCTAAAAGCCGCAGTGACATCTCCGCAACCTCGAAGCACTCCTGTGCATCCAGTCCACTTTCCCTTATCTGCTCTGTACGCAGTAGAATAGACTGCGATAATAGGTCGGCTTCGATGTCGAGCCCCTTCCCCAGGGCTAGAGCCAGCCTAGGCCCCTCCTGGAGGACTAGAGTGGCCAGCCTGAACGCGTTCTCGCAAACCTCTCTCGCGTCCCCCGCCTCTAACCCCCTCCTAGCTCTGGAGAAGAGCTCGCGAGCCCTGCTCAAGGCATCATCGACGCTCATGGAAGCATCACCTCTTAGCCAGAGAGACGGCATACTCTACAATCGCCCGCGCCATGTTAAATCCTGTCACGCGCTCAGTGTTCTTGAAGTCGGAGTTAGCGTTAACCTCGTTGACAAGCAAGCCGCGCTCCGGGTCCTCAAACACGTCGATACCCAAGACGCCTCCTCCCACAGCCTCGGCGGCTCTTAGCGCAAGCTCCCTCAGCTCCTCTGTGACGGGTGCGGGCTCGGCCCTAGCTCCTAGCGCCGTGTTGGTCTTCCAGTGTGAACTGTTCACACGGTATATTGCGACGGGTACATCATCTCCTATTACGAAGACGCGTATATCACGTAGCGGCTTCCTCACATACTCTTGAATGTAGTGCACCTTGTAGTATGCAGGCCCGAGAAGCTCCCTATGCTCGAGTATAGACTCGAGTGACTCTCTACTATCAGCCCTCGCCACGAGCCTCCCCCAGCTCCCAATAACAGGCTTGACTACAACCGGGTACCCCAGCTCCTCTGCAGCCTCGAGCGCCTTCGCGCGGGAGAAGGCAACATAGGTTCTTGGTGTTGGCACACCATGCTTGGCCAGAAGGAGGGATGTGAGTAGTTTATCACCGCAATTCAACTGCACGATACTCGAGTTGACCACGGTGTAACCGTACGCCTCTAGGATGCGTGTCGACTCAAGAGCCTTAAAGTAGCTAACAGCACGCTGCAAGACAACATCCACGTCGCCGAGGAGCCGGTGGGGCTCATCAACCCTAAAAACCATACTATCGAGGTTGTACAACTGTACCTCGTGCCCTAGCCTCCTGGCCTCCTCTGCTAGCCTCCTCTCCTCCAAACGCGGGTGATCATAGACTATGGCTATGCGCATCTACTCTCCCCAATCCTCCTCCACGCGCTCCAACTGCTCTAGTACCACATTACCATCCCTAATCCTAACAACGAGCATAGCGCCACAGTCGTGCTCTATAATCTCCCCGTCCATAACGTTATCAGGCAGCTCTACCTCACCACCGCACACCGGGCACACGGCCTTCTTAGGCATGCGAACCCGCCCCACATACCCGACGCATCGAAGCCCATCTTAAAAACTAGGAGCGGGAACACGGCTTATAAATGAATTTGAAAACTGTGGGCTCGGGCAGGTGTGAGAGAGGGAAAAACGCTAAAGAGAGGGAATGGGAAATAAAGTGTCAACGACTGTTATCTCCCTTGATGACTACCTCGGCTAGTGTGCTGGGATGCTCTAGACCTCTTCTCCGACGTTCTCGAGGATGAGGAGCTTCCGCTCCTCTCCCTCTCGCCTCTACCGCTTGAACCGCCGCTTTTCCTGCTACTCTCACCGCTCTTAGTGTTCTTGCTACTCTCCCTACTACTCTTACTATTCTTGCTCCCACTCCTATTCTCCGCGCTCTTCCCACTGCTCCTCTGCTTTCTCGTCTCGTTACCACTCTTCCGCGTCTCGTTGCTGGTAGTGTTAGTGTTGCTCGAGCTTCCGCCCTTGCCTTGGCGTGTCTCATTACCCGTCACTCCTTGATTGCCTCTCCTCTCTCTAGTCTTGTTCATCTCGCCTCTGCTCTTACGCTCCTCCTTGCCACTCCTGGTTTCGTTGTTTTCGCGGTGCTCGGTTCTGGTGGTATTGCCGGGCGTCCTCCTACTACCCTTCTCCTCACTACTCTTCTCTCTCGTGTGTCCTTTCTCAGCATTCTCGTGTTTGCTCCGAGTGTTATTAGCAGCATTTCTAGTAGCGTTCCCATGCTCCTGTGCATGACTCTGGCGACCAGAATGCCTGGTGGCATTATGCTCGCCCTGCGCCCCTCTGCCAACTCTCGTAGCATTACCGGTCTTTCCTGCTCCCCTCCTGGTCTCGTTCGCGTGCCGTGTCTCGTTGGTGCCCCTGCTCCCGTGCTTCTGATGCTCTGGGTGTGGGTGCTCGTGCCTCACACCCTTGCTGCCCGTCTTGCCCCTAGAGCAGTTGCAGCTAGACTCCTGGTGCTTCCTGTGCTCATGCTTTCTAGTCTCATTTCTCACTCCAGCTGTGCTGTTGACCGCCCTACCGTGCTCGTGTCCGCTTGTAGCGTTGTGGTGATGGTGGTGATGAGTGGTATGCGGTGTGCCGCGTGTAGCGTTGCTAGTGCTCTTCTCGTGGCCCATGCTGGAGCCTATAACGTGCTCTAGTTGGTCGAAGGCCTTCTTTATCATGGATACTATCTTCGCTGCTACGTCCGCCTCTCCTCTCTCCACGGCTTTCCAGGCATGCTTGAGCATCGTTTCTATACTGTGTATCATCTGCTCTGCTACTAGCCTCGTGAGCCCCGATAGCCTCTCGACCCTCTGCTTGAGCTTCTCTAGCTTCTTCTCCAGCTTCTCCAGCTCTTTCTCTAACCTAGCCTTGACCGCGGAAGCTTTGCCACCTATACCCGCCTCTATCGACTTGAGGATATTCACTCCCTCCTCTATGCGGCCCAGGAGGTTAGCCGCTGATATTATCATGCCCTTCTCGAGCATCTTCTCGACGTCGTCTATCATGCGGAGCAGGTGGCGCGCGAACTCTGCTACTCTCTCGCTCTTAGTCTTGTTTAGCATCGCTTCTATCTCGCTGCGGAGTTCGGCAAGCTTTGCGCGTATCTCGTCAGCCTTTGATACCAGATTCTCGAGGATGAGAAGCTTCTCTTTCAGCATGCCTATCTTCACTAGTATAGCTGGGGTTACGCCACCCTCCTCGATCTTCTTCTCGAGGTGCTCTATATGCTTGAGCAGTTCCTTGAGCTGTTTGCTTGCAGTGTTCTTCTTTAGCAGCTCTTCTACAATCTTACGCATCTTCTCAAGCTCTTTCATCGCAATCCTAGTGATGTTCGTCCCTGCCGTAGCGTTGGCAGCAGTCATGTTGAGAGCGTATTCTTCGAGTAGAGACTTAGCCTCCATCAGCTTGTCTAGAGCCAGCTTGATCGCTAGGAGGGTCTGGGGATCCGCCTTTGCCGCTAGGAGCTTGCTATAAACCTTTTCGAGCACCTCGGAAGCTCTAGATACCACATTAGCCGCTATGGCTAGGGCGGTGCGCGGGTTGGATATAGTTACGTTTATCGCCTCTATGGTTATGTTTAGCGCGTCAGTTGCAGCAACCTCGAGTATCTCGTTCCTGACTTCTCTAGCTGCTTTGAGCAGCTCTTCTATACTCTTTGCATTCTCGATCTCTGCTATCATCTCCTTGGTTATGTTGACGTGGAGCTTCTTGGCTAGAAGCTCGAGCCTCTCGAGTAGCAGCTTCTTCAACTGCTCTAGTGTAATATTGACGTTGGTGAGCCTAGAGGCGAGCTGAGCCAGATAAGCGCTAGCATCCTTTAGAGCCTTCTCCGCCTCGCTGATATAGTTCTTCAGCTCCTCCGGGCTAAGCTTCGTGATATTGACGCTAGCTAGTGTTTTCACGCGCTTCTCTAGGTCGGGTGGTAGGTTTAGCACTAGCAGCCTTTCTAGTAGAAGCTTGAGGGCCTCAGCCTTTGCAAGCAGTGGCGTGACGCTAGCACTCTGTTGCGCTGCTACAACCGGCGTCAGTGTCGAGACCAGCAGTGCTAGTATCAGG
>CAZTIR010000053.1:0-9915 GCA_964613695.1 uncultured Desulfurococcales archaeon | reverse complement strand
AAGCCTAGGATAGTGGCGACCCCCAACCCTATAGTGATGAGCGGCGGCCTGATAGCAAGCCTAGTGCTGCTCATCATCGCTGCCGCCGAGCCCGAGGCGGCGCTCCTGGGCGGGGTTGAGCCCCTCTTCCTGCTCCTCATGACCCTGGTCTACTTGGCCGGGAACCACACACTCTACTCCTTCTACGTTGCCATAGCGGAGCCCTTCGCGGCAACGAGCATAATGGCGGTGGCGGGCCTCCTCTACGACTCCGCACTACCCCGCCTCCTCCGCGAGAGCGTCTCGAGGCTACGCGGGTCCCCCGAGGCTAGGATATTCTCGAGGCTAGCCGGGCCGCGTGGCGCCCCACTCGCAGCCCTACTAGCGCTAGCGGCGCTGAACCGCTGGGGCCCTGGGCCGGGGGCCTTCAACGTGACTCTAGCATCGCGCCTCGACCATGTACTCGTGCTCGCCGCCTCCTCGTCGCTAGCCCTCACCGCCATCCTCTGGAATCGCCTCGACCCGCTACTAGTCGGCGCCGCTGTGCTAGCCTCAGGCGGCGTACTGCAGGGCGTTGCGCTGCTAATGCTGGCGATGGGGGTCGGGGAGGCGCCCTGGCTCGGTATCGTGGCTCCCCTCGTGTACCCCAGGCTATCCTCGCTGCCCATAGCAGGGTGGGGTCTCAGGGCGTTGCCGGCAGCAGCCGTCTACGCTGCTGCGCTGCTCCTCGGGTTAGCCCCCAGACCCGGCCCGGTGGACGCTATAGCCGCTATAGCCGCGGCTCTCTACGTGTCTCTCGCAGCGAGGCCGCCTGGCAGCGTCTACGCTCTCCTAGCAGCCCTCGACCCGGCTGCGGGCATAGCCGCCGCTAGCATCGAGGCGTCGAGGGGCAACACGCTACCCGCGGTGCTCTACGCCGCCTCCTTCCTCGCGCCGCAGCCCCTGAGAACCGGGTTGGTGTTGGCGGGGCTACCGTGGAGCATCGTGAGGGATGCTAGGCTCGTGTGGGAGGCTGTTGCCTCGTCACCGCCGCGGAGAGAGGAGGGTGGAGGCCCCGGCGGCCACGCTCGCGAGGATGAGGGCATCGGCTAGTAGCTTTGCCGCGTTGAGCCTCCCTCTCCTAGCCTCCGCGGCCACGTGGAGCACTATGATGAGGCTCACCATGAGCGTCATGGCTATCGTGGAGAGCACGTGCATCACGAGGGCGAAGCTCCGGGGCAGTAGCGCTGAGGGGGCTAGCAGCGCTAGCGTCGCTAGGCTAGCGCCCCTCCTGCTCAGCCCCCACCTCTCCTCGAGCGTGAACCCGGCCAGGTACCCGAAGTTATAGAGGCTCGTGAGCATCGCTAGAAGCACGACGATAGAGCCGATGGTGTAGAGGGCGTAGCCGAGGAGCCTGCTGCCGAGGGGCGCTAGGCAGTAGAGGCTCTTCACCACTATATCCGCGACCCTAGAGTCTAGGGCATAGAGCACAGACGCCATGAAGAAAGCGTAGACGATGGCGACGAGCCCGTAGGCCCCCACTACAGCCCTCCTCGTGGACGCCTCGTCGCCCAGGATATGGTATATGTTTGGCATCGTGAGGGCATCCATGCTCGAGAAGAGCGCGGGGCCCCACGCGGCTAGCAGCGAGTAGCTTGGAGCTGGGGTGCCGCAAGCGCCTCTAGGCGAGAGGAGGGAGGCGACCGACACCAGGAGCATGAGCGCAACCAGCCACTCCGTCATGCTGCTCACGAGCCTAGCGTACCCCGAGGGCCTAGCAGCAACGATGAGCGCGGTCGAAGCCGCTACCGCTAGGCGCGTCAGCCACTCGGGTGGAGCGTGGATACCCACGCCCCTCAACAAGCTCGTCAACATGCTCGAGACGCCCGAGACGTAGATGTACATCACGAGCGTCACGGTGAGCATCTTGACCGCGTGCGCCGCGAGGAGCCCGGCGCGCCCCATGAGCCTCTCGGCCGAGTCCTCGAGACTAGCCGCGCCGGTGTCGAGGAAGACGCGGAGGTAGGCCAGCGAGAGCCACACGTTAACGAGTATGGCGGCTGCTAGCAGCGCTAGAGCAGCCCCGAGGCCAAGCCTCGCGACGAAATAGGGTAGGGCGAAGATACCCGCGCCTATGACAGTACCGGCTAGCGTGAACACAGCCTCCCTGAACACACCCAAACCCGCAGCGCCTGGCAGCGGAGTGACGGGAGAGCAGCGTTAAGACCCCTCCAGCGCCTCCCGGGGGCCAGCGGCGCGGCGGATGAGCCTCCCCAGGGTTATACGCGATGAGCCCCTCCTAACACTCCTCCTCGCAGCCGCGCTGCCATTAACGCTCCTGCAGCCACCCAGCCTCCGGGAGCTGCCCGAGGCCCTGGGCCTGCGGGCCGTGCTCCTAGTCTACGCTCTCAGCATAGTCTCGGTTCTCATGACGGACTCTCGCATCTTCCGCTGGCTGGCGTCGAGGATAGCATCGAGGCTGTCGCCCGCCAACGCCCTGGCTGTTTATGTGCTCGTGGTGGGCCTAGCCTCGAGCATAATACTCAACGACGTGGCGTGCGTGGTCTTTGCGGGGTTCTCGCTCCTCCTGGCCCAGCAGCTGGGGCTCCCGCCTAGCCTCGCAGCGGTAGCCACCGCCATGGCCGCTAATATCGGGTCGTCGCTAACCCCGATAGGGAACCCGCAGAACATCCTAGTCTGGCACTACTACCGCGTGGGGTTCGCGGAGTTCACGCTAGCTATGAGCCTCTTCGCCCTACCCTCTCTAGCAGCGCTAGCCCTCTACACCCGCCTCCTGGCATCCAGGAGCGCGGCGGGAGAGCGTAGAGCAGCGCCGGTGGTCAGGGTGGAGCCTCGGAGCGGCGTGGCGGCCCTGGCGTTGCTCGCTCTGGACGTGGTCTCGTCGAGAGCCGGGCTGCTGCCAGAGGCGCTAGCCACCCTCGCAACGCTCGCGTCCGGCGTAGCCCTATCCGGTAGGCCTGGATTAGGCGAGCCGGGCGTGGCTCTAACACTCGCGCTCCTCGTCTACGACTTCAACCGGGTCGCAACGCTCCTAGAGGCTCACCATCTCCTACCAACACGCCTCCCCTGCCTCCACGCGTACCTCTACGCGCTCCTCCTCTCCCAGCTCGTCAGCAACGTGCCAGCAACCGTAATGCTGCTAGGCAGGACGAGCTGCTGGAGAGCAATCGCGCTCGGAGCAGACCTCGCCGGCGTCGGCCTGATACACGCGAGCCTAGCAAACCTCATAGTGGCTAGGCTGACCGGTGTAAGCGCGAGAGAGTATCACAGGATAGCGCTACCCTACTTTGCCGCACTCGCCGCCATCTACACAAGCCTGGCGCTACTCGCCCCGGGCACACTGTTGTGATAAGCCTCCCGCGCGCTATAGACGCAACCTGGGTTGGGCTAGTGGGCTTCTACGAGGAGTTTTCACGCAGGTTCTTCAGGGAGGCTGTGAGAGACCTCGAGAGGGCTCGTAGAGCCCTACGCGAGGGCGACTACCCGGAGGCAGTCTTCCACGCGCAGCAGTGCGCAGAGAAGGCCGCGGAGGCCATGATAGAGGCTAAGAGGGAGTACGTGTATAACCACGGGCCTAGGCTCGCCTCCCTCTTCGTTAGAGTCTTTTGGAGGCGAGTGGAGGAGCGAGTTTGAGGAGGTTGCCGACGCGTTAGGACGGTTTAGCGAGTACTACACTAGGAGTAGGTACCCGTTCCCCCTCCGGGGTAGGGTTGAGTCGCCAGACGAGCTCATAGACGCTGATACGGCTCTAGAGGCTGTAGCTAGGGCAGAGAGGATGCTCGAGATTACAGAGAGATACCTTCGAGACCTGGAGGAGGTTGCGAGGGGGAAGAGCGTGTTGCGCAACAAGTATGGCTCGTGGGACTTGGCTCACCATGCGCGCGTGACGCTAGAGTTGAGGAGGGCTAGGCGAGCCTCCCAGAGGCAGCGGTGTTGAAACGCTCCAGCAGCGTGGGCTGCTACCCGTTCTCCACCCGGCGTTGTCCTCTAGGCTTGCACGCCTCTCCTCCCAGCCCGAGGCCGTCGTAGAGCACCCTACACTCCTCCAGCATCCTGGCCACCAGGGGGTCTCGCAGGTCCCCGGCCTCGAGGACCACCAGGTCTAGGGGGAGCTTGCTCGGCTTCAGCTTCGCCAGCTCCTCTGCGACGCGGAGCCTATCCTCGACGTGGTCCAGCACCACGGCCACATCATAGTCGCTGTAGGGTAGGCTATCCCCCCGCGCACGCGAGCCGAAGAGTATGACCATGGAGCGCGGGTACCTCCCACTAACCCTCTCGACGAACAACATGAGGTCCTCGTCGCTAGGCCTCATTCTCTTAAAGATCCTTGGCCACTCTCTCCACCCACTCCCATATCCTCCTCGCATACTCGACACACCTCCTCCCAGCATCCTCGTCGTAGACCACAGGCTTCCTACCCGGGTACCGCGCCATGCTATAGTGGGGGGTGAGCGCATCCGCGTATACGATAAGCTCCTCTGGCACCTCCAGCCCCGCCTCCTGTAGCCCGCGCAGCAGACGTGCAAGGTCATGGGTAAACTCGTGGACGCCGATGATAGCCACCTGCAGCCCCTTTAGGATGAGCTCCACAGACTGGTGAGCCTCGAAGCAAGCAGCCCAGTAGACGCCCTGCTCGAGGTCGCCCCGCGCACGCTCATAGAAGAACCTGGCTTTCTCGAGCCACTCGCTAGGCACCCTAACCACGCCCAGACCCCAGGTTGCGATACTCGACGCGATTATATCCGGCTACAACTTGGCCAGACGCGGCCAACCCTACCCACCACTTCTACCATCGCCGTACCGAAGCCTAACCGGCCACGACCCACGGTACACCAGCTAACGTACTAGCCCCGCTCGCAATCGCTCCATTATGCTCGACCATGAGGCTGCAGGGCGAATGAGGTGTGACCGGAGGCTGCGGGAACCGTGAAAACCGGTCGTAGCCCCAGCCCGGCGGGGAAATCCACACGCTCCTCCTGGATACGCGTCGCCCGCTGTACAAGCGCGGGTCGCGCCACCCTGGAACAGCTTATACCGGAGATGCTCCTAGCCGACCTCATACATAGTCTCACCGTGCAACTATAATGCCGGGTTTTGGCTTGAGCGGGGAGTACCCAAGGCTCCTGAAGAAGAGGGCGCTCGCCATGCTAGAGCTGGCCGAGAGGCTACTCCGCGAGAATAAGTATGACCTCACGGTTTTACACGCCGAGTACGCCGCCCAGCTCTACCTGAAGTCGCTCCTCTATAGGCTAACTGGTGAAGAGTATCGAGGGCGTAACATACGTGCTCTCCTAGCCTTGCTGGCCGAGGCCCTGGAGGATGAGGACTTCGAGACGCTGGCGGACGAGGTGAGGAGATTCGTAGCTGGTAACAGGAGACTACTGGCGGAGCTTGAAGAGGGGCACGCTAGAGCCGTCTATGGGGTCTTCGAGTATAGCAGGAGTCAGGCGGAGAGACTGCTACACATAGCCCGCGAGGTGGTTAAGCTCTTGTCCCGCATAGAGAGGGAGGTGTTTGGTGAGGCTCACTAGGCTTCGATTGCTGCGCGAAGCTCTAGATAGACTTTGTGAGGTTATATGTGTGCTCGAAAACCTGGATTTCCGGGCCGAGTTCTACCTTGTGGGCGGTGCAGCTGAAAACCGGTTAACGGTGATGAGCGATGTCGATATCGTGGTGGTGTTGGAGCACGAGCCTAGTTTCGAGGAGGCGGTTCAGATACGCGAGAAGATACTAGAGGCGCTGGGGGAGGCAGGCATACCACTCTACCTGCCGATAGACTTCCATATAGTCGGGCCCGAGAGCCTAAGAAGATACAGGACGGCCAAGCGCCTCGAGTGTAGTAGGTGCAGCGGGAGGCGAACCCACCCGGCTCCTGGAAGCATCCCGCACCCTCCTTAGCAATGCTAGTTGGAGGCATGAGCGCCCGGCTTGTATAGCCGGTGCCTCCATAGCGTCAGCGTTTGTATCGTAGCCCGTGGGAGGGGCTGGGGACCCCGTTTTAGGGAGTTGGTTATAGTGGATATTGTGGTGGGTGCCTGGATGGCGCTAGAGACTATCGTCGTGCCGGCTAGTATCGCGAGGAGGCTGAGGGAGGAGGCTGAGAAGCTAGGCCTAAGCCCTGAAGAGTATCTCGTGGAGCTCTTGTTGCGCGACCTCGACCCGCCCGAGAGAGCACGGGAGTACATCGAGGCTTCGAAGAGCCTCCTCGAGGAGGCGAGGGAGGAGCTGCACCGGGGCGATGTACGCCAGGCTGCTGAGAAGGCGTGGGGCGCCGCCGCGCTGGCCATCAAGGCCTACGCGGCGTGGAGGGAGGGGAGGCGGCTAACAAGCCACGGAGAGCTATGGGAGTGCATGAGGCGTGCGGCTAGGGAGCTGGGAGAATGGGTTAGGGATGCCTGGGCGCACGCGAACGCCATGCACGTCTGTTTTTATGAGGGGTGGTGCGCGAGAGATGATGTAGAGAAAGCTCTTGAGAGGATAGAGAGGCTGGTGAGCGGGATAGAGAGGAGGATACGCTCGGGATAGGCTACCAGCCTTTAACAACCCCACCCCATAATCGCGGCAGAGGTACGCTGGAGGACCATCGGCACCCCGAGAACCGGGGCGCGCGGCGTGCTGAGCCCGCGCGTCGGCTAGACTCGAGGTTATAGTCTCGCCCGCCGTGCCCAAGAACCCGGCGGAGAGGAGGAGGGTGGCGATAGAGGTTAGGGATGCAGCCGTCGCCGAGCATGGAGTACCCTGGGAGTTCATGGAGGCGGGGAGGCGCTACAACCGGTTGATGGAAATGTAGGGCTAGGAGTGTCGGACGCTGCCGCGCCACCCGGCCCTCGGCCCCTGGCGTCCACGCCGTAGAGGCTGGCAGCTACGCGCAAGAGCCTAGAGGCTATGCTCGGGGAGACTTGGCCAGGTGGTCTTGAGTAGAGCGTTGCCGGGTGCCGAGTCTTGCTCGACTGTGAGGAGGCTTTAAGGTGGCTTAGGCAGGCCGAGTATACCCTCCGCTCCGCGGAGGGCGACGAGAGGCTGGGGTTCTACGCCTGGGCTTGTTTCAAGGCTCACCAGGTTGCCGAGTACGCCCTCAAGGCTATCCTGCGGGGTGTTGGCCTCGAGTCCTTCAGCCCCAATCTTCTAACGCTATGGTCTAGGGCCCGGGGGGTTTGCACGGAGCTGGAGGGCCTCGGAGAGTGTGTGACGCTGTTGAACAAGATGTACATCCCCACGAGATACCCGGATGCTTGGGCCTCGCCATCGGCCCCTTACGAGAACTATACGGGGCGCGACGCGAGGTCTGCTATAGACTGCGCCTCTAGAATCTACCAGGTTGTGTCGAGGTGTGTACGCGGTGCCTGTGAGGATACCCGCGGAGAGGCTTAGAGAGTGGCTTAGGGTGCTGGACTCTGTGGAGGAGTATGCGAGGCTGGTCGAGGCGAGGCTGGGTAGAGCGGCTGTCATCCTGTACGGTAGCTTTGCGCGGGGCGACTTCAACCTCTGGAGCGACGTTGACATGCTCGTCGTGTCTGACGCGTTTAGGGGCGTGAGGCCCCTCGACCGCTACGACATGCTACCGGCGGTTGAGAGGATAGAGCCTGTCCCCGTGACGCCAGGCGAGCTGGAGCGTATGCTCGAGAAGCCTGCGTGGAGGCAAGCGCTCCGAGACGCAGTGATAGTCGTGGACCGCCTCGGCGTGGGGGAGGCGCTTAAGAGGGCTGGCGTAACACCCCGCCGCCTCGAGGAGCTTAGGAGGAGGGTGGCCGGTCTCCTCCGGGGAGGCTGAGCGCGTGGCTTGAGTGGCGTGTACGCCTCGGTGCTTAGGAGGAGGGCTCTCGCCTTCCTAGAGGAGGCTCGCGAGGCGAGAGACCCGGACCTAGCCGTCTTCTTCGCGGAGCAGGCTATGCAGCTCTACACCAAAGCCACGCTCTACGAGCTATTCGGGGAGCGCGTGAGGACCCATGGTATCCGCGAGCTGCTGGGGCTGCTTGCGCGCCTCCTCGAGGAGGCTGGGTTCGTTGAGGAGGCTGAGAGGGTTAGAGGCTTCGTGGCCGAGAACCGGGGGCTCCTCATAGAAGCCGAGGAGGCCTACACCCTGGCGAGGTATGGCGAGACGGGGTATACGCGGGGGGATGCGGAGAGGATGATAAGGCTGGCCGAGGAGCTTATAAAGCTCCTGGAGGGTGTCGCGGAGAGTGTCAAGATGGGTTAGGTTCCACTTCGAGCACCTGCGGAGGTGGAGGGAGTACGCGGAGAAGGTGGCTAAAGCCGCGGAGGAGGTGGCTCCAGGCTCCAGGGTCTATGTTATAGGCGGGGTTGCGGAGGGGAGGGTCACGGTCCTCAGCGACATAGACGTGCTGGTGGTTGTGCCCGGGGGCCGCGTCGACAAGAGGAGGCTGGCACGCGAGATACTCGAGAAGGCTATCAGGGATCATGGCCTACCGTGGGACGCGCCGGTCGAGGTACACGTGGCGTTGGAGGACGAGGAGGGGTTGTACGAGGGCCGGAGGATACCGGTGACCACCGGGCGCGAGACGCGGCAAGCCTCCAGTAGAGCCTAGTCGAGGGTCTCCACCCGGGGCCTACTAGCCTCGAAATCCTCCTCGACATCCTCGAGGGTGTAGACGAGGGTGTTGGGCTCCCCCGCTAGCCCGCGAACCCTCCTAGCGTAGATTATGTAGACTTCGCGCCTCTCGCCCCTCCTCCAGGGGAAGGCCTGCGCCTTCGCCCTCAGCCTCGCGAGGGTGTGGGAATCCGCCTCGCCCCACTTACACTCCACGAAGTACACTGTCGAGCTCTTCTCGTCAACCGCCACGATGTCTATCTCCGTGCCCTTCCACCACCAGCCTCCAATCCTATCGAAGCTCAACTCCCCCCGCTCGCGGAGGAGGAGCATGTGCTCCTCCGCTACACGCTCCCAGACCCTACCAGCCCTCAGCTCCACAGCCCCCATCACCCTACCCAGGGCGCCACGCGGGTCACGCTCTATGAGGCCCCGGTTGGCGTGCACAACGGAGAACCAGAAGTCGAAGAAGAGGTCAGTCACCCTATACCTAGCGTACCTGGGCCTACCCTCCATCCCGAGGGGGTAGACGCGCTCAACCAGCCCAAGACCCTCCTCGAGGACGGAGAGGTACTTGGGGAGCTGCTCCCTCGGTATACCCGTATACGCCGAGATCTCCGATAGCCTAGCACGCCCAGAGGCTATAGCCTCGAGTATGGCCACATAACGGTCCGGCTCCCTAGTCTCAGCCCAGAGTATGACCAAGGGCTCCTCATGGAGCGGGCCCCCCGGCTCGAGTACAAGCCTAAGAATGTTCTCCTCGAGGCTCTCGCGATCATCCACCATGCTCAGGTAGTGCGGGGTGCCCCCGAAGACGGAGTACCCCCTGACACGATCCTCCGGCGACCACCTCCCCATAAACACCCTAGCCTCGCGATACCCGAAGCCAACTACCCTCAACACCCTCGTAACCCTCCCATAGATGGGAGAGTTGTAGCTCAACGCAACCCTCTCCACAACACCAACACCACTACCAACGAGGACAACCACGGGGTTGAGCTCGTGAGACCAACGATCCCAGAAACTCTGAAGCTCCGAGAGAAGCCCAGTACCCGCAAGCCTCTGGAACTCGTCAACGACTATCAGGGGCCTAGGCTGGAGGAGCCTAGAGGCAAAGACGAGCAGATCACTAAACCACTCGAAACGAGCCCTAACACCAAGCTCCAACCCAACCTGCCTAGAGAGATCGAGCAACGCGAGACCACGATCAGAGTAGTTAACCACAAGGTAGAGCCCGCGACGACCACGCATAAAGCGGCGAACGAGAAAAGTCTTGCCAAGCCTACGCCTACCATACACAACCACAAGCTCAGGCCTACCAGACCCATAGACCTCCTCGAGAACCCTCAACTCCCGCTCACGATCAACAAACAGCAACACACACCACC
>CAZTIR010000052.1:0-10034 GCA_964613695.1 uncultured Desulfurococcales archaeon | reverse complement strand
GGGCTGCTGCACCCGCGGGTGCAAGCAGGGGTAGGCACGAGGCTGTAGAGCTGCGTGATGGTGGGAAAGAGTGGAATGGTAAGGGTGTCGAGAGGGCCGTTAGGATAGTGAATAGTATCATTGCACCCGCCCTCATAGGCCTAGACTCTAGGATGCAGAGGGAGGTTGACTCCGTACTCGTGAAGCTCGATGGTACTAGGGAGAAGCGCGTGCTCGGAGGCAACGCTATCGTTGCCACCTCTCTCGCTGTGGCGAAGGCCGCGGCAGCTACCGCGGGGCTCCCCCTCTACCGGTACATAGGCGGCCCCAGGGCCTACGTGCTGCCGGTACCCATGCTCAACATTATCAATGGTGGTGCCCACGCTGGCAACGAGCTTAGTTTCCAAGAGTTTATGATACTGCCTGTGGGCGCCACGAGCTTTAGAGAGGCTATGCGCATGGCTGTAGAGATCTACAAGGAGCTTAAGAGGGTGCTAGTAGACAAGTATGGGAAGATGGCCGTCAACGTGGGCGATGAGGGTGGCTACGCGCCGCCTATGAGGGAGAATAGGGAGGCTTTGGATGCTCTCGTGGAGGCCGTGAAGAGGGCGGGCTACGAGCCTGGAGTAGATATAGTCTTTGCTCTTGATGTAGCCGCCTCCCAGGTGTACGATGAGGGTAAGAAACGCTACATAGTCGACGGGAAGGAGCTCGACAGGAGCGGGATGATAGAGTATCTTATTAAACTTATTGACGAGTACCCGATTGCTAGCGTAGAGGATCCGCTCTACGAGGAGGATTTCGAGGGGTTTGCGGAGTTCACAAGAGAGGCTAGCAAGAGGGGTGTGCTCGTAGTCGGCGACGACCTCTACACCACGAATCCCGAGAGGCTGGCTGAGGGTATACGCAGGGGGGCGTCTACTGCTGTCCTCGTTAAGGTAAACCAGGTTGGCACGCTAACCGAGGCACTCGAAGTTGTGACAATGGCTCATCGTGCAGGAATGAAGGCTATAATAAGTCACCGCAGCGGTGAGACGGAGGACACGACAATAGCCCACCTTGCCGTTGGACTAGCAACAGGCTTGATCAAGACTGGGGCACCTGCACGCGGCGAGAGGACTGCAAAGTACAACGAGTTGTTGAGGATAGAGGAGGAGCTTGGAGAGGAGGCATACTATCCAGGGGTTCAGGCGGTGAAACCGGGAGAACCTATACGATTCCCTCCACTACTCCCCTAGACAACTCGCCAGGGTCCGTGTTATGAGCCTCTGCGACGGGAGGACAGTCTACGAGCGTTTGAAACGCTCACTACCCCCGCCCACGCCCCGCGATTTTGTCGCGCTCGAGGCTAAGAAGCATGGCTCTCTCTTCACGCTGCTCGTGGGCATAGTGCTTAGCCAGAATACCAACGATCGCAACGCTATACGCGCTTTCAACGCGCTCGTGGAGAAGCTTGGAGAGGTTACGCCGGAGAAGCTCTTGTCGGCGCCGCGAGAAGAGATACTAGAGGCGATTAAGCCGGCTGGTATGCACAGGAGGCGTCTAGAGACGCTGCTGGAGCTTGCCCGCTTCTTCCTGGAGCATCCTCGGCTCGAAGAGGAGATATGTAGGATGGGTGTTGAGGATGCGCGTAAGCTCCTCATGAGCGTTAAGGGTATTGGCCCTAAGACTGTTGACGTGGCCCTCATGCACTACTGTGGTTTTCCGCTCTTCCCGGTTGACACGCATATCTCGAGGATTTTGGAGAGGTGGGGTGTGAAGGGCGGCTACGAGGAGAAGAGGAGGTGGGGTGAGCGCTTCTTCCCCCCAGAGCAGAGGATGGAGGCCCATATGCTCCTAATACAGCTTGGCAGGTATTACTGTAAGGCTAGAAATCCTAGATGCGGTGAGTGCCCTCTACGGGATTGCTGCCCTTATGCTAAGGCTAGAGTGGTTGAGGGAGGGGAGACCAGCAGCTCTGATAGCAACGGGGGAGAGGGGGAAGGGACAGCGGCTTGAAGAGGAGATAGGCGACATACTATACGAGCTCGATCCCGGCATCGTCGTGCACCGCGCGCTACCCGACACTCTCGTGGTCTATTCTAGGCTGGAGCCGTTGTTGTTATTCCGTAGGCTTCTCCACTGGCCCCCCGCCTACGCTTCAAGGATCGTACCGCTTATGGCCCACATCCCCCTCGCTAGCCCCGAGTGGGTCGTCTCGATACTCTTCTCCCGCATATACGAGAAGTGTTTGAGAGGAGTGGTGGTTAGCGTCGAGGCTCGTGTGAGAGGCTCTAGTAGGGCCTCCAAGCACGTGCAACGTGTTATCATCGACACTTTGCGCGCGAAGGGTATCAGGGTCTCTAGGAGAGAGGCGAGGGTATCGATACTCGTGGAGTGCATACCTGGAGTCGCGTGCGGCGTTGCAATACTGCCTCCGGGATGCGATAGGGTTGGAAGCTGGTGGGAGAGCCCCCGTATTACCAGCCTATGCGCCTCTTTTACCTGTTAGAATACGCGAATCTACTAGTAGGGATACTCGCGGCCCAATACTGCACTCGGGGGCAGGGGTAGGGCGAAAGTATGTCGCTGGATAAGGATGTCGAAGATCTCATAGAGTCCGTGCTCGAGAGACCAAGCGTGTTCAAGAGCAAGGAGAAGCTGGACCCCGATTATGATCCCCCCAAGCTACCCCATAGGGAGGAGCAGTTGAAGCAGCTAGCGCTCCACTTCAGAAGCCTTATAACCGATCCGGGAAGCGTATCCCACCGAGCGCTCATCGTGGGCAATATTGGCGTCGGTAAGAGTGTTACTGCCAGGAGGTTCGTGAAGGACTTCATAACGGTGGCGGCTAAGAAGGGCATAACAATAAAGATGGTTTATATCAACTGTCATACCATCAGGACCTTGCACGCTGTAGTCAAGAATATAGCCGCTCAGCTAGGGCTGGCGGTGCCCCTAAGAGGATACTCTACGAGCGAGATATTCGAAATGATACTCGAGAAGCTCGAGGAGAACGACGAGCACACTATAATAATCCTTGACGAGTTCGACTACTTCATAGAGACTGGCGGCAATGACGCCGTATACTTCCTCGTGCGCGTCTATGACGAGTACCCGCAGTACAAGCGCCGAATCCACTACATCTTCATACTAAGAGAGCTGAGCCACGCGACAAACCTCCTCAACGCCACGACACTAAACTATATAATGAAGAATGTCATCAGGCTGGACCCCTACACGGTTAAACAACTATATGATATATTGAGGTATAGGGCAGAGCTAGCCCTCAACCCGGGCACCGTGAGCGACGAGGTGCTTAAGTACATAGCCGAGCTTACAGGGGTGGATGGCTACGGCGAGGGTAACGCTAGGCAAGCCCTACAGATACTCACACTGGCAGGCGAGTTCGCCGATAGGGAGGGGGCCGGCAGGATAACACTCGAGCACGTTAGAAAGGCTCACGCCCTCGTCAACCCCCATACGGTGAGGATACAGGATATTATACGCGAGGGGAGCCTCAACTTCCACCAACTCCTACTCCTCCTCGCGATAATCAGGGTATTAAAGTCTAAGGAGACGGAGCCCTACGCCAAGATGGGCGAGGTCGAGCAAGAGTATAGGGCGTTATGCGAGGAACTTGGAGTAAAGCCGAGGGGACATACCCAGGTCTACGAGTACATCCGCGACATGAAGCTCAAGGGTATAATCGATGCTAAGCTCTCCTCCAGAGGCGTTAGGGGAAGGACCACCCTGATAGGCTTGTCCGCCGCACCCCTCGACATGCTAGAGAGCATGATACTCGAGATGATAAAGAACTATATGGCTTCGGGCGAGGCGCCTTGAACGTCATCGAGGATGTTTTAGGAAGCCCAGGCAGGATTAGGATACTACGAGTGCTCCTACACCACAACGAGGTAAACATAACGAAGCTTGTCAAAGAGACCGGGATGCACTACCGCCTCGTTGTGAAACACTTGAAGATACTAGAGCAGCACGGCATAGTCATCGAGAAGAGGTACGGGCGGGCGCGCATAATAGCATTGAATAGGGATAACCCACTTACCCAGCTAATACTAGAGGTTTTCAATAGGCTTGATACGCTTGAGCAAGGTTAGAATGGTCGACGTGACTCCAAAGCCGGAGGTATACCGCGAGGCCGTCGCAGAGGGCGTGATAAGACTTCGGAGAGAGACCATACGCGCTATAAGAGAGGGGAGGATCGAGAAAGGCGACCCCCTTGCAACCGCTGAGTTAGCGGGGATACTCGCGGCTAAGAGGACTTGGGAGCTCATACCCCTCTGCCACCCAATACCCCTTACACACGTTAACGTGGAGTGCAGTATAGCCGATGAGGAGCATGTTAGATGCACGGCACGCGTGGCCACAACCGCGAAGACCGGCGTAGAGATGGAGGCCCTGACCGCGGTCTCGATAGCGCTTCTAACGGTATGGGACATGGTTAAGAAGCTTGAGAAAGACGAGGAGGGTCAATACCCAGTGACTCGCATAGAACTTGTAAGGGTTGTGAAAAAACAGAAGGGTTAAGCTTTCTCAGCCTCCTCCCTCTCCTCGCTAGTACCCACATCCTCCCTCGTAGCCTCTAGGGCCGTCTCGCGCGCCGTCAGCGTAGTTGTAACAATCTTTATCGTTAGGAGTCTGCGCGGATTATACCCGTGCTCCTCGAGCAGCTTCTCTATCTCGTCGCGCAGCTTCTTGATAGTCTCCTCGTCAGCCTCCTTGAACACGTCGAAATCTGTTAGCGGGAACCTCCTCTGCGGAGTTAGGAAGCTGTTGAGCCTCACGAGCGTCTCCCCACCAAAGGTTATCTTAAGAAGCTCCATGAAATCCTCTAGGAACTCTGTCTTCCATCGCCTACCAACCATGCGTATACGCGTAACCTTTACCCTCGTCTCGGCCATGCTCTCACCACTTGTCTACATCACCTAGGGCTCTAGTATATTGGGGTTTGGGCCTAGTACACCGGTATACTCGGCAGGAGAAAGTATGACCGTGCAAAGAGCGAGGATAATTGTGACAACATCGCACAGGCCTAGCCAAAGGGCCAGAAGCTTTGCAAAAGAACTGGCCTCGGTGCTACCCTACGCCATTAAATTAAACCGTGGCAAGATGACGCTCCAAGACCTCTACTATGAGGCATACGCGTACGGCGCAGAGCGTGTTATAGTTATTGGTGTGAAGAAGGGCAACCCCGGCGTACTAAGAGCCTATGAGCCAGGCGAGCCGCCGGAGGAGGAGCTGCATCTAGTATCGACGATAACGTTGGCTGGCGTCCGGCTCCGTAGAGAGACGCCGGGCTCGCAGAGAATATTCCAAACCAGACGACTCGCCCTCGACGCTTCAAGAGTGCACAGCGAGGAGGCATCGCGCGTCGTCGATACGCTAGCGTACTCTATGCTCGCAAAGATATTAGTCAATCCTGACGAAGACACGCTACTAAACTACGATGTAGTCGCGGTGGCAGAGGAGCAACCAAAGATGCTCGAAGTCACCTTCATCTGCACTCACACGCGGAGAGTCTGCGGTCCCACGCTACGTATAGTAGCAGCCACGGATTTACGATCCGGTACACACATCCATCTGGGTACGAGAGAGGTTGTCCCCTACAAGCATAGAGGCGGTGGTCCAGGTTGAGCTATGCTCGAGCGAGAAGAGCGAAGCAGTATTCAAAGCACTGCTCGTCGAGGCAGAGAACCCCCCGGACCCCGAGAGGGGGGATATACGCGTAGAACGGAAGGATGGCAGGGTGGTTGCACGTATACACGCCCGAGACTACTCCTCCGCGAGGGCCTTGCTCAACGCGGTATTGACGCTCGTAGCTAGTCTCACAGACACGCTAGACAATATCAAGAGCGACTGTGAGAACAACACACCAGGGGCGATGAAGAGTCACGGTTGGCTGAGGCGTGAAGAGCAACGCCCCGTAGACTGAGCCCCTCACCACGCATACACAACATGTTGGAAATCGCCTATCTTATACTGTCTCACCCTATACCCGCGCTCCTCGAGCAACTTGATAATCTCGGCTACCTCTACAACATCAGTATGAACTTCGACTACGAGCCTCTCAACATACCTATCCCAACCTCTAGACCCTAGCACAAGCCTCTCCGCGCCCTCGATGTCCAGCTTAAGCAGATCCACCCTCTCGAGCCCATGGTCTTGGATAAGCTGGTCTAACGGCACCGTGACAACCCTCTTGCTCCCGCACACCTCGCCGTGCCTGAGGATATGATCCTGGAAGAGGCTACTCGTCGCCGGGTAGCAGGAGACGTGCAAAAGAGCCACCGATCTCTTATCGGATAAAGCCCGCGGATCCACTCTTACACGATCCTCGAAACCATTCACAACAATGTTCTCCTCGAGAAATGCGCGATTAACACCTAGAGGCTCGATAGCGACTACCAGACCCTCTCTACCTACACGCAAAGCCGCGTAAACCGTGTAGAAGCCTATATAGGCTCCGGCATCCATCACAACCCAGCCCTTGTGAGGGGTAAACCCCGGGAGCTTCTCATAGTCACGTGAGCACGTAACGTGTAGCAGGTTAGCCCAAGCCTCTGGCAGATGCCAGCACGGTATCCTATATCGTAGACCGCCCACATTAACCTCTACGACGCCCTCCCCGCTCAGGCTGCACTCTCTCAACGCCTCGATGGAGTCGCTGTCGAGACAGTACCTACTCTCCTCTGCAAGCTCCTCCACATACTCTAAGAGCTGTGGATCGTTACTCCGAGTCGAAGAGTATTGGCTCCCGCTCAACATACTCGTCCAGGATGCCGTCCAGTAGAGCCTTAATTAGCACCGCTACCATGTGATGACAGACGGCGTCTTCGTCTACAGTGCTATCGGCGCCGCAATCGCACCTCCTAAGCCCACCGCCTAGCGCTACCTCAACTTCATAACCATCCGCCTTGCCGTATATCTTTGAACCGGCTATGTCAAAGCTGTACACGTCCACCTTTCCACGCGCAACCAGGTGCAGTGCTCTCCTAAGAGTCCTAAGGTCGAGCCTCCTCACGTTCAAGAGGTATGCCAGCGCGCTCCTCACATCATTGTAATCGGGTGATATCTCACTACCGGTTACGCTACTGAGCTTCTCACTAAGCTTCTTCAACAACTCCTCTATGCCAGCGCTGCTGGCCGCACTCTCGCTCCACGCCGCAACCAGGCTTATATCCTGGCCGCTATACTCGAGGATGCGTTCACGAATCCTGACCATCATCGGTACCTTCGTGACAGGGCCAACGATTATAGCCTCCCCGGAGTTCAAGCCGGGTAGGTTCTCGAAAAGCTCCTGGCTCAACTGCTCGCTAGCATCCCTAACCGCCTGCTGATCCCTCGGGTTAACAATCCGGAGTATTATCTGGCTCTGGGCCTGGCTCAAGACATCAGGGTTTATCCTACTAGGCCTCTGCGTAATGATAGATAGGAAGACGCCGAACTTCCTACCCTCAGTGGCTATCATCGTGGCTATCGGCGAGCTGCGCGTCTGCCTCTGCGCCGGGATGAAGCGGTGAGCCTCCTCGACAACCACTAGGACCGGGTATGGGAACCTCTCCCCCGGCAACCGCCTCATATGACGGACTCGCGCCTCGAAAACACGCTTCAATATACTAGAAGCTACATGATCCTGCACCTGCTCCGGGAGCCCCGCCAGGTTCACAACCGTGACGCTACCCGGGATCAGGAGCTCATCGAGGGGTAAGGTTGTAGTCGAATACACGCCAAGATCTTCAAGCTCGAGTATATACCTTATGGCCGCTAGCGCGGGTTCAACACTCTTGGCTAGAGTCGCGTAGAGCTGTTGAACCGCGTTAATATACTCGAGGCTAGCGGCGGCGTTTTCCAGAGCGTCGCTCACCTTCTTCTCATCGAGCCCCAGCTCCTTGACGATACTCTGCCTGAGCCTATCTCGGAACACGCGCTCGAATATCTCGAAGCGCTTATCCGAGCTACCTATCTTAGCGCTGCTAACCGCGTTAGACGCTGTTATTATCACCTTCCTGAGCCACTGTAGGCTCCCAAGCTTCTTGACTCCAAGCTCTTTCGCGAGAACATCCGCCACATCCTTAGCGTGTATCACGACACTTCTTATCCTCGTTGCGTTTGACGGTATACCCGCGAGGTTAGCGAGCTCAAGCCCATCCAATCGCGTGACATCAATCTGGTATATTAGGTCGCCCTCCTGCTCCCTATGCACTTTTACTACGCGAATCCTGTTACAATACTCGGGAACCTTGCTACAAGCACTACTCTTCATGGTGACGTACTCGCCATGCGGGTCCAGAACGACTATGGTGGCATACTTCTTTAGAAGCTCCTCTATGAGCACGACGCTCGTCCACGTCTTACCGGCTCCGGTGGCAGCGATTATGGCCAAGTGCCTCTTCAAACCCTCGACGTCAAGGTATGCAGGCACGTTAGGCCTCGATATCAAGTAGCCTATGTGGAGTCTACGCGGAGGCTCGACAGAGTAGAACTCTTCCAGCAGATTATCCGGTGCGAGGTACACCCAGGAGCCTACGGGGGGAGCGCTCCTGGGACGCACCACCTCCCCCTTCCACTTGTACCCCAATACCTTCGCAACGGCTCGGGGCGTGTCGAGATCCAGGGGTATGTTGTACTCTCTCACAACAGACCAGGGGTGCTCGGGCGTTAAGCCTAGGCTAGCCCTCTCGATGCTATACACCTGCGCGACAACCTTGACGGACACGCTACTATCCGAGCCGGGGGGTATGTCCTCCATCTCAACAACAACATAGTCGTAGAGCTTCACGGGCTTGCTGGGGTCGAAGGTGAAGACAAACCTATCTGGCTGCGTCGTGCCCGTAATCCTGCCTACAACAGGCCCGAGGCCAACCCCCCTAGGCAATGCCGGTCACCCCCATGCTGACACGCCTTGATAGACGAAGGTCCACGCCGCGAGCCCTGGCCAGGTTGTAGAGCAGCTTCGTGTAGAGCACGAGCTGCTCGCTCTTGAGGCTCGCTATCTCGTGGGCTATTACAAGCCACTTGTTGTAAAACTGGTGCCCAGCGTAATCGGCTACAAGAGCCCCGAGAAGCTTATACTCGCCATCGTGTATGCTAGTCACCCTCCTACCCTCACTCGCTAGCCTCCTCTCCCAGCCCAGCGTCTCTACGAGAACCAGGCTATCGCCTGGCGCGAGCCTCGCGTATATCATGCGGCTTGCCGGCAGCTGTTGATAAGCCTCCACGGCCTGAGGAGCCAGCCCCCTACAGTTCTCGGCCTCATTGTCGCCTAGGTACTCCTCGATACGCGCGCACATCCTGTCAACACTCTTCTCGATACTCGCCCCGTACAAGCCACCCAGAGAGACCTCGAGCACGCTAGTATAGCCTGGAACATCGCCGGCAAAATCGTCTATGAAGGTTGTGTCGCGGTACCCTATATCGAGTATCATGTCGAGGATAGCGCGGAGGAGGGGTTCGTTGACACGCCTCCTCCACTGTAGAAGCTCCTCGCGTAGACGCCCAATAGGGTACGAGCTATACGCCTTCAACGCTAGCATGGCCAAATCGCTCAACCCGCTATCCTCCGCCATCTTTGCGAGCTCTAGGAGCAGAACCGCTTCCTTGAAACTCCTGTAACTCGAGTCCTTCGAGACGTACGCAACGGTTACACCCTTCTGAGCCGCTACGCTAAGCACCCTATGCACTAGCGAGAGGAGTTCAAGGCTAAAGAGGCCGGCGTAGAGGCTAGCGAGGCTGACGTAACCGTATGCAGCCCTCTTAATCGAGACTATAGCCGCCGAGATAAGCGCACGATAGCTGCCATCCATTAGGAGCGTGGAGCCGCCGGGCAACCGCTCTACTGTGCGGAGTGCCGCCCGATGCTCTGTTAGAGAGCGGAGGGCGTCGAGAACCCTAGAGTCGCGCACCGGCAGCAACTTGACGTCAACTGTTTTAACAGGCTCGGCGACCTCGCTGAACACCCCAATAGCCCTCGTTATGTAGAACGCCGCGCCGCCGACAAGAGGCTCGTAGCCGCCTCCCCCGTCTATAGCCGCTACTGGCATCCTCTCCGGAGGTGG
>CAZTIR010000051.1:0-10101 GCA_964613695.1 uncultured Desulfurococcales archaeon | reverse complement strand
CGATAGCTAGCTGCTCCTTGCCACCAACCTTCCTAGCGTACTCGCGTAGCCTCATAGCAAGCTCGACCTCTACAGCGCCACCGCCTGGCACAATCTTCGGCTTCCTCAATACGTTCCTTAGTACGCGTAGGGCGTCCTCTAGGTTCCTCTCAGCCTCGTCTAGTAGCATGTCGTTCGCGCCACGTAGGAGGATTGTGACAGCCCTCGGGTTCTTGCACTTCTCGATGAAGACCATCTTGTCGTTACCCACTCTCCTCTCCTCCACTAGTCCCGCGAAGCCCAGGTCGTCTGGCGTTAGGTCGCGGATACTGCTCACTATCCTAGCGCCGGTAGCCCTCTCAAGCTTCTCCATGTCGCTCCTCTTAACCCTCCTAACGGCCATTATCCCCTTCTTGGCTAGGAAGTGCTGCGCAACCTCGTTGATACCCTTCTGGCAGAATACTACGATGCCAGCGTTCTCGCCCAGCTTGTAACCCTCCCTCTCAATCCTCTGCTTAGCAACCTCGTAGATCTTCTCTACCATGTCGCGTAGTATCCTGGCCTCCTCGTCTAGGAAGGCCTTTATCTTCTCCGGGCTTGTTATGCTGATCTTAGCGGTGATCTCGGGCTTCTCGACCTCTAGGGGGGCGTCGAGGAGCACGATGAAAGCGTTCTCAATCCTCTTCGGCATGCCAGGGTGGACTACCTCCTTGTCTAGTACAATGCCCTCGACGAACTGGCTGTCGAGTAGGCTGCCGCCCTTCTTCTTCTCGATCTTTATGTCATCCAGCCTAACCTCGTAGGTACCGTCGGGTCTCTTCTCCGCAACCTTCCTCACAGCCTTGACAGCCATGTCGAGTAGCAGCTCGGAAGCCTCGCCCGAGCCGATGTACTTGCTAGCGATGCTAGTCCAAGCGATCTTCTTCAGCTCTGCATCGTCCTCGACGTTAACGGGCGTGCCTAGCTGCTCTAGCTGCTCGAGGGCGTAGGCGAGAGCCTTCTTGTAGCCCTCGATGATGGTTGTGGGGTGTATGTTCTCCTCTAGAAGCGTCTCCGCCCTGTCTAGGAGCATGCCGGCCAGCACGACAGCGCTGGTGGTGCCGTCGCCCACCTCAGCATCCTGGGCCTTAGCGACCTCAACCATTAGCTTGGCGGCGGGGTGCTGTATCTCCATCTCCTTGAGTATCGTGGCTCCATCGTTCGTTATAGTCACGTCGCCGAAGCTATCGACGAGCATCTTGTCGAGGCCGCGTGGGCCCAGGCTCGTCCTCAGTATCTCGGCCAACACCTTGGCTGCTAGTATGTTGCTCCTCAAAGCCTCGCGGCCGTAAGTCCTGCTGGTACCCTCCTTCAAGACCAGTACCGGGATGCCGTAGAGGGCCATCTCTCGTCACCCTCCAGACCTTCCGGTAGGCTGTACGGCTACACTTCTATAAAAGCTTTTTGCAACCAAGGTTTTACTACGCCATGCGGGCGGTGCAGCAGGGGCTGGGACAATGGGCAAGGTCTACACGAGCCTGGTGAAGAGGACTGCGAGGAGGCTACTCCAGATGTACCCCGACCTCTTCACCACAGACTTCGAGCATAACAAGAGGGTTGTCGCGCAGCTGGTCGAGGTTGAGTCTAAGAAGCTCCGGAACCAGATAGCTGGCTATCTTACACGGCTTGTTAGGTTGAAGCAGCGTATGGGTGAGTTGTGAAACGAGCCCCGAGGCATTGACGCCACAGTGTAGTATAAGCCGCCAACCGGATTTTACCCTAGCACCCTGCCCCGGTACACTGGTGTAATCGTGAGAGTAACTATAGAAGAGATTGAGAAGAACTTCTATCTGCTACGAGTCGATGACGATAGGGTGAACTTCTTCGAGGGTCAGTGGGAGATACCGGAGGGCATAACCTACAACTCCTACCTCCTCGTGACGGAGGAGGGTGCAGTCGTCTTTGACGGGTGGAAGTTCAACTATGCAGCCGCCCACCTAGAGGCATTGGAGAGCATAATCGATCTTAAGAATGTGAGGTACATTGTGGTTCACCATATGGAGCCGGATCATACGGGCTCGCTAGAACTCATAGCGAAGCACGCGGTCAACGCGGCCGTGTTGGCTCACCCCCTGGCGCTTAGGATGGCTAGGCAGAGTTACCCGACACTCGCCTCCAGGATGAGAATCGTGAAGGACGGCGAGACGATCAGGGTCGGCGGGGTTGAGCTGCGCCTAGTCTACACGCCTTGGCTCCACTGGCCCGAGACCATGGTCACGTGGATACCCGGGTACAAGGCCCTCATAACCTGCGATGTTTTCGGCGCTTATGGTACACTCCCATACATCTACGACGATGAGGCCGAGAAGGGCGGCTCGCTTGACACCATACTATGGTACGCTCAGAAGTATGTCGTGACGGTTATCGGCCACTATCGCGACTATATCGTCAAGGCTCTGGAGAAGCTACAGGCTAGCGGCATCAAACCCTCCCTAATAGCGCCCGGGCACGGGGTGATCTGGCGCAGCCATGTGGACAAGATACTCGATCTCTACGAGAGGCTTGGTAGAGGAGAGCCCCTCGAGAACAAAGCGCTAGTAGTGGCAGTGACGATGTACGGCTCTAGCGACCTACTGGGGGGTATCGCCGCTAGACTACTAGCGGCCAGTGGCTACCAAGTCCACTACTATACTCTCAACGATGTCAAGAGGCATGCCCTGAGCGATATAGTGGCCCACGCGGCAGACTCCAAGCTAATAGTGCTAAGCGGTGCGACTTACGAGGCTGAGAGTAACCCGCTCCTCCGCCACCTAGCGCTACTATTCTGCGAGAAGAGCGCCGCGCGCGGGAAGCGCGTGATACTCCTCTCGCCTTACGGCTGGGGCGGTGTGGCTGGCAAGAAGATATCCGATATCCTATCCTCCTGCGGCTTCAGTGTCGAGAAGCTCGAGCTCCACATGCCAGCGCCTCCGGTAGTAACGCGCCAGCTCCTAGAGGACCTCGCGGCAAAGATTAAACAGCTTCTAGCAGGCGGGTGACACGGTGGGAGCCTTTACGCGCGTGAAGATATTCATACACCCCACGTGCGCCGTGAGCTATAAGCTTGTGCGCCACCTAGCCGAACGAGGTAAGCTCGATAGTGTCGAGCTCGTTGACGTCACGGATCCTAGGGTGGTGTTGCGGGAGGGCGCCCTGAGCGTACCCTTCGTAGTGTATGAGGGGGTGCCGGCGGCAACCGATCCTCTAGATCCTCGCGAAGTAGAGGAGATGATTGAGGGCGTCTACGAGCCGAGTATAGGGGACCCGCTGGAGGCTGTACGCGACGCACTCATCCACAGTAGCTTCGCGGCGGCTGTAGCGCTCTTGCACGACGATCCGACGGTGGGGTTGACTCGCGAGCTCGTAGCAGCTGCGTTGAGGACGCCATTTACGAAGCTTGACCCCGAGCGCGTATTGCAAGAAGTGTATGCTAGGCGCTTAGAGCTGTGGAAAGAATGGCGTGATATGGTTGCGCGCGCCCTTGGTGTTAGTTTTGTGCGCGAGCTCTGGTGGAGCCTCGATGGCCGCCTAGACCCTGAGACGCTCAAGGAGCATGTGAGGCGGGGTGCCGTAAGGCTATGGCTGCTGGCGAAGGCTTCGATAGGCCGCTCGGGTCTACCCTGGAGGCCCTCAAGCATGCCGGATGCCGTGAGGAGCGTCGAGCGTTTCGTTGAGAGGGGTGCGGTCGGCCTTATCCGTAAGATAGAGAGGGAGCAGAAAGAGATCATGAACGACGAGGAGTACTGGCGGATTCTACGCGAGAGGCTACAGTAGGCCCGGCTAGGCGTCTACACGGGTCGAGTCTCTCGGCAAATGCTTGTAGCCGCTCCCTACCCCTCCTAGCCAGGCTCTTTGCGTCGCTAACACCCCTCACGAACAGGTAGATGCTCCGTATCCTACCCGCCTCGTCCTCAACTCTCCTCACGCGGACCGGCACCCACTGTGGCACCGGGAAGTCGAGCGTCACGACCCGGGAGCCTGGGCTAAGCTCCCTCTCTAGCTTGGGGGCGAGTCTCTCGTTGATACTCGCGTACATGTACAAGTATACCACAGTAGCCTCACTAACATCGACCCTGAACATATCATCCTCTATTATCTCGACTCTATCCTCAACACCCTCCTCCCTGGCCCTGACGCGCGCCACCGTGGCGAGGACATCGTCTATCTCGACGCCTACGGCTCTACGCACACCGAAGTCGCGAGCAGCTATGATAACTACGCGCCCATCTCCAGCACCCAGGTCGTACAGCACATCGTTCTCACAGACGCGCGCCAGATCAAGAGCATGGTATACTATGCTCACCGGCGAGGGTATGAAGGGTGCAAGCCTCTCCCCCATAACGGCCCTCCGCCTAGGTGTTGCTCGTCACGCGTCAGCCCCGGCTTTACACTTCATCGGGCCTCTCCGCCGGGAGACTATCTCCGTAGACCAGGTTAAGATAAAATCACCGTATCTGATGGATACAACTTGGCACCCGCGAGGAACCCCGCGTCACGGGCGCCGATGAGCGGGTCGCGGCTCCACCCCTGCGTCAGGTCCCCCGTACACCATAATGGTGCCATAGGGGTGATGGTGTGTGGTACGTGGCTATAGGAGTGTATCAACCCTCTTAGCTACTATCTTCCTTATCGTGTTAACCATACTTATATCTGTTCTCGCCATCTCCTATGTCCTCGGTGTTTATCAGCAAGAGTATGAGACTCTCCCAGCGTTGGATATACGACCAGATAGCTACGTTATAGTAGAGCCTAACGGCCTCGATGTTCACGTGCACGTTATAAACAGGGGTGCGGTATCTGCACGCATTTCTCTTCTCAAGGTCTACGATTATACAATATCAGCGTCTAAGCTAAACTATATAGTTCAGATTGGACGAGCTTGGCGTGAGGGTCCCTATATAGTGGTGGACCCCGGTACAGAGTTGTGGTTATATGGAGTTATACAAGGCGCCTCACTGCCTTACACAGCGACTAGTGTGCGAGTTGTACTCGTATGCATCATGTGTAAAGCCGTTGGCACCGCCAGAGTTGTTCGAGGGTAAAACAGCTCCTGATGAGAAGCGCCGCTCTCCGCACAACAGTTGTTTGCACAACAGTTGTGCTAGTATTGCACGACCTCCATTCCGGCTAGTGTGGCTAGAATGGTTAGCTCTCTCCTAACATCGCCTGGTATGAGCACGTGATGGTTGGAGACTGCTTTCTGGGGGAAGGGCCTCGGATCCTTCTCCTCCAGTTTTGCAACCACCTGCGTCCTGCACCTGCCTCCGGTCAGCATGCCAGACTCTATTACCTCCGCGAGCGCGACACCCATCCTCCTAAACCCTGGCGATATCCCGGCTAGCGTGTACGTACCCGGCTTTATCTTCGTCAGCACGGCGTAGGGTTTGCCGGTCTCGAAGTGGGGTAGTAGCGTTGCATACTCGCCTAGTATCGTGGCTCCCGTGCAGTGAGCGAGTATGAGCTTATGGGTGTCGTGCTCGTAGTGGCTCGGGTTTGCTATCCACCCGGGTCTCCCGGTCAGCTGCTTAGCAAGCACCATTAGTATTAGGGAGCGGTAGTCGGCCTCGCACACCCCCACAAGCCCCTGGTCGAGCAGGTAGCTCATCATGAGGCATGGTGTGAAACCCTTTGCGCGTATGAAGGGGAAGCAGTCTATCACGACAACGTCTGCGTTCCTAGCCTTGGCTATCCTCTCGGCGGCCAAGGCCAGCCTAGCGGGCTTCTCCAACAGCGACTCATCCACACCACCAAGATCGAAGTGACTCTCCAAGTACTTTCTGATTTCATTGATATTGACCCTCTGCATCTCATAGTCCAGCTGCTGCGGCGTAACACTCTCTATGTTAAACCCGAAGATTCTAGAGGCTTCAACACCCTCATCGTAAACCTGGTCGGTGAAGAGCTGGACAACGCGCATCGACTTTAGCTTAACCAGGCCCCGAATAGCCCTCGTGACCACGGCAAGCTCGTCTATAGCCTCGGAGGGCGTGCGAGACTCTATGATATATACCCGGTGCTTCTCCTCCTCGAGCCTAGACTTGGCCCCAAGCGCCGATGCTAGACTATTGTGGAACCCGTGGGCGAGCAGCACTATCGGCGTACGCTCGTCAATCAACGATGCCACCTTCTTCACGAGCCTACTCGAGCCGCCCGTGAGAACAGCTATGAAGAGCGCATCAGCCTCCCGGATGCGAGAGGCTTGCTCGGTTATACTAGCCTCGTTCGTAAACACGGTGAAGCTCTTGATCCCGAGGGCGTCGAAGACGCTCCTATACTCCTCCCACAACCTCTCGTAATACTCTCTACCATGAAGTGCACTAGCTACGCCAAACGCGTAGAGCTTCTCAGAGGTCATGCTCACATCCTCTACCCTATCTGCGGCCTTATCAAGTGTGAAGCGGGTAATCTAGGCATTGCTATCCGGTAGGCATGGTTTCAAGCGTTTAAGCACCTCCTCTGCACCGAGAGTCTCTATACCAACCCTGTTCTCGAAGAAATCATGAACCGTCTTAACATCGTGCTCTAGGAACTCGATGGCCATGGGGTGGCTTAGGTCTACGGCTTGCGCGACGTCTATCACGTATACGCGTCCATCAAGATACATAATGTTATACTCTGATAGGTCTGCATGCACGAGCCTAGCCTTGCACACTATCCTCTCAAGGTTCTCGACGACTTGCTTATAGATGCTCGCCCACTCCTCCTCATCAAGCTCTCCAACGAGCTCGCTTAGGAGAGGTGCACGCCTCCCCTCACGCCCTATAAACTCCATAACCACTATATTCTGGTAGACGAGGTAGGGCTTCGGCACGCTGACGCCAGCCTCGTACATCCTCTTGAGGTTGCGATACTCTTTACGAGCCCAGGCGAAGAACAGCTTCTTAGTGTTGCTCAGGTCTATGCCCTCGAAGCGAGGATCGCCTATGATATACTTGTATATGCTCCTGCGGAACTCTGCAGTCGCGGTGAGGTATATCTTAACAGCATACTCTCTCCCATCACGCCCTACAGCCCTATAGACCCTCGCCTCCTTCCCGGCGCTCACAACGCCAGCGAACCTATCGATACGTAGACGCCTCGCAACCTCGTAGGCCGCCATGAGGGTCTGGTAGTCCCAGACCTCCTCTACTGTCTCGAAAAGCTCCCGATCCTTTAACCTCTTATAGCGCCTACCGCCCAGGAGTGCCTCCCCTCACACCTCCTCGGTCTCGATAAGCTCTAGCAGCTCCTCGGGCACTAGACCCTTCTCAACCAGCTTCCGTACCTCATCCTTCGAGTAGCGGTAGATTACGTCGCCGCGCTCTGGTTTAAAGTCCCAGGGGGCTACTAGGACTAGGTCACCCTCCCTCATCCAGACCCTTCTCCTCATACTACCCGGTATCCTAACCTTGCGGCTCATGCCGTCGGCGCACCTCACCTGCAAGTAGTCAGCTCCGAGGAGCCTCTCGACTATGCAGAGTACCGTACCCTCCTCGGGGTTAGGCAAGGGAGGCTCCTTGCTAGAGGTCTCCTCATTCCTCCTCTTCTTCGCCACGGGGTAGCATCACCCCTTGTGCTCTACAACCTAGGCCTACTAATAGGCTATCAATGCTCCTCCACGGGTATGACATAGTACTTGCCGTTCACGCGAACAAGTAGGGCCTCGGACCCTATGCTCAGATGCATGGAGTCCGCCCTCACGTCCCTCTTGGGCATCTCTATATACTCGTAGCTGCCGTCCAATCGTTGCAGATGTATAGTTTTAGGCGTCTCGGCTGCTATCAGGACGCGCATCTCCTCCTCAAATCGTGGTTTGCGCAGCGCTCTCCAAGCCTCCTCTGCCGTAAGACGGTGGAGCCTCTTCGAGCCTATCATGCGGATGTAGACGTAACCATTCCTAATCTGCTCGACCCTATAGAGCCCACCATGGTACTCCACGAGGCTGCCGGGGGAGTAGAAGGGGAGCCTCACGCTGAGGGTGAGCCTCTTCTTTGGACGACCGTTCCGATACCGGCCCACGAGTTTCCAGCTTTCAACAACCTTGGCGCCCAGCGCGGCTCTAAGCTTAGCGGCTATCATCTTAGCGGCTCCCTGATCGACAAGTATTAGGTCGAAACCCTCCCTCTGCTCCACCACGTCGCTCACATACTCGCGTAGCGCTGGAGAGAGGTTATCCAAAACCCTCTCGACAGCCTGCCTCTGCTCCTCGGTGAGCCTCCCGCCCTCACCCCTAACCTGTAGAATAGCCTCTATAGCGCCTCCAGCCTTCTTCATGCACTGTGGGCACAGCCTCTTCCGGACATTAACCCTAACACTATACTCCTTCACGTACTCGCCATCAAACCCTCTAAGCCTACCGACCACCCTGACTAGCGCGTAGTCGCCATGATAGGGGTCTCGTATGAGCTCAACCTCCTCGATACGGTAGGACTCGACCTCCGGGTTGGGCTTGAAAGAAGTCGCTAGAACCAGCTTCAAGACCTCCCTGACAACGTCATCGAGGCTGGCTGCGTCTATGGGCGGGGGGTACCACCTACCCTCGAATCTGTAGGAACCGCAGCGGGGGCACACCTCCACGGTCACTATCTCCGGGAAGGAGCCTAGGCCGCGCACCTCGAGGTAGCAATCGGGGCAAAGTCTGCCATCTACGAGCCTACTCTCGCGCCCGCAGCGGACACACCGGGTTAGATACGTCACCAAGGCATCTTCACCACTTGGGCATGCGGCACCCCTTGTACGCGGAGAACAGCGGCAGGGTGCACCAGACCCTCCCTAATCGCCGCGTTGACTATCTTCTCTCCCACCAGGTTCAGCATTGTAGCCTGCCTAGCCTCGGCTAGCGCCACGCTGAGAGGGACTAACTGGTCTCCATAGAAGGCTGGGTCGACGTATAGACTTATCTCGCCCTCGCGCAGCTTCACGCCTAGCAGCTCCTCGTCACAGATGGCAATCAGCCTCTCGCCGTTCACCTCGTAGATCTTCATATAGACCATGGGCTCCTCTTGTCCCAAGACCCTCGAGCCACCCATAGAGGGCTTCTATTATAGATAGGCAGTTATAGGGCAAGCGGCGTGACTGGAAAAAAGCAAGGTACACGTTAGAATCCGAATAGGCTCTCGAGACCGCCTGCGAGCTCCTCCTCGCTGACGCCCTCTTTCTTCTCCTCTTCCTCCTTCTTCTCCTCCTCTTCCTTCTTCTCCTCGCCGCCAGCTGCAGCTGGAGCCGCCGCAGCCGGCGCAGCGGCCGGAGCCACGGGCATGGCGGTCGCACTCTTTATAACCTCGTCTATGTTGATCTCCTTGAGTGCGGCAACAACCGCCTTTATCCTAACCTCATCGGGCTGGACGCCGATAGCCTCGAATATCTTCTTCAAGTTCTCCTCGTTTATCTCCTTGCCCAGGGAGTGTAGCAAGAGGCTCGCATAGATGTACTCCATTCCCTATACCCCGCGGCTCACACCAGGACGAGCCCCTAATAAACGTGAGAGTTTGCACAGCGTCTAGCAAGGGGCAATCATAGGTGGATTCCATTCAACGGTACGCGGGTTTTAGGGTAGCGAGGCGAGGGCTTCTCGCTGGCGTGCGCGGGCTTCTAGCGCGCCTCGTGGAGAGTAGGCTGCGTGTACTACCAACTCACGTCGCGATAATACCAGACGGTAATAGAAGGTGGGCTAGGCGCCACGGTCTACCAGTGTGGATGGGGCACTATGTCGGATACAATGTGATGCGTAGAGTGCTTAACAAGCTATGGGATCTCGGAGTGAAACATATCACTGTATACGCGTTGTCAAGGGAGAATTGCCTGCATCGTAGTAGAAGGGAGCTCGAGAAGCTTTACGAGCTCTTGTCACTAGCCTTCCGCGAGTTGATGAGAGATAAGCGTGTCGAGGAGGGGCTGGTTAGGGTTAAGGTTGTCGGGGATTTCACGCTACTACCCGAGAGGCTTGTTAACGAGGCCGAGGAGCTCATGAATGCGAGTAACAAGTCTGCGGACAGGGTGTTAACAATATGCACGTGCTATAGTGGGCGCTGGGAGATTGTAAGAGCAGTGAGGGAGGCGTTAGAGACGGGACTAGAGCCGAGCGAAGAGGTACTCTCAAAGCTTATGGTTATAGATTCGCCACCC